>SHBL01000021.1 GCA_004321845.1 SAR86 cluster bacterium | reverse complement strand
AAAATCTCGATTCTTTATCAAAAGTCATATAAAATAGCGAAACTTAGGGATTAATTATGAACAAACTAAAAGTTTTATTTCTTACTTTATTGCTTGTAGCTTTTTCAGCTCCAATCAATGCTAAGACTGTTGTGTTAAATGCTGAAGTAGCAATGTTGAGTACTCAATACGCTCAAGAAGCATTTAAAACTCTTGATGAAGATGCTGGTTTTATGGCTGACAGAGAGAGACTTGAATTGCTTCAAGCAGAAGGGCAAGCATTAGTTGAAAAATTTCAAAAAGATCAAGAAGTTTTATCCGATGAAGAAAAATTAGATATGCAAAAACAATTGCAAGATAAGCAAGCTGATATTCAGTTTCTATCTAATAAGCTTCAAACAAAGGCACAAGAAGTCCAACAACAAGTAGTTGGTACGCTTACACCTACTTTTCAACAAGTGTTAGGCGAATTAATTACACAAAAAGAATACGACATGATAGTTGCTCCAGGAGCACTGCTTTATGCAGACCCTGATTTAGACATTACTGAAGAGGTTATTGCATATCTAGATAATGCTTTGACCGAAAAGTCTGAATAGTAGTAATCTATCTTAATGGAATCATTTACTCTAGAGCAGTTAGCCAAATTAATAGGTGGTACTCCTCTAGGGTCTTTTGATTTTAAAATTTCCTACCTACAAGATTCAAAAGTCTGTGACAACACATCCATTTGTTATGTTAAAGACAAAAAGTTTATAGATACATTAAGCTCAGAAGCTGGTGCCGTTATTACCACTACAGCTCTTGTAGAAGATATTGGATCAACACAAAACTTTATTGTTGTTGATGATCCATATCTTGCATATGCAAAGACATCAAAAGTTTTTTTTAATGCATATAAGGCATCCAATGAAGCCGTTGAAACCAAATATGGTAAGCATGTACATATTGGTCAAAATACAGTCATCAACTCTAATTGTGTCATAGGCGATAATGTCATTATTCATGACAATGTTTCAATTTATTCATGCACTGATATTGGTGACAATTCTATAATTCACTCGGGCTCTGTTATTGGGTCAGATGGTTTTGGTTATGCCCCCAATAATTTAGGTTGGCATAAAATTGAGCATTTGGGCGGCGTAAAAATAGGTAAAAATGTTGAAATTGGTGCTAAGACAGCAGTTGATCGGGGTGCTCTTGGAGATACAGTTATTGAAGATGGTGTAAAGATTGATAATCAGGTTCATATAGCTCACAACACTATTATTGGCGAGAATACAGCAATTGCAGGGCAATCTGGTACTGCAGGCAGTGTCAAAATTGGGAAGAATTGTCAGATAGCTGGCCAGGTTGGCATTATAGGGCATATTGAAATTGCAGATAATGTTGTTGTCATGGCAAAAACATTAGTAACTAAATCATTGAAAGAAGCAGGAGCTTATAGTGGAGTTATGCCAATTCAAAAACACAAAGACTCACTTAAATTTATAGCTAAGATAAAGAAATAATGGATTACGATGTTAAAAAGCTACTTCCTCACAGGGACCCATTTCTCTTTATTGATGAAGTATTGGAAGTTGATGAGCAGTCTATAGTTGCAAAATGGTTTGTCTCTCCTGACTCAGATTTCTTTAAAGGACATTTTCCAAATTTTCCAATCATGCCTGGTGTGCTTGTATTGGAAGCTATGGCTCAAAGCACTGGAGTCCTTGGCTCACATATTATGAGGCAAACAGCAAATAAAAGTTCTGTATACCTTTTATGCGGAATAGAAAAAACAAGATTTAGAAAAAAAGTATTACCGGGTGATACACTAATATTTAAATCTTCAGTAATAAGCTCAAAAAGAGGAATCTGGAAATTTAAATGCGCTGCTTATTCTGAAGAGGAGCTAGTATGTTCTGCAGAAATTTTATGCGCAGATAGAAGTTTAGATGAGTAATATTCACCCAACAGCAATAGTAGATAGTTCGGCTTCCATTCATGAAAGTGTAGTAATAGGACCATATTCTGTAATTGGACCAGAAGTAAATATTGCTGCTGATTGTGAGCTCAGATCCCATGTAATAATAAATGGCCCTTCTAATATAGGTACAGGTAATAAGTTTTTCTCATTTTGTGTGGTTGGGGAGGATACTCCTGATCTTAAATATCAAGGTGAGAAAACAACTTTAGAGGTTGGTAAGAACAACACTTTTAGGGAATTTTGTAAGGTACACCGAGGTACTGGTGCAGATCTTGGGTATACAAAAATAGGTGATAACAATCTTATTATGCCGGGCGTTATGATAGCTCACGATTGTGTACTTGGAAATAATAATATTCTTGTTGATAATTCAGGATTAGCTGGACATGTAAAATTGGGTGACCATGTAACTTTAGGTGGTTACACTTTGATCCATCAATTTTGTCAGTTAGGATCCTACTCTTTTACTGGACTGGGAGCACAGATTACTATGGATGTGCCGGCTTTTACTAGAGTTGCTGGCAATCCTACTAAACAAGCAGGTTTAAATAGCATTGGCCTAGAAAGAAAAGATTTCTCTAAAGATGAAATATCTAATTTAAAGAAGGCTTACAAAATCTTTTTTAGGGAAGGTTTAAAGGTTAATGATGCTTTAGATAAAATTAGATCAGAATGTGAGCAAAATGATTCTGTTCAAGTCTTTATTCAATCCAT
The DNA here is from genome assembly GCA_004321845.1 of SAR86 cluster bacterium. Taxonomy (GTDB): domain Bacteria; phylum Pseudomonadota; class Gammaproteobacteria; order Magnimaribacterales; family TMED112; genus TMED112. The sequence continues at coordinate 10,903 of SHBL01000021.1, read as the reverse complement.
TGAAAACTCTACAAGGGGAGTTCTAAGATAATTGAAGATTGGCATTGTCTCAGCTGAACCATCTGGAGATTTATTAGGATCAAAATTACTCTCAGTTCTAGAGCAAAAATTCGATGACATCTCATTAGTAGGAGTAGGTTCAGGGCCACTTAGTAATTATGGACTTTCAGGAGATAGAGCTCTGCTAGAAATCATGGGTCTGGTTGATCCAATTCTTAACTACAAAAAGATAACTAATTTCAGAAAGAAGCTGATTAAAGATTTCATCAAGGAAGAAATAGATGTCTTTATTGGTATTGATGCCCCAGATTTTAATTTTGAAATTCACAAACAAATGCAAAAGGAAGGAATTAAAACTATTCACGTAGTTTGTCCTTCAGTGTGGGCTTGGCGCCCAGGGAGAATCAAGCACTTTAAACATGTTGATTATATGCTTTGTTTATTTCCATTTGAGTTGGAATACTGTGCAAATGTTAGAAAGCAGGCATTTTGTATCGGCCATCCTTTAATTGATGAGAAAGAAGCTTACGAGAATGAATTCAAAGAAAATATTATTTGCATTATGCCCGGAAGCAGAAAATCTGAAATTAAAAATAACTTAGGTGTCATGATAGACGGCTTCAACCAATTCAATATTGAAGAAGATTTCAAGGCTGTGATTCCTGTCTATAAAAAAGAAGATAAGTATTTAATTCAACATAAGATCCAGAATCATGAATTTATAACATGTGAGCATGTAAAATCAGCAGAGGTATTAAAAAAATCAAAGGCAGCAGTTGTCTGTTCAGGAACTGCAACTCTAGAAACCTTGCTTGCTGGTATACCGACAACTGTGGTCTATAAAACTAATTGGTTTAATCACTTTATATTAAAGCGTTTAATGCTGTCAGAATTTGCAAGCATCCCAAATATCATTGCTGATGAAGAAATATTTCTTGAACTTATACAGTCTGATGCTTCATCTGCGAATATTGCTCATGATCTAACTTCAAACCTAGCTGACTATGTATTTAGGCAAGAAATGATTAAAGCAGTAAAAGATAAGTTAGTTCAAACAAATCTCAGTGATTTTGTAGATAGATTATATGAAGATTGCAGGAGTTGATGAGGTTGGTGTTGGATGTTTAGCTGGCCCTGTAGTTTCAGCAGCAGTTGTTTTTGGAAACAATAAACCAGAACTAGTTTTCAAAGATTCAAAAAAGACATCTGAATTAAATAGAGCTCTGCAAGCTAAATATATCACTCAAAATTTCTATGTGAGCATAGGAATTGCAACTCCAAAAGAGATTGATAGTCTAAATATACTTAAAGCAACACATCTTGCTATGAAAAGAGCAATACATAATTTACCAGTAAATCCAGCTAAAATTATCATAGATGGCATACATGTCCCTGAGAACTTAGATAATGCTGAAGCAATCATAAAAGGGGATGAAAAGCACCAAGAGATTGCTGCAGCATCAATAGTCGCAAAACATTTCAGAGATCAGTTAATGGTTAAATATGCAAAAGAAATTGAGGGATATGCCCTAGAAAGAAACAAGGGTTATCCCACAAAAGACCATAAACATGCTATTAATTATTTGGGATACACAAACATTCACAGAAAAAGTTTTAAAATTTAATGATGTCTAATTTTATCCATCTACAAACCAAATCTCATTACAGTATTTCATGCGGGCTGCCTAAAACAAATGAGATAGTAGATAAAGCTGTAGAAAAAGGTATGGATGCAGTAGCTCTAGCTGATAAAAATACTTTTTTTGGCTTAGTAAAGTTTTATAACTATGCTGTTAAAAAAGGTATTAAACCAATTTGCGGCGTAGATTTTGATGTCAAAGTGCCAAATGGCTATACGAACGTAATCTTATTGGCCAAAAATAAAAACGGTTTAGAAAATTTATTTAAACTTAGTACAGAATCATTTGTTACTACTGGTATTGAGAAACGTAGCGTTCCAGAAGAAGATATTTTTAAAAACAGTGCTGATCTTGTTTGTATTTTGCCTGCCTCATCTACGAATATTAAAAACCTTGCATCAAAAAAAGAAAAAGAGCTAATAGAAGCAGAATTATTAAAATATTCTGATGCATTTAAAGATAACTTTTTCTTGGGAGCTACATGCTTTAATGATCAAGGTTATGATCAATCTACTTCATACGCTTCAAATGTAGCTCATGAAAAAAATATTCCAGTAGTTGCTCTTAATGATGTCTTATTTCTAGAAAAAGAAGATCATCTCGCCCATCAAGCTAAAGTTGCAATAAACAATTCAACCCTATTGAAAGATGAGATTGATAATCCAGTTGTATCAAATGAACAATACTTTAAAACTAGAGAGCAATTAAGTGCAACTCATGGAGATGAGACTCTCAATAATACAATTGAAGTTGGAAAGCTTTGCAATGTATTTTTAGAGGAGGGGCAGTATTATCTGCCTTCTTATGAGGTTCAAGAAGGAAAAACTCTGTCAGAGCATCTTGAAGAATTAGCAAAAAATAACTTAAATGATTACCTGCAGACCAACGCAGAGCTTGATAAAAATGTGTATCAAGAAAGACTAGATAAAGAACTTAAAATTATTATTGAAAAAGGATATCCAGGTTATTTTCTTATCGTTATGGATTTTGTTAAGTGGGCCAAAGAACAAGAAATACCAGTAGGGCCTGGTAGAGGTTCTGGAGCCGGATCTCTAGTAGCTTACATGCTATCTATTACAGCCCTTGACCCTATTGAACATGGACTGCTTTTTGAAAGATTTTTAAATCCTGAAAGAATGTCTCTACCTGACTTTGATATAGATTTTTGTATTGAAGGTCGAGATAAGGTTATTGAGTATGTGCAAAATAAATATGGTGTTGATTCAGTTGCTCAGATTGGAACTTTAGGCACAATGGCAGCACGTGGTGTTACAAGAGATGTAACAAGAATATTAGGCAAACCATATGGTTTCGGAGATATGATCGCAAAAATGATCCCTCTTACGCCTGGGATAAAACTTACGGAAGCTATTGATGAATCTCCAGAACTTAAACAATTGCGCAAAGAGAATGAAGAAGCTGCTGAGGTTCTTGAACTTTCTTTGAAATTAGAGGGGTGTGCTCGAAGTATTGGTAAGCATGCGGCAGGCGTTGTTATAGCGCCAAATGATATCCATGAATTTACCCCATTGCATTATGATGTTGAGACAAATTCAATGGCAACCCAGCTTGATATGTACGATGTTGAAGAAGTGGGTCTGGTTAAATTTGATTTTCTTGGTTTAAGAACTCTTACTGTAATAAATAATGCTGTGAAATCTGTTCAAAAAGTAAATCCTGAATTTAATTTGAACAACATATCTTACGAAGACGCAAAAGTATTTAGCTTGCTTAGTTCTGGTAAAACAAAAGGTATATTCCAACTTGAGTCTAGTGGAATGAGGGACTTAATCAAAAGAATGAAACCAGAAAACTTCTCTGATATTACAGCACTAGTGGCCTTGTATAGGCCAGGGCCATTGAACTCTGGTATGGCTGATGACTATATCAACAGGAAGAATGGACGAGAAAGCATTGCTTACCAACACCCAGCTCTTAAAAAGGTTTTAAATGAAACTTATGGCGTTTTTGTCTATCAGGAGCAGGTAATGGAAGCAGCTCAGGTATTAGCATCTTACTCACTTGGTGATGCAGATAATCTACGAAGAGCAATGGGTAAAAAGAAAGCCGATGTTATGGAAGCTGAAAAAAGCGTTTTTGTAGAGGGTTGTGATAATAATAGTATTGGGAAGAAAAAAGCGAATGAAATTTTTGATAATATTGAAAAATTTGCTGGTTATGGCTTTAATAAATCACATTCAGCTGCCTATGCATTAATCGCATACCAAACAGCGTTCTTAAAGACTCATTATCCGTCACACTTTATTGCATCTGTTTTATCCTCAGAACAAGACAAAACCGACAAACTTGAACCTCATGTAAAGGATTGTGCTCTTATGGAGGTTAAGATTCTGTCACCCAATATTAATTCTTCGCACCCAAGTTTTATTGTTAATAACAATGATGAGATTGAATATGGTTTAGGTGCTCTTAAAGATGTTGGTCGAAAATTTATTGAGGAAGTATGTGCTGAGAGAGCAAATGGCAGATTTACGAGCTTGATGGATTTTGCCTCACGAGTAGATTTAAGAAAAGGCGGCATAAGATCACTTCAAAGTATGGCAAAAGCAGGTGCTTTTGATGAGATTTGTTCTAGGGACGAAGCTGTAAGTTCTGTTAGGAGTTATCTAGAAGCATCAGAACAAAAATTTAAATCTAAAGAATCAGCTGTCATGGAAATGTTTGCTGAACAGAGTGATCTTAAAGTTTCAGGCTACAAGCTTGAAACTTTTTCTGAATCAGAAAAACTAAAAATGGAATTAGAATCGTTTGGTTTTTATTACAGCAAACATCCAGTTACTTTGCTAAGGAAGACTTTGTCGTCCAGAATTCAACCAATTAGTAAGCTTATGACCACAACAAATGAAAAATATATTCCAGCCCTTATTAACCACAAAAGAATTGTAAAAAAAGGCACTAATATATTTGTCTTTCTTGAAATTTCTGATGAAACGGGAACCATTGATGTGTCAGTGCCAATCGAATTACACGATGAAAAAAAGCCTTTGTTTAAAGAAAACGGTGTAGTTATGATCAAAGGGACAGTTGTGGCAGATGATTATAGAAGAGGCAACTATGAAGATGTGGGCATAAAGATAAGAGCTACTGATGTAATACCGATAGAGCTTGCACGCAGCACATTAACTTCAAAAATTAGATTAGATGTCTCAAGAAAACAACTAAAAGAGTTAGGGAATGGTAAATTTCAAGAGTTAAAAGCGTTAAATGACCCTGATGGTATAGATGTAGTACTCAATTTAAAGGACGAAGATCTTAATATTTCTAGTGAGCTAAAAGTTGACACTTTTAAGGTTTCCTTGGAGGATAGTACGTTCGAAAAAATAAATGAGATATTTGGAGAAGAAAACTACAAGCTTTTTTAATCATGGACCAACACTTAGAGTTTGAACAGCCAATTTATACCTGCCTTGAGAAAATAGAGCAGTTAAAAAAAATTGTGCCTGCACCCGCCAATTTGGCAGATGAAATTTCAGCTTTAGAATTACAATCAAAAGCAGAAACTGAGAAGATTTATTCAAATTTAAGTCCTTGGCAAAAAGTTCTTGTTGCCAGACACCCTAATCGACCGCACACCCTAGATTATGTTCATAACGTCTTTGATGGTTTTGAAGAGGTGCATGGAGATCGTTTGGGAGAGGATGATAAAGCTATTATTGGTGGCTTTGCTTTCCTAGATAATTATCCAGTAGTAGTAATAGGACATGAAAAAGGTCGAGAAACAGAAGAAAGAGTGAGTCGAAATTTTGGTATGCCTCATCCTTCTGGCTTTCGAAAGGCCAATAGGTTAATGAAATTAGCTGAGAAATTTTCTATACCTGTCTTAACATTAATTGATACACCAGGTGCCTACCCTGGAGTCAAAGCAGAATATGCAGGGCAACATGAAGCGATTGCTAAGAGTCTTGAGATAATGTCAGATTTAAAAACCCCAATCGTTAATTTGGTGATTGGAGAAGGTGGCTCAGGTGGTGGTTTTGGCATTGGCTTAGCGGACAGGATTGGAATGCTAGAGTATTCAATCTATTCTGTAGCATCACCAGAAGCATGTGCTTCCATACTATGGCGAACTGCCAAAAATGCCGAAGAAGCTGCAGATGCATTGAAACTTGATGCCTCAAATCTAATAGAACTTGGCATTATTGATAAAATTGTTACAGAACCTATCGGTGGGGCACATAGGAATCATGAAGAAACATATGCTCAAGTTAAAAAGTATTTCTTAGATGAACTGAAAGGACTCTCAAAACATTCAATCGAAGGCTTAACCAGTAAAAGATACGAAAAATTCAAAAGCATTGGAGTCTAGTATGGATTTCTTCAATAAATCAGAACAAGCAATTCTGTTAGCAGCTAAAAATATTATTGTTGGTTATAGTGGTGGCGCTGATTCAACTCTTGCGCTCTTTGCAACCAATGAATTCCTGAAATCGCACGACCAAGCTTCCAAACTCACCGCTCTTTATGTTGATCATCAAATGCAAACTAATAGCACGGCATGGTTAAAACATTGCGAAGCATTTTGCGGTAAACACAATATTGCTTTCAAATGCCAAAAGGCCGAAATAAAGCAATCTGGTCAAGGTTTTGAAGCAGCCGCACGAACAGCTAGGCAAATTATTTTTAATACCTATGACAAAAATTCAGTAATTATTCTGGGACACCATAAGGACGATCAAGTTGAAACGGTATTTTTCCGTGTCCTCAGAGGCACAGGCCTTAAAGGTCTGTCAGGCATTCCAAGACATACAAAAACTAATGGCAAAGATTTACTTCGACCTCTATTGCATATTGGTAAGGCAGAAATTCTGCAATTCATTAAGGAGGCTCAGCTAGATTTTATTGAAGATGAGTCCAATCAAGACAATTCTTACAGTAGAAATTTTCTTAGAAACAAGGTTATCCCTTTAATAACGGAACGGTGGCCTGGAGCAAAGAAAAATACTGCAAGAATGGCAAATCTATTATCAAAGCAAAGCAAACTCTATCATCAGTTCCTTACTAATAAATTACAATCCGTTTGCGATGACGATGGTTTGCTCCTAGATAAGCTTTCTACGCTAGATTATTTTGAAAGAGCAGAATTAATTAGAATTTGGCTAGATCAGCAATCATTTGCTTCACCCAACGAGAGTCAAATGAAGGAGTTAGAGAAATCTTTCTTCCAATCAAGACAAGATGCTAATCCTACGATAAAATTCTATAGAGAAGACGCTCAGAAAACAGGTGTTATTCTGAGTAAAACAAACAATTACCTTATTGCGGAAGAATTAAATGAGTGAACCAAAAGTATTATTCGAAGATCATGGCAACATCGCAGTGATCAAATTAAATAGACCTGAAAAGCGAAATGCTCTGGACCCAGAAACTGTGTTACTTTTTAACGACTATTCAGAAAAAGCTAAAGATCCTAAGTTTAGAGCTGTAGTTATAACTGGCGACGAGAGTGCATTCTGTGGCGGCGCTGACTTAACAGCTGCAATGGAAGGCATGGGTTGGGAAAGTGTAGAGCAAGGCTTAAATGAGGGTTATCACGTTGGTTTAAACAATCTAGTTTATATGGACAAAGTTGTGATAGCGGCTGTTGAAGGTGCTTGCGCTGGCATTGGTTGTGCTTATTTCTTAAGTTCTGATATTTCAGTGATGGCAAAGTCCAGTTTTTTCCAAATAGGGTTTTCAAAGATTGCTCTTATTCCCGACGGCGGGTCAAATTGGTTGCTTACAAAAGTAGTTGGTTATCAGCAAGCATTTAGAATGGCTGCAGAGGCTAAAAGAGTAAGCGCAGAAGAGTGCATGAATCTCGGTATGTGTTCTGAGGTAAGTGAAGACGGCCAAGCCTTTGATACAGCTATGGAGCTTGCTAAGCATTATGCCACTTTAGCGCCTAGAGCTATTTTTAAGACTAAACATTTAATGAGAGATAGTTTCAATAAGTCTTATGAAGATAATTTAAAAGCTGAAGCTAAAATGCAAGAAGAAATGGTTGGTAGAAAAGACAATATCGAAGGTGTCACAGCTTTCGTGGAAAAGAGAAAACCAAATTTCACTGGCGAATAACTACATAATTGAAAATTTTTCAGAACATCACTTAGATGATGTGATGGAAATTGAGTCTTATTCGAATCCAACACCCTGGTCTAAGCATACTTTTGAAAAAATCTTAGAATTGCGCTCAATGAGTTTTGTGGTTATTTATAATTCAAAACTTATTGGCTTTTGTATTGCTAATAAAGTCCTTGATGAATGTCATTTGCAAAATATTTCTGTGGCAGAAGGCATGCGTAGACAGGGAGTAGGAGATTTCATGGTGGATATCCTTCTTAAGCGCATGAAATTATTTGAGCTTAAGACCGCATTGCTAGAAGTGCGTAGATCCAACAAAGTAGCACACGATTTTTATCGTAAAAATGGTTTTCAAGAACTCTCAGTTCGTAAGGACTATTATCAAACTAAGAATGGTAGAGAGGATGCGATTATTATGCACCTAGAAGCTGCTTAATATCTGGTTCTATTGCTTCTGGAAAATCTAAAGAGCCGTATCTTTTTTCAACTGTACCATCTTTACTCAAAAGAAACTTTGAAAAATTCCATTTCACACTTTCAGTTCCTAAAAAGCCCTTCATTTTGTCTTTAAGGAATTCAAATAATGGATCAGCATTAGTGCCATTAACATCGACCTTGCTGAAGATTGGAAAAGTGACGGAATAATTTAGACTACAGAATTCTTTAATATCAGATTCATCGCCTTTTTCTTGCGCCCCAAATTGATTGCAAGGAAAGCCCAGTATTTCTAAGCCAGTGTCTGAATACTTTTCATAAAGCTTCTGTAAGCCTTCGTACTGAGGAGTAAAACCACAAGTAGAAGCAACATTAACTATAAGCAAAACTTTATCTTTGAAGTCTGCCATTGAGACTTCTTTACCATTTATATCTTTTACTTTGTAATCGTAAACACTTTCTTTCATAATTTCTTTATGTCCAATCAAAATCGAGCAGTCATCATAAAAACTTTTCAGCAATTAAACAAGGCTGAGCTCTATGAGATCATCCAGTTAAGAATTGCAGTCTTCATTATAGAGCAAGACTGCCCATATCAAGACTTAGATGGCATGGATGATCAAGGTTTACATATGTGGATTGAGGAAGATGGTGAGATAGTCAGCTATTTGAGGATTAACCCAGCAGCCACACGATTCACTGAACCATCTTTGGGCCGCATAGTGACCAAAATGACTTATCGCAATAAAGGCTTAGGTGAAATTCTAATTAATAAAGCTATCGAAGAAGTTTGTAAAGCTGAACCAACAGCCATTCGAATTTCAGCGCAGAGTTATTTAGAAAATTATTACGAAAAGTTTGGCTTTATTAAGTGTAGTGAGGAATACTTAGAAGATAATATTCCTCATATTGAGATGTTAAGAGATGCGTAAAATAAGTAGATCAGCAGTAGAACAGCATTTGAATTGTCAAAGATGTTTCTATCTTAGTTACAACCATAAAATTAGACCACCCAGCCTGCCTTTTACCTTAAATAGTGCAGTTGATAATCTTTGTAAGAACGAATTTGACCACTATCGTGCTAAAGCTGAACCTCACCCAATGTTTATTGAGCATGGTATCGATGCAGTGCCTTTTGCCCATGAAAAAATGGATGAGTGGAGGAATAACTTTAAAGGCATTAGGCATATAAACGAAGAAGCTGGCTACAACTTTGGTGGTGCTGTAGATGATATTTGGGAGAAACCCAATGGCGACTTAATAGTGATTGATGTGAAGTCTACTTCTAAGAATGTTTTCGACTGGGAAGATACTTATTCTAAATGGGAATACGCCAAAGGTTATCGTAGACAACTTGAGATGTATCAATGGTTGCTAGAAAAGAATGGCTTCAATGTAGCCGCAGAAGGTTACTTGGTTTATTACAACGGCAAAAAACATGAACCTATGTTTAATCAACAATTAACCTTTGATTTACATTTGGTTAAATTGGAATGCGATAACAGTTGGGTAGAAGAGGCAGTCTTAAATGCCAAAGCTACCTTAGATGGGGATATGCCAAAACCATCTAAATCTTGTGAAAATTGTAATTACCTTAGAAAACGCTGGGAAGTCTCCCAGAAAGATCCAAATAAACTTGTAGAATAAATTATTTTAAGTTGTTCATGCCACCATCGACATGAATTACTTGGCCAGTCATCCAATTCTTATGAGCATCTAATAAGAAATCAATTGTCTTAGCAACTTTTTGTGGGTCACCGATCTCTTTCATTGGATTTCGTTCTTTACTTGCTTCAACTAGCCTGTCTGTCTTCAGAAGGTTGGTTGAAAGGCTTGTATCTGTAAGGCTTGGAGCTACGACATTAAAGCAAACTTTCGCATTGGTATATTCAGCTGCTAGAGATCGAGCCATTCCTTCAAGTGCTGATTTTGATGCTCCGATACTGGCATGAAAAGGCAAACCTATATTTGCTGCTACGCTTGAGATGAAAACTACGCTTGCACCTTCAGATTCTTTAAGTTGGTTGATAACTTTTTTGACTACTTTCGCGGCACCAAGAACATTAACTTTAAAATCATTAAGAAAATCGTCTTCTTTTAACATTGTGAATGGTTTCAAATTTATGGTGCCTGGAAAATACACTAAGCCATTGATGTCTGTAACGTCATCTAGCTCGGAGAGATCACCATCAAGATTAAGATTTCCTTCAGAACGAGCAAGACAAATAAACTCTCTATCAGAATTTTCTTGTAAAGCTTGAGCAATTGTTGAATTTGCGCCAATAAGTAATGTTTTTGCCATGAATCATAAATAGGGACTTAAATATTTTTTTAAAGATCCATCAATGACCCATCTTTAAAGACAAGCTCATTAATTTCTTCCGTGATAAAAGGACAGAAGGGGTGCATTAGGACTAGAATCTTTTTCAGCATTGGATGCAAGTTCGCGGTCTCACCTGAGGTTTTGCATTCTTCGATATATTTATCGCAGAATTTACCCCAGAAGAATTCGTAAATTTCATTCATGGCAAAATCGAGTCGGTACTCAGCGATGTTTTTCTGAATTTGTTCAGTCACTTTATTGAATTCATCCTCAATCCATTTATCCGCATCATTTTTTGCTACAAATTCCTTAGACTCCATTGGGTAGTTATTAATAAACCTGGCTGCATTCCAAACTTTGTTGCAGAAGTTACGGTAGCCTTTCAGACGACCCAATTCAAAACTAATGTCTCTAGTATGAGTTG
>SHBL01000020.1 GCA_004321845.1 SAR86 cluster bacterium | reverse complement strand
ATCTTTATCTACAATTGAGTAATGAGTAGTATCTTTTGATTCTTTGTAAGAATTATTTATCTCATCCCCAGTTTTTGCTGTTCTTTTTGGAGTAGAGGCTTCCTTTAACTTAATTCTTTTTGCTTTATCGCATGCTAAATCTTTAGATAAAAGCATATCGTATGGAATTTCAGAAAAACTTGGATCACCAACATATTTTGATCTGTTATGATGTCCAAACTTCATTGCTTCTGCTAATAAATGATATGTTTGTGCGCTGTTAGGGGTTAGTTGAGAAAGTTGAAAGCATTCCAGAACATTTAGCGCAGTTAGTATCACAACACCTCCACCTGAAGGAGCTCCCATAGCATAAACCTTTTTCCCTCGGTAACTTGTCGCGATTGGCGAATATAAGCTAACTTTATAATTAGCCAAGTCTGATTTTCTTATCAGTCCATTATTCTTAACCATCTGGGTGTGAATAAGATCTGCTATTGAGCCTTTATAGAAGCCGTCTCGTCCCTCTGATTGTAATGCTCTAAGAGTTTTTACAAGATCTGGATTTTTTAATTTGCCGTTTAATGAAAGATTTTTTTTGTATATCTCATTTGATTCAGGATCATTTTTAATATATCTACCCTTATTAATAGCTAAATATAAATCTTGTGTAATTGGGACACCTTCTTCTAGTAAAGTTATTGTTGGTTGTATGAGATCTTTCATCGGTAAAGAGCCATATAATTCATGAGCTTTAAAGAGACCAGCAACAGTGCCTGGCACGGCAATTGCTTTAAAACCTTTTCTAGTTACATCATCATCTTCTTTGATTGCATTACGATAAAATTTTCTTGTTGCTAACCCTGGTGCCATAGATCTAAAATCAATTGTTAAAATTGTTTTGTCTTTGGCTATATAAACCTGCATAAAGCCACCACCCCCTATATTTCCAGCTCTTGGTAATGTGGCTGTTAAAGAAAAGCCTACCGCTATAGCAGCATCAACAGCATTACCGCCTTTATTCAAGATTTCTACTCCAATATCAGAAGATAAATAATTTTGTGACACAACAATACCTGACTGGGTATAAGTTGAGTGATATGGATGGGAGTAATCTATTAAGCTTGATTGGGTGAAAGCAAAACTTGATAAAAGTAGCAGTAATAATCTAATCATTTAGAAAATTAATGGTAACACATAGGCTGAAAATAGAGTTACAACAATTATCCCTGCTATATTTATATATAAGCCTGCTCTCATCATCTCAGTGATACCAAATTTTTCTGAACCATAAACTATCGCATTCGGAGGGGTAGCAACTGGCAGCATAAATGCACAGCTCGAGGCTAAAGCCACTGGTATAGCAAGCTGAGCAACAAGACTTAGATTATTGGAACCATCTGGTAGTAAATTGCCTTCTGCTGTAGCTAAGATAATCATAATTGGAACGAATGTAGCTGTTGTAGCTTGATTACTAGTGAGTTCTGTAAGAAAAACTATCAAGGCTACAATAAGCAAGATTAACAATACAGCATTTATCTCAGGGATTAATCCACCGATCCATTTACCAAGACCTGAATCCATAATTGCATTAGCCATTGAGAGGCCACCACCAAATAAGATCAATATGCCCCAAGGTAGTTTTGAAGTTATATTCCACTCAATTAAACCTGAACCTGTACTTGATCGTGTGATGAAAACTGCAAGTGCTGCAATAATAGCAATACCATAATCAGTAAGTCCTTGAAATAAGAATAATTCATCAAGCAGATCTCTTGTCATCCAAGCCATAGCCGTAAGAATAAATATTAGTAAAACTCTTCTTTCATCTACACTAATTTTCCCTAAATCAAGATACATTTTTTGTAATGAATTCTTGGTATTTTCATTGCCAGTAATATTTATTGGAAAAATAATATGTGTTAACAACCACCATCCGACTAACAACATAATTGCTGATATAGGTGTTGCCAAAAGCATCCATTGATCAAATGTGACATCTAAACCTTGTTCTTGTATTAAGCTAATAACTACTATATTTGGTCCAGTACCAATCGGTGTAGCCATGCCACCTATAGTTGCTGCATATGCTATACCTAGTAGCAGAGCTGTTTGAAAATTTGTAAAGTCTTTGTCCAAAGAAGTTGTGTTGCGTACTACACCTGCAATTGCTAAACCTATTGGCAGCAACATTAATGTGGTTGAGGTATTCATGATCCACATACTGATTAATGCACTAACCAACATAAAACCACCAATTAGATATTTTGCATCTGTGCCAATTGAGAGGAGCATTTTAAGAGCTATTCTTTTATGCAGGTTAACCTTTTCAATAGCTAAAGCTAATATGAAACCACCCAAAAATAGAAATACATTAGGGTGTGCATATGGAGCTGCTACTTTAGTGAAGGCACTTTTTGCAGGATTACTTGCATCACTAAAGTCATAGACTCCTAATAGTGGAAATAAAGCTAAAGGTATAAGAGCAGTTACAGGAAGTGGTATTGCTTCTGTTGCCCACCAACTAGCCATCAGTAAAACAACCCCAGTAACTAGCCATCCAGATTCAGATAAACCAGTTGGGGGAGAGGTAAGTAAGGTAAAAAATAAGAAAAAAAGACCAGCAAAAAAACCTATATGTTTTGGGCTAGATAATATTTTCATAAAAAAAGGCGCGAAATTAATCGCGCCTTATCAGATTAAATTTAGTAAGTAACTCTAAGGTCTAGGTAGAAGTTTCTTCTTAGATTATTATCTAAATCTTCAAAGTAACCCATTCTAGAAGAAGCTAAAGGAGCTCTTCTATCATGCCAATTATTGACACCTACTCTTAGTCTTAAATCACCACCATTAACGTTAGTGTAGTAATCGCTGTATACATTCATTGTTTTGAATGGTGTTACAGCCCACATTGAGCCTGCTCTAGCAATCGTTCTATCTTCATAAACTGTACTTCTAGCATTTTGGTTAATACCAAGTGCCCAATCACCACGTCTAAATCTTAGCGATGTATATGATTTTCTTTTTGGAGAACCATTTACAGCAAGAATATCACCAAAACCATCTATTGCTTGTACAGGCAAGAATCCTGAATCCATAGCAGCATTTAGTGTAGTTAAGGTCTCACCAAAATTTTGCTCTCTCTTAGTTAACATTGAAACTTGATGTTTGAATGAGAACTTACCAATTACAGTGTCCATATCGTAATAAAAACCTAAATCAGTTCCTTCAACAGACCTATCATTCAAGTTTGCATAGTTATCTTCAACTCTTTCTGCTAAACCAAATGGACATAGACCAGCTGCTAAGAATGAAGCAGGATTATCTGGAGTTTGTCTTACAAGTGCTGGGTTACTGATTACAGCACCGCAATTGTTAATATCATTTGATGATAGTCTCAAGAAAAGATCTAACAACATGTGGTTTTCTTCACCGAACAAACCAATTGTATTTGTAGAATCAATTGACCAAACGTCATATGTAATTGTCAGGTTGTCTGTTGGTTCAATTACAAGCCCAACAGTTGAGTTTTGTGATTCTTCAGCAGTTAGTTTTGAACTACCCATAGCTTGTCTCTGAACACTATAACGACCATCTGAATCGTCAGTATCAACACCAAGAGAAGCAGCATAAATTGTTGCAGCATCATTTCTAGTATTGTTTCTAACAACCATACTCTCGTTAATAGTTATCATATTTGGAGCTCTAAATGTATCTTGTTGTGAACCTCTAATTTTCACTAGATCATTTACAACCCAACCAAAAGCTACCCTTGGTACACCAGTACCTTCAAAGTCTGAATAAGCCTCTTGTCTGTAAGCAAGTTGTAAATCAAATTGTTCAACAACAGGAATATTCATTTCAGGACTTACTAATGGAACATCGAATTCGATATATACTGAGTTAACATTTCTAGCACCATCACTATCAGGAGTAGGGCTACTGTTAGCTAAATCAGAAACATATGGATATGAATCACCAGCACTTGTTGAAAGCTGACCGCTTGTCTTTCTTTCTGTAAAGACAATAGTTCCATCTAATCTTGGGTCTCTATCGTCTAGGAAAGTGTCATTTCTTGCTTCAACACCCCAAGCCATACCAACATCTCCGCCTTTAATTGAGAAAACATCCGGCTTAGACAGTCTTAGGTCTGCTGTTGTCATAGTTCTTTCGTTGTATCTATATGCATCAACAACTGCATCTTGTATATTGCCTGGCGTGTAGTCAACTGGATTATGAGAGACATAGCCCGTTTGATAAACACCGCCACCATTAAATGGGTTGTATGCACCAGGTCCTGTTCTATGAAGCAAACCGTCTAGAAGTGTGTTGGACACTCTGTTATGAGTAACATCAAAAGCTTCTGCTGTTGAATAAGATACTGCAGATTCCCAATCCCATCCAGCATCAGTTACTCCTCTCAGACCAACAAGATACCTGTTAGTTTCTTTATCATTATCTACATTTCGTTGCCCAGCATCTACAAATCTATAGTTATCCATCAACAATGCTTTACCTGTGAAGTTATAGAAGTTTGTTGCAGGAACAACAAATTTTACTGAGGAGAAATGAGAAACAGAGTGTCTGTTACCATTGTATTCACTTTGGTAATTTCCCCATTCGGCAAATAACTCTCTGCCATCTCCAAGATCATGGTTCAAGAAGACAAATGTGTTATGTCTTTGAACTGCTCCTAATACGTCTCTTTGACCATTCCAGTTGTGTGTGTAGTTTCCTGATGAATCTGAAGCCGCACAAACACCACCACCAAGGTTAAGTAGACAATTTGCATCACCAGCAGCTTTAATTAAGAACTCACCTGAACTATCTGTATAAGCGGCACTACCACTCATATCAAATTGTCCCCAGGCAGAGTTAGATGAACATCTATAAAAAGCACTATCAAATTCTGCAGGCACTAGATCGCCGTAGTCACATCTACCCATAATTTCGTCTTCCGATGCAGCTACTCTATCTCTTTGGTAATAACTGAAATACATAGAAACATTTGTATTTCCGCCATTGAAATCTTTTCC
Organism: SAR86 cluster bacterium; assembly: GCA_004321845.1. Classification (GTDB taxonomy): domain Bacteria; phylum Pseudomonadota; class Gammaproteobacteria; order Magnimaribacterales; family TMED112; genus TMED112. The sequence goes on along the minus strand of SHBL01000020.1, from coordinate 10,519 downwards.
ATATTTCATAGAGAATTTATGATCATCTCTATTGAAGTGTTGCCAATTTTGGAATCTTCCTCTCATTTGGAAACCTTCAAAGTTTGTATCTAAAACATTATTAACAACACCAGCAACAGCATCTGAACCGTAAATAGCTCCAGCACCATCTCTAAGAATTTCCACTCTATCTACAAGTGAAACTGGAATGTTGTTTGAGTTAACTGTAGCAACAGGAACGTAACTACCACCAACTTCTTCTGTTTGATATGAAGGAGTAGAAATCATTCTTCTCCCATTCAAAAGTACAAGTGTATTACCGGTTCCTAATGATCTTATATCAAAGGCACCAACGTCACCTCTAGAAGCATTAACACCGCCCCCATTTGAACCAACGTCATTGAACTGGTTTACACCTTGTTCAGTTAAAGTAGCTAAAAGCTCGTCACCTGAATTAACACCTCTATCGTCGATATCATCAGCAGTAATCACTGTTACAGGCAAAGCTTCGTTTATACGTGCACCCTTAATTTGAGTACCAGTAACAACTACTTCTTCTACATCATTGTTATCAGCTGTTTCTTGTGAATTCACAGAGAAAACAACTGCACACATTAATAAAACTAAATATTTAATCTTGGTCATATTGAAAAACCCCTCTCGTTAAGATCTATTTAACTAAAAATAGCCAGTTTTTTCAACCTTTTAAAACATCTTTTAACTTTACTAAAAATCTATAAAATAAAGGGTCTGGGGCCATAGCTCAGCTGGGAGAGCGCAACACTGGCAGTGTTGAGGTCAGGGGTTCGATCCCCCTTGGCTCCACCATGTTAGCTTTAGTTAAAAAATACTGATTATTTAATCTTCAATTAGACAAGGAAAAAAGCTTTCAACTTGGTTTGTCATAAAGTATCTAGCACGAGGATAGTATTGTTTCATAACAGCTTTTATGTCACCTTGATTCTCAACACTTTGGATAGAGTTAGGAAAATCATCTCTTGCTAACATGTGTCTGAATTGCACTATAGCAACATCATCATCGAATACTCCATCACCATTTTCAGCAATTGGCAGCCATGCAATACCACAATCATCTATTGCATTCCGTGGCCTATGTTCTGATTTACTTATGGCTAAAGTAAAAAAACCATTTTCATCTAAGGGAATTTCCTCATCATACAAACAATCATTCACACGCGTATTTCCAAAACTTTGGTTAGAGCATACTGACCAGTATCGAAGTTCATTTTCAATATATTTGGGATCGCCATTAAATGTATTTGGAGTTTTCGGTGCTTTACCTCTTAAAATTAAGACATTGCCATATTTTCTATTCACTATAGTTCTTAAATAATGGTTATCTAAATTAGGAAAAAAACCACCGGTACTTCTGGGAGCATCGTTATTAAATTCACCTGTGTATATTCCAATTAAGCTTTGTCTATCTAGTTGTATGTACCACTCAGGAGGATTTTTAGCTGGCCATGTAACTGGTTTATCTGGTTGAGATGCCAGTTTCCTATATTCCATTGGCGCGATTCCAGCTGCATCTAAAGATATTGCTAAACTCTGCGATGATTTTAACAGTTTACAAGATTGATCTTTATCTAATGTTTTTCCTTCAAAATTTACTTTTATATCTGGAAGTTTGACATTCCCAAGCGGGGCAGTTCCTCTATCAGGTAAGTAGATGCGATAAATTATAGTTTGTTGATTGGGTCCATATGCAGGAGCATGCAAAACATTGTTAGATTTGGTTGAAGCAATTCTACCTGTAACTCTTTTATCTGTGGGAGCCTTGTTAAGAACTTTTATTTCATATCCTCTTTCTTGGTCTAAACGACTATTACCATTAGAAAATGGGTTTACTGCATTCTTATTGGGTTCAATTAAATAATCAGCAAGCGATTCAATTGGACGTCCTTGACCATCATAACTAATAATTGACATGTACCTTGCATATGGAAAATCGCCTTTAATATTAAGTTCAGCGCCGTCTGGCATAGAAAATGTTGCTGCCCAATAAAATACATTGGAATCTGGATAAGCAAGATTAATATACGGATCTCCACTATGAGGACCTCTACTCCAAAAGCAGTCCCTTGGACCTGGAACACCATTAACAGCAAATATTGACTGACAAAAGAATAACAGCATCAAAGTGAAAGAAAGCTTATTCATTTCTTTATCATACACTCCTTATCAAATATGATTAATCCCATGCGTTTTTTATGTCTGCTTTCCATTTTATTGTTAACTGGTTGTGGTGGTAGTGGTGATAGTGCCTCAGATGTAAGTTTGCCTGAAACACGGATTTCTATTTCAACTAATCAGAGCTCTCAACTTGTCACAAAGACTGTTACTTTAACTTGGTCTAGTGTCGGAGCAGATACTTGTGCAGCTAGTGGAGATTGGGAAGGTGATAAACCTTTGAATGGATCTGAGGAAGTAGTGGTGCCTAAAGTAGGTACAAATTTATTTACGTTATTATGCTTTTCAGGGAGCTACCATCACAGAGAGGTTGGTGTTGAAGTGCAAGGATATATAATTGAAAACAAATCAATTCAGCAGGCTGTAGGCAATACATCTGTTAACAGAGAGTTCTCCATAAGATATCCTCAGAATCCTGTTGAATACCAATACCCTTTAATGTTTGTTTTTCATGGTGCTGGCGGCAATGGTGAACAAGAAATGAATAGGCACAGTGAAATCCTAAACTTAATTGATGAAGGAAAATTTATTGGTATATTCCCCACAGGCTTTGAAAATAGATGGAATGTTAGCGGTGAGACAAATGCAGATGACGTAGAATTCTTCGATTTGATGATTGCTGAACTAAACAACTCATCTATTTTTGATACCAACAATACATATGCAATTGGAATCTCAAATGGAGCTGGCATAATCAATAAAATTGCTAAAGAAAAAGATTTGTTAAAAGGCATTGCCCCATTAATAAGCCAACAATCTGAACCAGTTGGAGATATAGTTCCTGGTATTCCACTATCTGTCTTTCAAGTTAACGGTGAAAATGATGATCTTGTTCCTATTGCCGGAGGATCAGGAGTTGCTGGCACAATATTTATGTCTGCTAAAGGTAGTGCTGAGAATTGGGCTATAAATTTTAATTGTTCAATGACACCAAACGAAGAAGAAATTAATTGGGGTACTTTTGAGGTATCAGAATTTACATACGCAGATTGTTTGAATGGAGTTGAAGTTAAATATTTTATTGTGAAAGACTCTGGACACAATATACAATTTGAAAATCAAACTGATATATATAATCAGATTTGGGAGTTTTTTAAAAGAACAACTACTTAACGATAAACCAATCTCGGGGGGGAAATGGAAATTTCATTAATAGGCTGGATACACACAATTCTAGGAACTTTAGCTATATTTGTAGCTGCTTTTATTATCCTTTCACAAGGTTTAATAACTAAAAATAATTACCTAGGAAAGTTTTATATTTTTGCTACTTTAATTACTGCATCTACTGCATTAATGCTTTACAAAAATGGTGGTTTTAATCCTGCTCATATACTTGCAATACTTACATTGCTTGCAATTTTTTTAGGGTTAGCTGCTGAGAGATTTAATATCCTTGGTTTATCAAAGTATATTCAGATTCTGTCTTACACTGGTAGTGTACTTTTTCATTTATTACCTGGGATTGCAGAAGTGAACAAAAGACTACCATTAGATAATCCAATGGGTTTGTCGGTTGAAGACCCGATAAATATTAGATACTACCTTATATTCACGGCTTTAATAGGTGTAACAATTCTTATTCAGATATATCTAGTTTGGAAGAAAAAAATCTAGATGTTATTTTTTTTCCAGTAAGAATGAAGTAGGTAGAACCAAAAAGCATTAATTATAGGCTCAACAAAAGCATCCATAGCTGCTAAGTTTAAAGGGGCGTTAAAGATAAATGCAGCACATATTGTTGCTACGCAGATGTGTCCAATTGTATATATAACAGTAAGCAGGATATCCGATAGCTTTGTCTTAAAAAATTCGTGTAAAAGATAAAACCAAAAACCGTTTATGACCGGTTCAACAAAGGCATCTAGAGCAGCCAAGTTAAGAGATGCATTAAAGATAAGCGAAGCACAAATTATAGCTATAATTATGTGGCCAACGGTATAAACAATTGCTAATCCAATACTGCCAAGACTTTTGCTTCTGTGTTCAATTAAAGACGCAAGTCTTTCACTTGGTTCATTAGTACTATCTTTAATAATGTTGGCTAATTCTGTCATTTAATTATGTAAGCTTAACTCTTTTTCGCCTTTAAGGTAGGCTTGCCACGCAATCTCCTGTAAAAAAAGCCTATTACCGTCATCTACAGAGTCATAATAATTAAATTCAAGTCCAACTGGTGATTCTTTGGTAATAGAAGCGACTACAGTTGCAGCGGCAAGGTATGTGCCTAATGGCCCAGGGTGTGTACCGTCTGGGTGATGAAGTTTTATGTTTGGTTTTGCAGCATAAGCTATCTCATATGCTAGCCCCACAGGAATTACAGTTGAATTGCTTGCTTTGCCAGCAGAATAGTAAGTTTCTTTAATTTTTTCTATTAGATTGGGTTGGAATCTTTTGTCAGGCTTTACGTAAGCATGAGTCATATAAAGAGCAGTATTAATACCTAGGTCCTGAGCTTTTTTTGCATAGTTTTTTGCGGTGACAATAAATTCATTTTGATTATTCTTTGTTGTTACTTCAGCACTGCCACCTTGCATTATTAGCAAATCAATCTGCTCTTCAAGATTTAAGTTTTTAAAATCTAATAAATGATCAATATTATGGTGATGTAGTCTTGAGCCACCTATTGCTGACAGTTTTGTCTCAATAGCAGAGCCGTAATGTTCACGTAACATTAATTCAACATAATTATGAACACTGTTATTGTAATAAAGATAACTATTTCCAACGAAAAGTATATTTTTTGGTTGTTCTGCAGTTAAGCTCAAAGTGACAAAAAAAAGCAGAATAAATTTAATCGTTCTCATTTATTGATATCCTTGTGCATAGCTGTGAATTTTACAATGCTAATCAAATCTTTGTTTTCGTTTGTAATCTCAACGTCCCAAACAGAAGTACTATTGCCAACATGAACAGGTTTTGCAGTGGCATATACGAATCCATCTTTTATGGATTTAAGGTGATTAGCATTTAAATTTAAGCCCACGACATTCTTTTTTTCCGGATCAATACATAGGAATGCTGCAAAACTTGCAACACTCTCAGCCAATACACAAGTTGCCCCACCATGCAATAATCCCAAAGGCTGTTTAGTATGTTCATTCACAGGCATTTTGGCTCTTAAAAAATTATCTCCTAGCTCTAAATATTCAATGCCAAGTATTTTATCGATACCGATAGATAAATCTTTGAGGTTTATTTTTGAATAGTCTTTGAACCAAATGCTCATAACAGAATTATATATAAAATTTAAAAATATTCTTTACGCCTTAAAAATAAAAAATACATATAAATTTTTATGAAAATTAAGAATTAGGTTAAAAAAATTTACAAAAGCCCGTTTATTGCATAAAAAAAGTTCTTTTTTTTAAATATTAAGCTTAGAATTTGAACTAATATCGCTGCTTGCAATTTTTATTAGAATGTCTGGCCCAACTTCCATTCTGTGCTTTGTTAAGTAGCGATACCTTTTTTTCTTTTCCTAATAAGTTTCTTTGTAAAATTTAACATTGAGTTTTTATCTTCTATCTGTTCATTAACAGAATTTAAAACATACTCACTATTGGAAGGCAGCCATGGTGTAGATGAACTAAAACCTAGGTTTTTTTCATTAGCGTTCCAGGGCATGGGAGTTCGACACCCATCGCGTCCCTTAAATTCTGGCCAAAAATTTTTGCCAAATGGATCTTGAAGATCCTTATAAGCTATATTGGTTTCTTTAAGCCCAAGTTCCTCTCCTTGATATATGCAGATATTGCCATCAAGCTCCAAAAGCTTTTCCATTATAATTTTGGGCTCTAGATCTATTCTTGATGCTATTCTCATAGAGTCATGATTGCTGAAAGACCAACAAGGCCATGAGTTTGGATTGTTAAGAAAAAAATCTTTTACAATCTTGTCTGTTTGTAGAAAATCAAATTCTTCTGATAGAAATTCAAAGCAGTAAGCCATGTGCAATCTATTCTCATTTGCATATTCTCCAATTATTTCTAAAGGACTTTCAGAAACAATCTCACCCACAGATATAGCATTATACTTATCTAACAATGCTCTTATCCTAGTTAGATACTCAAGTGTTTCTGGTTGAGTATTGTCAAACTTATGTACTTGAAGGCCATAGGGATTATCTTTATTGAAACCAAGTGGCCTTACATGTCTTGGATCTTTTGCTGGGTTATTTCTTAGTTGTTTATCATGGTATAGAAAATTAATGACATCAAATCTAAAACCATCAACTCCAAAATCCAACCAAAAATTTATCTCGCTTAACATTTGGTCTTGGACTTCTTGATTATGAAAGTTTAGATCAGGCTGAGAGTCTAGAAAGTTATGTAAGTAATATTGTTCTCTGGTTTCATCCCATTTCCAAGCACTTCCACCAAAAACTGATAGCCAATTATTAGGTGGTGAGCCTGGTTCCCCGTCTTGCCATACATACCAATCTTTATGTTGATTAATTTTTGAGTTTCTGCTTTCTTTAAACCATTCGTGCTCATCTGAAGTATGGCTTAAAACTAAGTCAGTAATTACGCCTATACCTTTTTTATGAAATACATCAATAAGTCTTTTAAAATCATCATTCGATCCAAAAATCTTATCTACTTTTCGATAGTTTGACACATCATAGCCAAAATCTTTTTGAGGCGATTCAAAGAATGGGGATATCCAAATATAATCTACCCCTAGATCAGCAATATAATCTACTCTGCTTGATATGCCATTCAAATCACCAATTCCATTTCCAGATGTATCCTGAAAAGATCTGGGATATATTTGATAAATAACTTTATTTTTCCAATTATTCATTTACCAGTAGATTAGCTCATTTTTCACCATAGGAATAATTTAATTTTTATATATAATCTTTACTATCTGGGGATTACATTTTGAGCGCTGAAACATTACTTATAGATTTGGGGGGCACGAATTTAAGGGCAGGCATTGGCAACTCTAAGTCTTTGAAAATATCAGATATTAAAAAATTTCCCATTAAAACAAATGACGATTTTTACAATATCTTAGATTCTATAAATTCTGAGACTAAATGCGATGAAATCATTATTTCAGCAGCAGGCCCTTGTGAAAAAAATACAATTTCAATGACTAACAGAAACCTTTCTATTTCAGGTACTGATGTTGAGAAAAGATTAGGAGCTTCAGAGTGCTATTTGCTTAACGATTGGGAATCTATTGGATATTCTCTACCACTAATGAAAGACCATGATCTGAAAACCATCAAGCATGGCAACTTAGACTTACAGAGCACCTGTCTTGCAATTGGTCCTGGCACAGGTTTAGGTTTTTCAGTACTTAGATATGTAAAAAATACCCCATATGTATATGCGACAGAATTAGGAAACACAAAATCTTTTAATGGGTATTTCAGTAAGCTTTTTGAAGTAGATAATCATATGGAATTTCTGGTTCTTGAAGATTTTCTTTCAGGATCAGGAATAAAAAAGATTTTCAAGGAGAAAAGTGGAAAAAGCCTATCACCTGAGGAGATAGTTGGAAGTTATGGGGAAAACGATCTAGCAACATTTGTCATTGATAAATTTGTTGAAGGACTTGGCGTTTTATTGTCTGACCTGGCTCTGACTTTTAATGCAAAAGGAGGTATTTTTTTTGCAGGTAGTATAATGAGAACAATTTCAGAAATGACAGCCATCAATATGCTTAAAGATAACTTTGAAAATCATCATTCAGAAGCACACAATAAAATTTTAAAAAATATATCAATTAATTTAATAAACAAAGAACATACTCCTTTGTATGGGAATTTGAATTATTCTGTCATAAGGAGGTTACATGAATAGTTTAGACTACTTAATAGTTGGATTTTATGCTGTTGCGCTTATAGCAATAGCAACTTATGTCTCAAGATCAAAAAAGGGACAAGAAAAAACGCCTGAAGAATATTTTCTAGCAGGAAGGTCACTACCCTGGTGGGCTATAGGTACATCTTTGATTGCGGCAAATATAGCTGCCGATCAGATTATTGGTATGAATGGTGATGCTTATGCATTTGGTATGGCTATAGCGGTTTATGAATGGACTGCAGCTGTAGCACTCATAGTTGTAGGTAAATTTTTACTACCTGTCTATTTAAAACAACAAGTTTTTACAATGCCCCAATTGTTATCACAAAGATACGATACAAGAGTGAGTAAATTACTCGCAGTATTAATGTTAATCATGTATATATTTGTAATTCTGCCAACAATCTTATGGTTAGGCGCTAAAGCAGTTAATAATCTAACAGGCCTTAATCTAATAATGGCAATGATTTTGCTAGGATTTCTCTCATTAGCTTATTCACTTTATGGTGGTCTTAAAGCCGTAGCTTTTACCGACATAATTCAAGTCAGTTTGCTAATTTTTGCCGGTTTATATGTTTCCTATGTTGGATTAAATGCAATATCAGATGGAGCTGGAGCATGGGAAGGTTTTTTAACTCTTCAGGCTGAATTTCCAGAAAAATTTGACGCTCTTTTGTCCTATGTACCTAAAGAACAAGACCCAGAAGCATATGGAAATTATGTAAAGCTACCAGGTATATGGGTGCTAATTGGAGGTATGTGGATTGCCCATTTCTATTATTGGGGTACTAATCAATACATCACTCAAAGAGCACTTGGTGCTAAAAGCTTAAATGAAGCACAGAATGGTTTGATGTTTGCTGGCTTCTTGAAAATATTAATGCCTGTAGTGGTAGTTCTGCCAGGCTTAATTGCTGTAGCACTAGAGGGCACAACAATACCTTCTCTTGAGGGCGACAGGAGTAGGGCTTATCCCTCAATGTTGTCGCTATTGCCAAATGGTATATTGGGTTTAACTTTTGCAGCTTTAGTGGCAGCTATTGTTTCATCCTTAGCATCGTTAACTAATAGTGTTAGCACCATATTCACTATGGATTTATATAAAGGCAATATGTCTATGAATGACAAGAGTCTTGTTGGTGTCGGTAGAAAAGCAGGTTTAGTTGGCTTAATAATTTCAATCATAGTTGCACCAATATTCTTAGGAAGCTTAGATTCTGCTTTCCAATATGTACAAGAATATATGGGTCTATTTAGTCCTGTAATATTATTCGTTTTCTTGTCAGCAATTGTTTTAAAGAACTCTACTTCTAATTCAGTCTTATGGGGTTCTGCAACAGCTCTTATTGCTGGTGTAATAATGAAGCTCTATGTTGCTAATACTTCTGAGTCACTAATAGAGCCATTTATGCATCAAATGGCGATATCTTTTTTCTTAGCCTTTGTTGTTAGTGGTTTGCTTTCACCTAACAAAGAAAATGATAAGGTTTTTGTTTTAACAAGAGATGATTTTAAAACCTCAAATTTATTTAATATTGGCTCAATTATCATCGTTGCTATCTTGGCTGCAATATACATTAATTACGCATAATAATTATGAAACGATTTGTAATAATATTTTTACTATCAATACCAATATTTGCCGAAGAGTTAAATTGGGAAAGGGTAAATTCTTGTCCAGTTGGCGATATGGCATTTGTTGATGAAGTCTTGTCTGAAATGACCTTAGAAGAAAAAGTAGGCCAAACAATTATGGCTGATTTGGATTTTATTAAACCCAGCGATCTTAACAGATATCCAATAGGTGGGATTCTTAATGGAGGAAACACTTCACCAAATGGCAATCAAAGAGCTACCACAAATGAATGGAAACAGCTTGCGCAAGATTTTTATGATGAATCAAAAAGTTCAGGCGCAGATATTCCAATCCTTTGGGGTACAGATGCTGTGCATGGCCATAGTAATGTTTTTGGTGCCACAATTTTTCCTCATAATATTGGTCTTGGTGCATCTGCCAATGAAAAACTTTTAAAGGACATTGGTTCAGCTGTGGCCGAAGAAGTTCTGGCTACTGGTCTCTATTGGACTTTTGCCCCAACCGTTACAGTGCCACAAGATTACAGATGGGGCAGAACTTATGAAGGTTATTCAGAAAGCCCAGAATTAGTTTCTAAGCTTGGTGAAGCATTCATATATGGTTTGCAAGGAAGTGGGGAGGAGTTTCTGGGGCCAAATAAAATTATTGGTACCGCAAAACACTTTTTGGGTGATGGAGGCACTTACTTAGGCGTTGATCAGGGCGATACGAAAGTAAGTGAAAATATTTTAAAAGACATACACGGAACACCTTATTATAGTGCTCTTGATGCCTGTATTCAGACTGTCATGGCAAGCTTTAATTCATGGAATGGTTCTAAGGTACATGGGAATGAATATCTCCTTACAGAGGTTTTAAAAAACCAAATGGGTTTTGATGGTTTTGTCGTTGGGGACTGGAATGGTCATGGACA
>SHBL01000002.1 GCA_004321845.1 SAR86 cluster bacterium | reverse complement strand
TTCTCCATAAAATAGTTCTTCCTGGCCGGTAGAAATATCTGTGAAATAGATAGCGGCATCGTAACTTTGCTGGCTTAAACGATTCTCTGGTAGTGGTTTTGGATATTTATTGTAGTAAACGCCGCTTGAATCAGATTTCCAGCTAATATCTGAAAACTTAACTTCGGTAATTTCAAAATCTAGATTGCTATTAGTCTCAAGATCCATGATTTTAATTGTTCTCCAATCAACACCACCGTTGCTCACGGAATAGGCTAAGTATTTCTTATTTGGAGAAACAGAAACCTTATCAAGATTTAATGTTTGGTCATCTGACCACAAATTTGGATCGAGAATGACAGCATCACCCTTTTTCATATAAAGATGGTGTTGCTCAGAACCAGAGTTATAAAAATAGTATTCGCTCTCAGGATTGAAATAAGACATTGAGAAATATTCAGAACTGTAAGCTTCACTTAGGATATCTTGGATCGTACTAATTTCAGACCCTTCTAAATAAGACTCAACAAAAGCATTCTGTTGGTTAGACCATTCCACAACATATGGCGATTCAAAATCTTCCATATAAAAATATGGGTCCATAACAGTAGTGCCATGCAGATTGTAGTTTGTGCGTTCTCTCTTTGATTCAGGGTAATTAAAGGACTCAGGACTACCTGAATCAGCTGAGCAGGACGTTAGTAAAAAAAGTATTAGTAAATATCTCATATTTCTCTCCTAGAACTACATTGAAGAAACTTCATAAATGCAGTATTTTCTATTTTTAACTAGTAACTCATATTAATGAATTTAGCTCAAAAAATAAAAGATTTACATGCATCCAAATTCAAGTTTGTAATTGTATCAAGCGGAGGAGGCAGCAACGCCATTGGAACTCTATTAAAAGTCCCCGGAGCAAGTAATTCCATCTTGGAAGCCTATATTCCATACGCAAAAGAGTCGTTAGATTTTTATCTTATGAGAAAACCAGAGTCTTATTGTTCACTTGATACTACAACTAGAATGGCTGCAAGAGCATACAGTGCAGCGAAAAAAATAGACGATAAGTCAGATATTAAAAATCTATTTGGCGTGGCAATTACAGCATCACTAAGCACTAATTACGAAAAGAGAGGTGATCACAGATTTCATATTGCAGTTCAAACTAGAGATTTTTCTAAATCTATCTCATGCATATTGGAAAAAGGCAAAAGAACCAGAGAACAAGAAGAAGAGTTGGTCACTGGATTTGTGATCGCACTAGTATCTGAGTGTTGCGAATTTAATTATGAGTATCCAAACACTAAAGAGACGCCTGAATATATATCTATAAAGGCAGATAAAGGCTGGGCTGATCTAATGTCTGAAAAGATAGAATATGTTGCCTCATCTGATACTCAACCCAAACTTATATTTCCAGGTGCATTTAATCCTTTACATGACGGCCATGAAGCTATGAGCAAGTTAGCTGAAAAAGAAACAGGCGCTAAAACATTTTTTGAGCTTTGTATTCAAAATGTAGATAAGCCACCTCTAAGCTACCATCAGATTTCTAAAACAATCAATCAATTTAACAGTACACAGGATTGGGTGCTCACAAAAGCAGGTAAATTTTCTGATAAAGCAAAATTATTTCCAAACAGTACTTTCATTATTGGTGCAGACACTTTGGTCAGAATCTTTGATGAAAGATTTTATGCAAGCAGAAGTGACATGCTTGCTCAGTTCGACATCTTTAACAAAAACAATAATAAATTTTTGGTATTTGGGCGCAAATATCAAGATAAATTTATTGAGCTTAAAGATGTGCAGTTGCCAGATTCAATTAGTAGTCTTTTTAAAGGCTTTGGTGAAAATATTTTCAGAGAAGATATCTCCTCATCAAGCATCAGACAAGAAAATTCAGAAGAATAATTATTGTTGAGGGATAAAACCAGAGGGTTTTTCGTAATCCTCATTGTTTAAGAACAAGCTCATTTGTTCATTTAGCCATTTTCTATTTTCTTTTAAGGATAGATCTAAGTGTTTTTCATTTATGAGCATAGTTTGAAGTGAAATCCATTCATTCCATGCTTTCTGAGAAAAGTTTAGTTGAATTTCTTCCCCCTTAGGCCCAGGAATGGGTGCCTGAATCAAAGCATCAAGCTCTTTCTTATACTTTTTACAAAAAACTTTATTCATTACTTACTAATTTATCAAAAATAGGCTTGGGCACAGCAATTTTTTTTATTTCTTCTGCAGAAAACCATTTCCCAGATAATTTTGGGTGCTTTTCTGATGATTCGGTAAATGAAATATTTAGTTCCCTGTGTGAAAGGTTATGGATTATATCAAAAGCCTTTAATTTATTCTTTTCAACAGGCGGAATCCATAAGTTCTTCCAATAGCCCAAAGTATTATCCTTAGTTAAGAAATATTTTTCATTAAATCTTATTAGATTAAATTTGAGGAATTCTTTTTTTCTTTGAACTTTCTTTTTCGCGAGCACTGGATATTCCCCCTTAATATTGGCTAAGCAATTTTTACTTACAGGACAAACTAGGCATTTAGGATTCTTTGGCAAACAAAGCTGTGAACCAAGATCCATTACTCCTTGTTGAAATTTAAAAAGGTTTTTTTTATCGAGCATTTGTTCTGATAATTCCCAGAAAGACTTTTCTTCATAAGAGTTTTTATAAAAAATTCTGCTTATAACTTTTTTGACGTTTGCATCTAAGATTGGATAGGGTTTGTTAAAAGCAATTGATAAAATTGCGCCTGCTGTTGATCTCCCAATACCCGGTAAAGATATAATATCCTTATACTGTTCTGGCATTCTGCCAGAAAAATTTGCATGAATGGCCTCTTTAGCGCGATATATATAGCTAGCTCTACGGTAATAACCAAGACCACTCCATAAACTATAGATATCATCCTCATTTGCATCTTTTATTGTCTCTAAATCAGGATATTTGGCCATGAAGCGATTGAAATAATCTATAGCTGTATTTACTTGTGTCTGTTGAAGCATAATTTCGGATATCCAGATCCGATAAGGCGTTACATTTTCTCGCCAAGGTAAATTCTGCCTTCCATTCTCTGTGTACCAGTTTGAAATTTTTGAACCGATATTAACTTCTTGTGTAACTTCCATCAGAGTATGTATAAATTATTGGATCGCCTGTGGCTATTTCTAGTTTGACTATATCTGTTTCTGAAATATTCTCCAAGTGCTTAACGATTGCTCTTAAGGAATTTCCATGAGCTGCTACTAATACATTTTTTGATGCTTGTAACTCTGGAAGAATAGCTTCTTCAAAATATGGCACGGCACGATTATAAGTATCTTTAAGACTTTCGCCCCCAGGAGGAGGAATATCGTATGATCTTCGCCATACATGTATTTGCTCTTCACCAAATTTTGCCCTTGCTTCATCTTTATTCATACCGGTGAGGTCACCATATGCTCTTTCATTTAATTTTTGATTTCTGATTGTCTGCAAGTCAGAACAATCCATTTCATCTAACATTATTTGACCGGTCAATTGAGCCCTTTCTAGCTCAGAAGTAAACATTAGGTCAAATACTAGACCCTTGTCTCTAAGCAGAATTCCAGCCTTATGAGCTTCTTCAATTCCTTTTTGTGTTAGACCAGGATCTCGCCAACCAGTGAACAAGTTTTTTTCATTCCACGTACTTTGACCATGCCTAACTAAAACTAAATAATTTGAATTCATTTTTTCTTTTAAATAATCTCTATATTGTATAAGCTTAAAACAATTTTTTGATATGGATTTCTTCGATTTTTTAATTTCTAGGTGGTACTTATCTGTACCATTGTTTATTACCTTTGTTTTATGGTACATGTACGAGACAAGTAAAGGCGGAAAAAGAATAACTCCTTCCCAAGCTGTAGACTTAATTAATAATAACGATGCAATTTTTGTCGACATAAGACAAAAAGACTCTTTTGAATCTGGTCATATTCACGGCTCAATTAATGTTCAAAAAGACTCTTTTGGGCAACAGGAACACCTTCTAAATAAAGGCAAAGCTGTTGTGGTAATCACAGAAAATGGCTTAGATGCAGGTGGAGCAGGAGTAGAGCTCTTGAAGCTTGGAATAGAAGAAGTTTATCTATTAAAGGATGGCCTTATATCTTGGCAAGAAGAAAGCCTCCCACTAGTAAAGTGAGAGGCTAAATAAGTTATTTAGTTAGTGTGCCTACAATGTGGGCAATGATTTTATAAGGATCCGCATTAGATGCTGGCCTTCTATCTTCCAAATAACCATTCCAGTCATGCTCAACTGTATATACAGGTATTCTGATACTAGCCCCTCTGTCACTAACACCATATGAGAACTCAGTAATCTTTTGAGTTTCATGTAAGCCTGTTAATCGTTGGTCATTGTCTGAACCATATGATGCAATACCTTCTTCATGAACTGCACCTAATTTATCGCACATTGAATGAAAAAGTTCTTTAGAACCAGCAGTTCTCATTTCTTCATTAGAAAAATTTGCATGCATCCCTGAGCCATTCCAATCGCCTTTTTTTGGTTTTGGGTGAATGTTTACACCAACACCATATTCTTCAGCTATTTTGTACAATAAGTACCTGCTCATCCAGAGATCATCACCAGCCTTTACTCCTTTACCAAAACACTGATATTCCCATTGGCCTAAAGCTACTTCTGCATTTGTTCCTGTGAGATTTATGCCTGCATCAAGACACGCTTGCAAGTGCATTTCTGATATTTCACGCCCTGCTACATTATCTGCACCAACACCACAGTAGTAATCACCCTGAGCTCTTGGTTCACCGTCTTCCCATCCAAGGGGAGAGCCATCCGGATTAGTAAAAAAGTACTCTTGCTCAAAACCAAACCACCATTCATCTGTAGCTACTTCTGCTGCAGCAACTCTAGTATTAGATGGATGAACGCTACTATCTGCAGCCAATACCTCACACATCACTAAGTGATCTGGATTAGTAGGGTTGTCATACTTTTGAACAGGTATCAAAAGACAATCCGAACTACCACCTTCAGCTTGTTGTGTAGAAGATCCATCAAAGGACCATTTTGGCGGCATGCTATCATTCATTTCACCTTTATCAGTACCTCTAAGATCTGTTGCTTTTACTTTGCTCCTGAGAGAAGGCTCAGGCTTAAAACCGTCTAACCAGACGTATTCATAAGTTTTTATATCACTCATATCTTTTCTCCTATAGAAAAATAAATAAAATATATTTGCATTTATATTGCAGCACTATAGAAGTTAAACTCGACTGGGTTTAACGGTCGCGTTCCTTCAACTTTCGTCTACTTCCGTCTTCACTTTCATAAAGATGAACGATTTTAACTAATATCCTAAAAAGGACCCCTTTTTAACCATGGGGTATGGTGCAAATGCAATGCAGTTCTAATTTAGTATTTTTAAAAAGGATTGGCAATTAGTTTCAAAAAAAACTAAGAAAAATGTAAAAGAATCTGAGGAATTTTAATTTCTAAATTTTCAAAACTATGATTTCCTCCCTCATCAATAACTATGTTTGCTCCATTGAAATATTTTTCAGCATATTTATAGTTCAGGGTTTCATCGCCTGTTTGGAGTAGTACTAAATATCTTTTAGTTGTTGGATTCTCAATGTGGATATCTTCTAAGCTATCTATCCATGACTGATCTATAAAATATTCATCGCCTGTATTTGGGTTAACGTTTTGTCCTCGATCATTTTCAAAAATCTTATATGCCCATACTGCTGGGTTGATCATTGCAGCTTTGAGATTCAATTTTTCTGCTACATAGGTTGCATAGTAACCGCCAAGAGAACTTCCTATAAGATGCACAGTAAAATCAGTTTGCTTAGATTCTATAAATTCTATTAGTTGTTCAATAGCTTCTTTGGGGTGATTCTTAAGTGTTAGTGATGTGCACGAAAAGAACCCATGATTAGCAAGTTCGCTTTCAAGTAATTGTGCTTTACGTGCCTTTGCATGAGAATTCCACCCGTGCACATAAACTATTAAGTTTTTTTTACTCATAAAAATCGCCTGTGAGAATCATATCAAGAACTTCAGTAAAAAATCTGTTTTGCTGAGATTTTTCATCAGACGATTTTGGGTATTTTTCAAATTGAAATGGAAATTTATTGGGCGCATAACCATTGAAAGCCGCTACCTCTACTAACTCAACATCATGATATATATTGCAATCAAAATAGAATGTATGTAATAGCTTCGATTCTAAGTTAGAAAAATGAAGATTAAATTCTGCTGTATGTTTTGAAACTGAACAGTACTTTATTTCTGCCCTAAAATATTTTTTCTCATCATTATTTCTTAATTTAAGCGAGTTCTTTGAAAAAGCGGCCAATAGTTTTTTTATTCTCAAGTAATTAGCAGAGCAAACAGCAAGGTGATGATTGGTTTTTTTATATTCAGACATTCTTAAACGGTAAATAATCTTTTGATTGCTCAAAATATTGCCTAATTTGTTTTGATTCTGTTTCACAATAATTTCTTATTGCTTCTCTAAAGCGCTCATCAACTATCCAATGAAATGAAGAGTTTATGGCGGGCTCAAAGCCTCTTTTAAGCTTATGGTGACCCTGAATTCCTGGATCAAATTCTGTGCAATTCATTTTTATTGCCATCTCAATCCCTTGATAATAACAACATTCAAAGTGAAGATAATTTATTGGTTCTCTAGTTCCCCAGTATCTACCATAAAGCTTATTTTCATATTGAAAAAAAAGCGCCGCAGCAATTCTTTGGCCATTTTTATGAGCGAAAACTAAAATTGGATTGAGTTCGGCAATGCTCTGAAAGAAAGAAGATGTAAGGTAAGGTCTTTGCCCTCGTACTGCATATGTTATTGAGTAAAATAAATAAAAATCCTTCCAATCTTGTTCTTTAATATCTTCTATTTGTTCAAATTCTATATTGAGGTTTTTTATATAATCTCTTTCCTTTTTCATATTTTTTCTATGTCGCGAAGTTAGTTGATTAAGAAAATCATCAAAAGAACGATAAGACTTATTCTGCCATTTATAATTACAGTCCAGTCTTTCTATAAAATTTAGTTTTCTAAAGATATCTTTTTGTGACTCTTCAACAAATAAGGCATGAAGAGAAGAATATTCATTTTGCTCTGTATGGTTTATGAGGCCTGCTAAAGCTTCTGATCTTGATTCATCGTCTGGTCCAATAATTCTTTTACCATCAACAGGAGTAAAAGGAACACTCATCACTAGCTTTGGGTAATATGCCTGACCATACTGATGAAAAGTGTTAGCCCATGCATAATCAAATACGAATTCTCCTTGGCTATTTAGCTTTTCAAAAAACGGGATAGTTGTACCATTAGTATGATTTAAACATTTAGCTATCCAACCAGAGTCTGAATCTAGGCAATTTGTCTCTTGCAGAGCATTTAAAAAATTATAAGAAGAAAAGGGATCACCAGAATGATATTCAGAAAAAGTTTTTTTTGAATTATTTAAATTATTCTCAACTAAAAAATTCACTTTGCTTCTCGATAAATAATAAAACTGCCACCACTAAACCAACTTGGCTATTGGCTTTAAAAGCTTCTAAGTTTTTATCCTTATTTGATAGTTGGTTTTGAAAATAGATTTGATATAGAAGAAATAAAACTCCGATTGCAATAATACTTGAGACATTCTTATAGGCAAGGACAAAAATGCTTAAAACAAAAAGTGATGAAAAAACTATTGCTGCTTTTCTAGTGTCATCACCAAAAAATATTGCGGCAGAATTAAGGTTTAATTTTCTATCGTCATCTAAATCACACAAAGCGTAATAGGTGTCATAAGCAATGATCCAAAACACACAACCAAAATATAAAAACCACACTTCAAGACTAATTGTGCCTTCAGCAATTGAATAAGAGATTGGCAAGGATAAACCAAATGTAGCTCCTAAGAATATTTGGGGTAAGGCAATAAACCTTTTCATTAATGGATAAATAATGATCATTGGTACTGCAATTAAGCCAACAAACTTAATAGTGAAAATATTAGTCAGGGATAAAAGAAGTAAGCTGCAAATACTTAGTAGAATGATAAAGAATAATGCTTCAAGGACTGATAGGCTATTATTTGCAAGAGGTCTATCTTTCGTTCTCTCAACGTTTTTATCAAATTTTCTATCAGTAAGATCATTTATGGCGCAACCCAAAGATCTTGTCAGAAAAGAACCTAAGATCACAATTGTAAAATTAGAAATATTGAAATTATCCGATAAGAATAAGCCCCACAATCCTGGCCAGAGCAATAACCAAAAACCAATTGGATTATAAAATCTTATGAGTTCAAGATAGGAATTTAATTTAGTCATTAAATAAGAATACTTCTATCACAGAGAACTTTGAACCAGCATAATCGTAAATACACTTACGCCCTTGGAAGTTCTGATCGCCATTGATGAAGGTTGCTACGTATGTCTCATGTTTAGTAATATTCGTATCTGAAAATAAAAACTTTCCTAAAGGCTCAATTTCAAGTCTTCCAAATTTTTTAAATTTCTTAATAACCTCATTACTAAAGAAAGATTCGGCGAATACAATATCAGAACTACCAGTGAGAAAAATTCTTCGCAGATTACCTTCTACATTTACATAGTTCAGTTCGCTCTCATCATGCAGGCAAATTTTTTCAAATATCACTCTAAGAGAAATTTTTTGTTTTTCATCATTAAGCCGCTTCATCAATGAGTTGTCTTCTTCAACCCAGCTAGCCATATGGGGGTTAATTAAATCTTCATGAGATTTATAAAGTTGCCAATTTGTTTGTTGTTTCGGTGTCATATCTTAATGAGGATTGATTATAATACTTCAGTTAAGAAAGACATAAAAATGGAATTTAAAAAATGGGAATGCATCGTCTGTGGTTGGATCTACGATGAAGAAAAAGGAAATCCTGAAGAAGGCATAGAGCCTGGCACAAAATGGGAAGATGTCCCAGACGATTGGGTTTGTCCTGAATGTGGTGTGGGTAAAGAAGATTTTGATATGATGGAAATATGAGCATTCTTTCTGCACCAAAAAATTTAACCAGAAATGTTCTTATTGGCATGGCATTAGGCGTGCTAGTAGCTGCATTTTTTCATTACTACCAGAACTCTACAATGCTATTTGATTTCGTTGAGAAGTATGTCTTTAACTTAGGCGGACAAATATTTAAAAATTTATTAATGCTGGTTGTTGTGCCTTTAGTCTTCTTTTCGTTGGTTGCGGGCATTTCTTCTTTATCTAACATGGTCAAATTAGGTTCAATCGCAAGTAAAACTATTGGCCTATACCTATTTACCACTGGTATAGCCGTTTCTACAGCATTGATATTTGGATGGATATTTAATCTGTCAGGCTATGAAGGTCAAGTAGAAAGTTTCACTCCGGCAGGAGGCGAAGCAAGCCTATACAATACCGTGCTCAGAATTTTTCCAAATAATATGTTTGGTGCGTTTGTTGAAAATAATATGCTTGGCATAGTTTTCATAAGTATTTTGTTTGGAATAGCGTTAAACCTTACTGATGAATTAACTGGCGGTCTATCTAAAGCTTTTGAACGCTTTAATATTGTCTTCTTAAAAATAGTTCTATTAATCATGAGTTTTGCACCGGTTGGTGTCTTTTGTTTAATGGGCAGTTACGTTATGGCCAAGGGTTTAAATATTTTTGGTGATTTGGTTCAATATGTAGTTCTCTTAATCTTTGTATTGCTATTTCATTTGACCGTAACTTATTCTTTGCTCCTTAAGCTCCTTGCGAATTTGAATCCACTTATATTCTTCAGAAAGATGAGGAATGTAGCTTTATTTGCTTTTTCAACTTCTTCATCGGCAGCGACAATACCAGTAACACTTAAAACTGTAAGCGATGACTTGGGTGTAAAAAAAGATGTTTCGTCTTTTGTTGTGCCAGTTGGAGCAACAATAAATATGGACGGTACAGCTATTATGCAGGGTTTAGCAACCATGTTTATAGCAAGCACAGTTGGTGTGGATTTAAGTCTGGTGCAGTATGCTCAGATAGTTTTGCTTGCCATCATCACATCTATTGGCACTGCAGCAGTGCCATCTGCCGGCACAGTTACTCTGGCATTAATCTTAGGTTCTGTAGGATTGCCTCTTGATGCGATTGGCTTAATACTTGCTGTAGATAGGATTCTCGACATGATTAGAACAGCTGTAAATGTTTGCGGAGATGCAGCTGTGTCATGTATAGTAGCTAAATCTGAAAATGAATTAGACGAACAAATATATAACGGATAGAAATTATGGAAAATTTTATTATTGGACCGATGACTCCTTGGGGACCTGTTGCAACAGGAATCATTGGATTAGTTTGTGCCTTTGTTCTGTATGGATTGATTATGAAGTATCCAGCAGGAAAAGGTTCAGTTGTAAAAATAGGTGATCAAATACACCTAGGCGCTAAAGTCTTCATGATTACTGAGTATAAGATTCTTACACCAGTAGTCATTGCACTTGTCATAGCATGCGGTCTTTCGCCACTAGGATGGTACACAGCAACAGCAATTGCAGTTGGTGCTTTATCTTCAGCAATCGCTGGTTTTATTGGTATGTATTCTGCTACCCAAGCAAATGTTAGAACAGCTACGGCTGCAGAAAGTTCAGGTCAAGAACAAGCTCTATCTATTTCATTTTTTGGCGGATCAATCATGGGCTTATGTGTAGCTTCAATGGGCTTAGTCGGTCTTGGTGGTCTGTATGTTTATTTTAGTGGCGCTATAGAAGATCCAGATAAAATAGCAAAATCATTAGAAGGTTTCGGTGTCGGTGCGTCAGCAGTGGCTCTGTTCTCAAGAGTTGGCGGCGGCATCTTTACTAAAAGTGCTGATGTAGGTGCAGATTTAGTCGGAAAAATTGAAGCAGGCATCCCTGAAGATGATCCAAGAAACCCAGGTGTGATTGCAGACAATGTTGGAGATAATGTTGGTGATATAGCTGGCATGGGCTCTGATATATTTGAGTCTTATTGTGGTGCAATGATCGCATCAATGGCTATTGCAGCTTCTTATGGAAACACAGATCTAATGTTCTTGCCTTTATGGCTTGCAGCAGCAGGCTTGTTCTGTTCTCTGCTAGGAATTCTTATCGTTAGAACACAAGTATCCAAGTCACCAGCTGTAGCCTTGAGATTTGGTACATTCTTTTCCCCGATTATATTTTTAATTTTTGCAGGTTTAAGTATTTATTATTCACCTAATATTGAGATTGAAGTTTTCTATTCTGTTGTGACCGGAGCAGTTGGTGGAATCATGATTGGTCTTATCACAGAGTATTACACAGGCGGTGACACTGAAGATTCACCAGTAGGTAAAATTGCTAAGTCTGGCGAGACTGGACCAGCAACTGTCATGATAACTGGTCTTAGTGTTGGTATGCAGTCTGTTGTTCTGCCGTTATTTATAATTGCAGGCATCATTGGGGTTTCAACTTATTTCACAGGGCTTTATGGCGTAGGTATAGCTGCAGTAGGCATGCTTGCCACAGTAGGCATAACTATGGCTATTGACGCATATGGTCCAATTGCTGATAACGCTGGCGGTATTGCAGAAATGAGTGGCATGAAACCAGAAGTTAGAGAGATTACAGACTCTCTAGATGAGCTTGGCAATACAACAGCCGCAATAGGTAAAGGTTTTGCCATCGGTGCAGCAGCTTTAGCTGCTCTGGCAATTATTGCAGCTTATATGATAGCTACAGGATTAGAATCACTTTCCCTAAATGACCCAAGAGTACTAATGGGTATGTTCATTGGGGGCACAATTCCATTCTTAGTTTCATCTATCACAATGACAGCAGTTGGAGATGCAGCGTTTGAAATGATTGAAGAAATCAGAAGACAATTTAGAGAAATACCAGGTTTGCTTGAGGGCAAGGCTGAACCGGATAATGCTAAGTGTGTTGATATTGCAACTAAAGCAGCGCTAAACAAGATGCTTCTACCAGGAGCAATTGCTATAGGCTCACCAGTCGTAATTGGGTTCGCTTTAGGGCCTGTTCATCTTGGTGGCATGCTAGCAGGAGCACTATTAGGTTGTGTCTTAATGGCATTAATGATGGCTAACGCAGGTGGCGCATGGGATAACGCTAAGAAGTTTGTTGAAAAAGGAAACTTCGGTGGCAAAGGTACAGACACTCATTCAGCAACAGTTGTTGGTGATACGGTTGGAGATCCATTCAAGGACACCTCTGGACCTGCTATGAATATCTTAATAAATGTAATGGCTATTGTTAGCTTGGTGATAGCTCCACTTTTGTAGAGATAAACTATGTTCATTATACTTTTTGATAACGACCCACAACTTTTTTATTTTGGTGCATTCCTCGATCTAATACTAGTAATTATTGTTTTAGTTGTTTTCTTTGGAATTGGAAGAAATCTAAAAAGAATAAGACAACTTCTTGAGGCGAAGAATAAACTTAATTTTAGAAAATATGCATATAAATCAGAGCATAAAGACCATTGGTCTGGTCAAGATGATTATTTTATTAAAGAAGGTTATATATCCGATAAAGAAATTATCGGAGAGCTAGAAGACAACACACCAATAATAAAGAATCCAGAAAAGAAATAGTTAAGAAAAAGAGAATTTAAACATCAGATAATTCTAGATGTGCTGGGAACCATCTCTCAACTATTCTTCTTTGTTGCTCAGCAGGCAGTTTGATAACTTCTTGAGCAAGTCGTTCTGCTTCAATCTGTAGTTCCTCATTTGCTAGTAAGTCAAAAAAAGTGAAGCTTGGTTGACCTGTTTGCGATAGTCCGAGAATATCGCCAGGACCTCTCAATTTAAGATCTTCTTCAGCGATGACAAAACCATCGTTTGTTTCAGTGATGATCTCAAGACGCTTTTCAGATAATTCAGTGAGTGAGTCGCTATGCATCAAAATACAGAAGCTTTCTTTCTCTCCTCTGCCAACTCTGCCTCTTAGTTGGTGCAGCTGGGCTAGCCCAAAGCGCTCTGAGTTTTCAATCACCATGATATTTGCATCTGGCACATCTATTCCAACTTCAATAACAGTTGTCGCCAACAAAATCTTTGTTTTCTTGTCTTTAAAATCTTGAAGGATTTGTTGCTTATCTGCATCTTTCATTTTGCCGTGAATAATCTCATAGTCTTGAGAATCAAACTCCTTCTTTAGTATTTTCTCTAAATCTTCAATGCCAATAAGTTCGCTTTCACTCTCATCTATGAGAGGACAGACCCAATAAACTTGTGAATCTTTGCTGATAGCACTTCTAATTCTATTGATCAGGGCATCTCTTCTGTTGTTAGACAATGTTGTAGTAACTATCGGTGTTCTGTTTGGTGGCAGTGACTTAATCGTTGATATGTCTAATCCTGACAAGACACCCATAGCCATAGTTCTTGGTATAGGAGTTGCAGATAACAGTAATTGATGTGGATAGTCCTCTGCTTTTTCTTTTAGTTTCAATCTTTGGCTGACCCCAAACCTATGTTGCTCATCGTATATGACAAGAGATAAATTTTTGTAAGAGACACCTTCTTGGAAGACCGCATGCGTGCCAATAATTATTTTTGTTTTACCTTCAGCGATATTTTCATAAATTAACCTTTTTTCTTTTGCGGGAATTTTAGAAGTAAGTAATTGAACTTCTTCTGCGCCAAACCACTCCACAAAATTCTGATAATGCTGATTCGCTAAAATCGTTGTTGGTGCAAGAATAGCGACCTGCCTTTTGTCTTCTACAACATGTGCTGCAACTAAACCCGCAACAATGGTCTTGCCTGATCCTACATCACCCTGAAGCAGTCGTAACATTGGAGTTTGAGTGGCTATATCTGCTCTTATTTCCTCATAAGCTGATACCTGGTCATCCGTTAATTTGAAAGCTAAACCTGCATTAATCTCTTTGGCTAAATTATCGTTTTGAAATGAGCTGGTTATTCTATTTTTATTTTGTTCCCTAATTGATAAATAGCTAATTTTATTTGCAACCATTTCTTCAAGACCTATTCTCTTTCTAGCTTCTGAGTTGCCGCCAACTAGAAAATCTTCAATATTGCTTTTTGGATCTGGGGAATGAACATTAATAATAGACTCATTCAGATTTGAAAAATTATGTGCAGGCATAAGATCTGTGACTTCAATTTTTTCTTGCTTTATTAATTCAACAGCTTCAGAAATTAGTTTTCTCATCTTCTGATGAGAAATACCTTTGGTTAGTGGATATTTTGCAAGAATTTGTGGTTTAAATTCATTGCCTTTTACGATTTCATATTCAGGGTGAATAGTTTCAAGACCAAACCTTCCTAAACGAGATGAGCCAGAGACTTGTATTAATACCCCTTCTTTAAAGATATTCCGTAATCCGGGAAAATAGTAAAAGAA
This sequence comes from SAR86 cluster bacterium, assembly GCA_004321845.1. GTDB lineage: Bacteria > Pseudomonadota > Gammaproteobacteria > Magnimaribacterales > TMED112 > TMED112. The sequence continues at coordinate 30,713 of SHBL01000002.1, read as the reverse complement.
TCTTAGATATAAATGGCCAGTATTATCTTTAATTTTGACCAAAAGCATTTTTCGTGGGACAAATGTTTGCGAAACCTTTTCTATAACACCCTGTACAACAAAATCTTGGTTTGGCTCAAGTTCAGCAATTTTTTTAAGTGTTGTTCTATCTTGATAACCAATAGGAAAGTGAAAAAGCAGATTCTCAATAGTTTTGATCCCTAGTTTAGATAATGTAGATGATAATTTTTCACCTACACCTTTAATCGTTGAAACTAACAATGAAGATGCTTTTATCTTTTGATCTGATGACATATATATTTATTATTATGTTTTAGAGAAAAAAATGAAAATTTTAATTATTGGTTTTGGTGAAATTGCAGAGGAATTTGCAAAATTAAATAAAGATTTTGAATTTATAGGCATAAGAAGATCAGGCTCATCTAATTTATCGAATGTTGAAATAATTAACTGCGATTATACGCTGGGCTTGCCCAACCAAATTATGAATCATATTTTTGATTGGATTATTTTCTTTCCAAAAACAGATGGCAATGATGCAGATGCTTACAGAAATGGATATCTTTCCCAGCTTAAAACCATAAAAGATAACTTTTCTTCTGCTAAAAGAATTTTTATTTCTTCAACAAGAGTTTTTTCAGGGTATTCCAATATTATTGTTAATGAGGATACTCCTTCAAAACCTGGAGATGAACAGGGCAAGATCATTAATGAATATGAGCAAGAGGTTATGAGCCATGAAAGCACCATAGTTCTTAGGCTTGGTGGATTGATTACTAGCAAATCAAATTTTGTACAACTTGTACTTCAAAAGAGACTATTTACAAGCAACAAATATATAAATGGAATTTTCATCAGTGATGTTCTGAATCTTATGCTCAATATCTTAAAAGGAGATATAAGCCAAAGACTTGTGAACGTAGTAATGCCTATATATATGAAATACTCTGATTTTGATCCTGCTTTTGAGGGCGAACCTGTAAACGCTGCGGTAAAATCTATACACTACAATGATATCTCGCGATTTAAATATAAAAGTATTGAGCAAATAAAATGAAAAGCATGACAGGCTTCAGTGAAGCAAGCTTAAACAAAGACGGCATTCAATTTAAATGCTTTGTTAAATCTCTAAATAGCAGATTTATTGAGGTAAATATCAAACTACCCAATAACCTGAAGAAACATGAAGGCTGGATAAGAGATCTAATTAAAAAAAGTTTTGGTAGAGGCAAGATTGATATGGATTTGCACTACACATCACCTCCAAAAGAACACCTTAAGGTTTCAGATAGCTTCATAAAATTAGTTAAACAAAACGAAAAAAATGCAAAATCAAAAGGATTGGATCTAGTTGGTGCTTCTTATTTGGATTTAGTTAGGCTCAGAGACTCGATTCAAAGTGATTATGTGCTGAGTGAAATAGCGTTAAAGACTTTAATTAAAAAATCTCTGGCTAAGCTGGCTAAAACAAGAGAAGCAGAAGGTAAGACCATAAGTGCTGATATGAAAAAACTGTCATCTAAGATGCAGAAGTCGATCAATAAAATTAAAAGAATGGAAAAGCATAATACTCAGCATATGCAGAAAAAATTCAAAAGAATTAAGTCAGAACTCAAACTCAGCAATAAAGAAATCAATATGAATGAAGTATTTTCATCTTTTAATAAAGCTGACATTAACGAAGAGGTAGTAAGGTTTCAATCTCACTTAGATTTGGTTAGTAAACTTATGAAATCTAAAGATCTTATTGGCAAAAAGTTAGATTTTTATACGCAGGAAATGTTGAGAGAAACAAACACTTTAAGCTCAAAAGCGCTGATAGCAGAAATTAAAAATGAAGCAGTAGAACTCAAAAGCTTGATAGAAAAAATGAAGGAACATGCTCAGAATGTCGAATAACCTTTTCATCATTACAGCACCGTCTGGAGCTGGTAAAACAACATTAATAAAAAGAGCTATTGATCATGCAAAAGAAATTAGTGAGAAAGTTTATCTAGCAGTTTCTCATACTACAAGAAATCCAAGAGCAGGAGAGGAAGATGGCAAAGACTACTTATTCATAAATGAAGATGAGTTTAAAAAAAATATTGCTCAAGATGAGTATCTAGAATATGCCTTAGTCCACGGCAATCTGTATGGAACGCCTAAAAGTGAAATTGAGAATAAACTTAAAGACGGAAACAAGATCTTATTAGAAATTGATTGGCAAGGAGCCTTACAAATAATGAAGCATTATCCTGATGCAGAAAGTATTTTTATCTCTCCTCCCTCAGTTGATGAGTTGCGAAAAAGACTTACCGATAGGGGCCTAGACTCAGAAGAAGTCATAGAAAGAAGAATCAAAGGTGCACAGACTGAATTAGATCAATCTAAGAACTTTAGGCATCAAATAAGCAATATTTCACTAGACATAGCAACGAAAAACCTTTTAAATATCATGTTCAGAGAAACCCATGGCTAGAATTACAGTAGAAGATTGTCTTGAAAAGGTCGAAAGTAGATTCGACCTTGTTTTAAAGGCATCAAAAAGAGCAAGAGATTTAATCTCAACTAGTGCTGAGCCCTTAGTTGAACCTGAAAATGATAAGCCTACAATCATCGCATTACGTGAAATAGCTGCAGGTGCATTAGACGAAGACTACACTTCACCTAGTGACACTGAAGAAGTTTTTCTTGATAATGATGATGAGGAGTAGATAAAATCATTGTTCGAATCATTAAGTCTCTTTAAGAAACCGAAAACTTCACGTCTTAGTGGAGAGCTAAATCAATTATCTAAAATCTATTTAAATCCTCTTTCCAGTAAAAAGATAAGAAAAGCGGTTGAATTTGCAGACAAAGCTCATGAAGGCCAATTCAGAAAAAGTGGTGAACCATTCCTCATACATCCAATAAATGTTGGCATGACACTTGCAGCATTAAAAATGGATGCTGATACCATTATTGCTGGATTATTACATGATGTTGTTGAAGACTGTGAAATATCCTTACCTACAGTTAAGAAAGAATTTGGAAAAAATGTAGCTGCATTAGTTGATGGTATGACAAAGCTCTTGAAGCTTGATGATAAAATCAAAGATCAGAGCCAAGCTGAGTATTTCCAAAAAATGGCATTGGCTACAGCATCAGATGTCAGAGTTGTAATAATTAAACTAGCAGACCGTTTGCATAACCTGAAGACAATTGAACATTTGCCAAGAGAAAAACAGATTAAAAAGGCCAAAGAAACTCTCGATCTATATGCTCCTTTAGCCCATCAAATAGGAATGCATAAAATGGCGACTGATTTAGAAGATTATTCTTTTAAAACAATCCACCCCATTAGACATAGATTAATAATTGAAGCACTTAAGAAAAATGATCTAAATAGAAAAACCTTAATATCAAAAGTCAAAAAAACATTAAATACAAAATTCAAAAAAAATAAAATTGAAGCCAAAATCACTGGTAGAGAAAAAAGAATCTATAGCATCTATCAAAAAATGAAAACCAAACATAAATCGTTTTCTGATATTTATGATGTCTTTGCATTTAGAGTGATAGTCGAAAAGGGTGAAGACTGTTATAGGGCTTTAGGAACTATTCATAATATTTTTTCACCCATATCTGGCAAATTTAAAGATTATATTGCTGTGCCAAAAATGAATGGTTACCAAGCACTTCATACAGTTGTGATGACATTTGATGGTGTACCAATGGAAGTTCAAATACAAACTTCTGCAATGGAAACATTTGCAAATTATGGTATCGCTTCACATGGGCTTTACAAAACTAAAGTTAATGATGATCAAGTTCAAGCTAAATCAAGACAGCTTGTTCAAAGGCTTACAGACATGAGTAATAGAAGCAGCTCCTCAATGGAATTCCTTGAAAGTATTAAGACTGATATGAAAGGCAAAGAGGTTTATGTTTTTTCACCTAATGGAAGAATTTTTTCACTAAAGCAAGGGTCTACAAGTATTGATTTTGCTTATGCAGTTCATAGTTCACTTGGAAATTATTGTTTATCTTGTGAAATTGACAAAAAACTTTCTCCTTTGTCGACAGTTTTAAAGAGTGGTCAAACAATAGAAATAATAAAAAGTAAGAAGAAAACAGTTAATCCAGCTTGGTTAAATTTTGTTATTTCTTCAAAAGCTATTACCGAAATAAAAAAGGAACTTAGGGACATAAAAATTAGTGATGCTCGAATTTTAGGGAAAGATCTGCTTGAAGATAGTTTGCATGATGACGGCATGGAACTAAGTGAGTATCCTAATGAACAATTAAAGGGGGTCTTTAGTCTTCTTGGTGTTCGTTCTCTTAATCAGTTGCTTGTAGATATTGGCTCAGGTAGAAAGAGAAGTAATATGGTTGCTCAAAGTTTTGCTGAAGGCTTGAGAGGATCAGTAAAATCTAAAGAAGTTGCTTCAGAGCTAAAAATTGGTTCTTCAAAAAAATATGGCGCAATCAAATTTCCAGAATGTTGCTTTCCAGTTCATGGAGATCCTTGTTTAGCTGTCCATAATGAACTTGGCATAACTATACATAGAGATAAATGTGAAAATTTGAGAGGTTTTCTTAATACACCAGGCAGATGTTCAAATATTATTTGGGAAAAAAATGAAGATGCGGAATATTTGGCCGCACTAACCATGAACTTAGTGAATGAACCAGGAGCTTTAGCAGATGTATCTAAAATTATTTCAAATAATGGCTCAAATATACAGAGTGTTTTAACAAGGAATCTAGATGAAAATTTCATAGAGTTGACAGCAAAAATTTTAGTTAAAGATATTAAGCACTTAGAATTAATAAACTTAAAATTAATGAAAAATAAAACAGTCACTACCATTGAAAGAAAAATGACATGAATAAGATAGCGGCAATTTCAGATTTAAAGAAAAATTTTATTGATCAAGTTTTTGAACTAACGACTGAAATTAGTGCAAATTGGCCAAAGATAGAAAAAGTTGGAAATGGCAAAACGATATGTTTATTATTTTGGGAGCCAAGCACCAGAACAAAACTTTCTTTTGAGCATGCAGCTAAGATGTTGGGATTCAATGTTCTAGATTTTTCACCTGAACATTCCTCTCTTAAGAAAGGAGAGTCATTTGAAGACACGATTAAAACATTACTTGCAATGAAAGTTGATGGTTTTGTCATCAGGCATCCAGAAGATAAGATCTCAACAAAAATTAAAGAACTATTGCCAGCTAATACCTTCTATATCAATGCAGGAGATGGCAATTATGCTCACCCAACACAGGCTATGCTTGATGTTTTTACAATGAAAGAAAAATTTCATAATTTAAATAATCTTAAAATTACAATTCTTGGCGATGTTAATCATTCAAGGGTAATTCCTTCACAGATAGAGCTTTTAAAAATTTATTCCTGTCTTGATATAAATTATCTTGGACCTGATTCTCTAATATCAAATAAATTTTCTCCATCTTTTTCAAGCACTTCAGAAAACTGTCTAGCTGAAAGAGATATTCTTTTCATCTTAAGAATTCAAAAAGAAAGATTTAAAAATACAGACAATCTTAATGAATCTGATTTTATTAATGAATTTCAAGTTAATAATAATTTTTTAACTAGGACAGGTTTTAATGGTTTCATAATGCATCCTGGACCAATGAATATCAATGCAGAAATAACCAATGAGGTTGCAAATAGTGATAATTCATTAGTGCTTAGACAGGTTGAAAATGGCCTTTACCTAAGAGCAGCTTTATTAAGCCTTATCGCGTAATAATCTCTCAGTAGTATCAGTAATTGTTATTGTGTTCTGGTCTAACTCTAGATTTACTTGATCCCCAAAAACTAAGTCATCTAAATTAGTAGATCGTAGCGTTTCGGGAATTATATGTACTTTAAATCTTCTCTCATTAATTTGCCCAATAGTAATGCTGCAGCCATTGAGACCTACGTATCCTTTTTCAAATAGGTATTTAGACCATTCAGCATCAACTTCAATTACTAAATCTTTTGTATCTCCGATTATGAGAACTTCTTTTATTATTGCTGTTTGATGAATATGTCCTGACATTAGGTGACCACCTATAGAGCCACCAAATTTTAAAGATGATTCTAAATTTATCTTTGTGCCAACAATATAATTATTAATTATTGTTCTATTAAGTGTTTCATTTACTGCATCAAAATTAATAGAGTTTGAGGATTTTGAGGTAACAGTTAGACAAACACCGTCGACAGAGACACTATCACCAACTGAGATATCTTTTACAAAATTTTCACTACAACTTATCTCTATAGAAAGAACTTCATTTTGCTTTTGCAGATTTGCTATAGATCCTTTTTCTTGAACAATGCCACTAAACATTTTTGCCCTGATATGTATTCCTATAGTCTCTGATAGCTTCGATTGAAGAACTATCTATTAATTCATTAGCATCCAATAAATCATCAAGAGATATAACTGAAAAAACATTCAAACCATCTTTTTGAAGTTCAGCTGAAGCACTAAGATCAGAATTTTGCCCAATTTCTTGTCTATCAAGAGTCACCAATGCTCCTACAAGCTCTATATCAAATGGTTTTAGAAAATCTAAACTCTCTCTAATTGCTAACCCTGAAGAAATTACATCATCAACGACCAGAACTTTTCCTTTTGGCTTTGCACCGATAAGCGAACCACCTTCACCATGATCTTTAACTTCCTTTCTGTTAAAACAAACAGGCATATTCATTTCTTTACTCATTTTAGTAGCAAGAATTGACCCTAAGAAGATCCCCTTATATGCTGGGCCAAAAATCATATCAAACTTTAAGCCAGAGTCTTCTATCTTATTAACTAATATCTCTGCTAATTCATCTAGAGATCCATGCTCAATAAGTGCAGATGCATTAAAAAAATATGGGCTTTGTCTGCCAGATTTAAGTGTAAAATTTCCTAGTTTAAAAGCACCGGAATCTAGAGCAAGTTTTAAAAATTTTCTTTGATAGTCTTTCACTTATGATTGATGATTTGGTTTTGTAGTTTAAATAAATCAGATATGCCTTGTTCAGCTATCTCCATCAGACCATTGAATTGCTCTTTGCTGAAGGCTGTTTCTTCTCCAGTTCCTTGTACTTCGATAAAGTCCATATTGTCATTCATAACAATATTTACATCACATTGAGCATTACTATCTTCTTGATAGTTAAGATCTAGTATCAGCTCATCTTTAAATATTCCAACACTAACTGCAGCTACTAAATTATTAATCGCATCTGCTTTGCCTATTTTCTGCAAAGCCTTACAAAGTGCAATTGTGCCTCCTGTTATTGATGCAGTTCTTGTGCCCCCATCAGCCTGTATGACATCGCAATCTATTGTTATGGTGTATCCAGTTAGTTTATTTAGATCGACAACTTGTCTTAGTGACCTGCCAATGAGTCTTTGTATTTCCATTGTTCTGCCAGATTGTTTTCCTCTTTGGGCTTCACGATTCATTCTTTCATTAGTAGACCTTGGCAGCATTCCATATTCAGCAGTAATCCAGCCCGTTTTTTTATCTTGCATCCATCTGGGTACTGCTTTATCAATGCTGGCATTACAAATAACATGTGTATTGCCAAATTTAATTAGAGCAGAGCCTTCAGCATGTATATTGAAATCTGGGATTATGCTCACTTCTCTCAATTGGTCGTTTTTACGGTTATCTAATCTTTGCATAGCTGAATTTGTTGTTTACTATTATACAGTCAAGGATTAAATAGATGATAAAGAAATTATTGGCCATATTTACGGCCCTCATACTTTTTGGTTGCACAGAACAAACATCCACACTTTTTGTGGGTGAAGCAGAAGGTTCTGTAACTAATTACGAAAACGATACCCACGGCACTTATGCCTCTACATATGTTCCTTTGCCTTCAGAAAATACTGTTATAAGAAATGCAACGGTCTTTGATGGTGATGGAAATAAATTCATAAATTATGATATTTACTTTTCAGATGGAAAAATTTCAGCAATGGGAAGAGATTTAGTTGTTGAAAGCGCAAAAGAAATAGATGGCACTGGAAAATATGTAACTCCAGGGATCATAGATAATCATTCTCACATGGGTGTTTATCCTGCACCTGGTGTACGAACAAGTAGTGATGGTAATGAAGCTACTAGCCCAAATACAGCTGAGGTTTGGGCTGAACATAGTGTTTGGTCGCAAGACCCACAATACAAGCTTGCTTTAGCAGGTGGAATAACTACTTTTCACGTTCTGCCTGGATCAGCAAATCTTTTTGGAGGCAGAGGAGTAACTTTAAAAAATGTTTCTGGAAATACAGTTCCAGATATGAAATTTCCAGATGTTCCACATTCATTAAAAATGGCATGTGGGGAAAATCCAAAAAGAGTTTATAGCTCAAGAGGACCTTCAACAAGAATGGGAAATGTTGCTGGTTATAGAAATGCATGGATAGGAGCAGAGAATCATAGAGATCGTCTTGAAAAAGACCCAAGCCATAGAGATATTAAGAATGAAACACTAGTTGGTGTATTAGATGGAGAAATCTTAGTGCACAATCACTGCTATAGAGCTGATGAAATGGCTACGATGATAAATATCAGCCAAGAGTTCGGATATAAAGTCTCTACTTTCCATCATGGAGTTGAAGCTTATAAAATAGCAAATCTTCTTGCAGATGAAGGAATTTGTGCAGCTCTATGGGCAGATTGGTGGGGCTTTAAACATGAAGCATATGATATGACTATTGCTAATATAGCTATCGTAGATCAAGCTCGAGGAGGAACAGGTTGTGCAATTGTTCATTCTGATAGTGCAAGTGGTATCCAAAGACTGAATCAAGAGGCTGCAAAAGCTCTTGCTGCAGGCAGAGAAGCAGGTTTTGACATTTCAGAACAGAGAGCAATGACATGGATTACAAAGAATCCTGCCAAGTCTTTGGGTATTCTGGAGAAAACAGGAACATTAGAGAATGGTAAAGATGCCGACATCGTAATTTGGAGTGGCAACCCATTTAGTGTCTATTCAAAGGCAGAACAAGTTTATATTGATGGAGCTTTAGCATTTGATAAGGCTACAAATTTTATGCCTCATACTGATTTTGATCTTGGTGTGAAAGAGTGGGAGGGCAAATAATGAAAATTTTACGATTATTATTGCTCTTACCATTTTTAGTCCTAGCAGATGGAGATGACTTGTATCTACTTAAGGGTGCAAAAGTATTTATTGCTGATGAAGGGTTTGTTGCAAAAGATATCTTGGTTGACGATGGAAAAATTATCTTGGTTGATGACTTTATTGAGAATATTGAAACTGGAGATGTTATTGATGTGCAGGGTAAGTTTATTACCCCAGGATTATTAGTTTTCTCAAGCCTTGGGCTTCTCGAGATTGGGGCATTGCCTGAGACCAATGATACTGGATCAGATATTTATAATGCTGGTTTTGATCCTAGCAGAGCGTACAACCCTTTTTCTCAGGCAGTAAGGTTAAATAGATCTAAGGGAGTAACTTCAACAGTAAATATTCCAGGAGCCTCTGGCTATTTTTCTGGCATGCTTACATATACAAAAATTAATGGCGGCATGAAACAGAAAAAGCAAGGTCCTCTAGGTCTTGTTACAAGCTATGGCCAGTCATACAACGATTCAAGAGCAGCAAACTTAATGTATATGGAAGATCTTTTTAGTTATGTAAGAACAAACCATGATGATAATTATGCTGATATGACTCAATTCATGTTGGGCACAACGAATGAATATAAATTTACAAGCAGAGACTTTAAAGCCATAAAAAAAGTACTTGATAATGAGATGCCATTAGTGGTTAAAGTGAATAAAGCTACTGACATATTGAATGTTATTAAGTTTGCTGAAGCACAAGAGGTAGATTTAATTCTGTGGGAAGCAAATGAAGGACATATGGTAGCAAATGAAATTGCACAGGCAGGAGTGCCGGTAATTCTCGATCCCTTAAACAATATCCCAAGTACATTTGATTCGCTTAATGCTACATATGAGAATGTCACAAGACTTAATGATGCAGGAGTTGTAATGGCTTTTTATTATGAGCAAGGAGCAGGAGCACATAATGCTTATTTAGCAACTCAGTCAGCGGGTAATTCCGTTGCAATGGGACTTGATTACAATGAAGCTATTAGTTCTATTACATCAAACCCTGCAGATATTTTTGGTTTGATTAATGTTGGCTATATTCTGCCAGGGTATGACGCCGACTTAGTGGTTTGGGATAATGATCCACTAGAGCTTATGTCATCAGTTGAAATGGTAATGATTGATGGTGAAAAGCAAGACCTTTCTAATCGATATAAAGAGTTAACGGATCGCTATACAAAAGAGCTAGATAAGCCTAATTCTTATAGATCAAGAGAGTAAAGTTTTTACTATAGAGCTAGCTTCTGACATTTCAGCATTTGGATGTTTTGACCTAAGTTCTTTCATAGCATTGCCCATATCTTGCATACCGCTAAAGTTATTGTTTAAGATAATTTCTTCTAGTACTGTTTTAAGAGCCTCACCATTTAGTGCCTGGGGTAAGTATTTATCTAGTAAATTAAGTTCATTTTGTTCAATCTCTTCAAGATCTGGTCTTCCGCCTTCTTTAAATTGATTGATAGAATCTTTTCTTTGTTTAGCCATTCTTTTAAGAATAGAGATGATCTCATCATCAGAAGGTTCCTGCCTAGTATCAACTTCAAATCTTTTGATTTCAGATGTGACAAGTCTTAACGTATCTCGAACAAATACATTTTTATCAAGCATAGCTTGCTTTAATTCAGAATTGATTTGATCTCTTAAAGAAGACAACTTACTTAAGTTTTGAGAAAGAGTCTTTCATGACTCTCTTGTAGTTTCTTTTTACTGCAGCAGCAGCTTTTCTTTTTCTCTCTTCTGTCGGTTTTTCAAAAAATTCTCTCTTACGTACTTCTGTAACAACACCTGCTCTTTCGCAAGCGCGTCTAAATTTTCTTAAACCTACATCAAAGGATTCAGTTTCTTTAATTTTTATACTTGGCATAATGTAGTGTGTATTTTAAGGATAAATATAAAAGAATCAACAATGTTAATTTTAGGAATAGAAAGTTCTTGCGATGAAACCGGCTTAGCCCTTTATTCAGAAGACCTTGGGCTTATTGCACACTTAGTAAATTCACAAATAGATTTATTCACAGAATACGGTGGTGTGATACCAGAAATTGCTGCGAGAGATCATAGTGCAAAAATTATCGGTATATTAAAACAGCTTTTGAAACAAACAGATCACAATCTGGAAGATATCAATCTTATAGCATATACAGCAGGTCCTGGTTTAATTGGTTCTTTAATGATTGGAGAAACAGTAGCAAAAACAATAGCTAATGTCTTAAATATAGAGCTACTACCTATCAACCATCTAGAAGGACACATATTAGCTCCGGGCTTAGAAGAAGATGGCCTTGAACCACCTTATTTATGCTTGCTTGTTTCTGGCGGCCATACGCAAATAATTAGATGTGATGGCTATGGTGAGTACAAGATTATTGGTGAAACAATCGATGATGCTTGCGGTGAAGCGTTTGATAAAGTGGGGAAGCTTCTTAAGCTTGAGTACCCAGGTGGGCCAAAAGTTTCAAAGCTTGCTGAAAATGGTGACAGCAAACGTTTTAAATTTCCAAGGGCAATGATGAAAGATAAAAATCTAAATTTTAGTTTTAGCGGCCTCAAAACTTCTGTCTTGTATGCACTAGAAGATTTAAATGAGGAAGATCATGCTGATGTTGCAGCATCTTTCCAAGAAGCTGTCATTGATGCTCTAACAACAAAACTTATGTGGGCTGTTCAAGATACAAAAATTCATAAACTTGTTTGCTCAGGAGGCGTAGCTTCTAATAAACTATTAAGAGAGAGATTAAAACAAATGGCAGCAAACAATAACCTAGAAGTGAGTTATCCAAGAATGGAATTTTGTACTGATAATGCTGCAATGATTGCATATGCTGGTTTCATTAGAAAAAAATTTAAACTACCAATTTATCCAACTAATTTTGCAAGACCAAGATGGCCTTTAGGAGAGCTATATGATTAAAAAAGACAGAATATACGTTGAGGATCTCAGAGTAAAAGGAACTATTGGGATATTTGATTGGGAAAAAAAGATTAAACAGGAAATTAGCCTTTCTTATGAAATAGACCACGATAATTTATCAGCATCTAAAGAAGATAAAATTGATGCTACTACTGACTACAAGACAATTACAAAAAAAATCATCTCATTCATTGAGGAAAATAAATTTGAGTTGGTTGAGACTTTCGCTGAAAAAATTGCTGAAATGGTAATCAAAGATTTTGATGTTAATTGGATAAAGCTTAGAGTTTCAAAGCCTGGCGCCCTCAGATTTTCAAAAGATGTTGGAGTCATAATTGAACGTTCAGCAACAGATTATGAATAGGTTTTATATTCTTATTGGCTCCAATATTAATCCTCATGAGAATGTAAAAAAAGGACTAGACCTTATAAACGAATCAGCCGAAATTTCATTGGAAGCAGTTAGTAGCGAGTTTTTATCAAAAGCTGTTGGCATGGAAGGCGATGACTTTTTAAACCAAGCACTCCGATGCAATACTAAATTGGATTTCAAGGAAACAATCAGTGTTCTTAAAAATATGGAAGCACTGTGTGGTAGAAAAAGAGACCCGGATAATAAATTCACATCAAGAACTCTAGATTTAGATATTATTCATTGGAATGACTTTGTTGGTATTATCGAGGGCTATAAATTACCAGACCCTGACATAGAAAAATACGATTATATTAAAAGCCCTCTCTCAGAGATAATGATTTAGCTCAATCTAAAGTGGCTCTTATTCTTTGTTGTTCTGTAAAGATAAATCTTTGGCTTAAAGGATCCCAGAAAACAAAAGCTTCTTGCTGTGTAATTTTGCTTGCTTCAATAGCGACATCTTTATTCATCACTCGTAAAGGCTGTTTGCTTTCTTTTAGGTATTTTAAATATGCTTTTAAAGATGTTTTTTCGTAATCACTCATAGTGTAGTAATAATCTGATTCAAGAGTTGTATAAGGATCTATATCATTAATTATTGTTTCATATTCAGCTACTGCTAAATCACCATATATTTCAAAGAATTGAACAGCTTGTTCATCATTAATCGAACCTATATTAGCTCCGTTGGAAAGGACTAAAGAAGCATAGATATCAAATGAGTAACCCTTTTCAGTTAAGCATTTAATAACACTGGATTTAAGAACAAAAGCTTTGATACTACTATCTGCTGCAACATTCTCTTCTATAGATGCTTTTTCACTCTCTGCTGCTATAGCTCCGAGTAAAACTACAGGGCCTATAGTTGCTGCTAATGAGCTAGCAACACCAGCTGCAGCAGTCGTGCCAAGCCCAACTATTGTTCCTGTCCCTGCTCCCAAAGAACCAGCTATTGGCCCTAATATAGCTATTGCTAAAATACCAGCAGCTAAAGCACCTGCACCAACTGCTGCAGCACTACTTGCCACAACCTCTTCAGCACCACCAGCTTCTAATTCTTTTTGGGCAATATACTCCTGAACAAATTGGTTATGGTTAACGTCATAAGTCAAACCAAAATCTACACATTCCTTAATATCTGTGCCTATATCAGACTGTTCATTAGAAAATACAACCCCTTCAAAGCTAGGCAGCAGTTCAATAACATAAGGGGTAGATAGCAATAATTGTCTCTGTTCCATGGGTGTAAGGTCATCTCTATTAGCTATTGCTTCAGCTTCTGAAATAGAGTTCGCAGGAGTTCTTTTTACAGGAGTAGGTGCACAAGCACTAAGAAATAATATTAAGAAAAGACAAAAATATCGCATATAACTAAGACCAAACATATCAGCTATAGTTCAAAGATGAAACTTATTTGTTTGTGCTCTCAAATATCTTGTCAGCCGATTTAGAAACAAATCCCTGATAAAGTTTGCCATTTGTATCTGGGTACCTTTTTGCAAACTCGTAGTAACAGCTTGGAACTTCAGTATCTAACTCTGTAAATTGCACCCTCACTTTATCTGCCATCGTTGAGGATTGTTCAAGTAATTCTTCAATAGACCCCTTAATCTCACCACCTGATGAATTCAATTTATATCCATTAGTTTTGATAAGATTATTAACTGCATCTAACTCATTAAAACTTGTTAGATGATTTACTGATACTGTAAAGTGATTGGGGCAAAAACCCCATACATAAAGCCAAGAAGCATATTCAGATTCACTGGCCAATAATTCATATTTTTTATAATCAATATTCCAAGTCCTGCCACCAAGAAAAAGTTTTTCAGGCTCTTCTTCACTCATGCCATTCAAGACATCCTTCATTATTATGCGTAGTTCATCTGAAAAATCTTCACTTAATAATTGTGAAAGAAATATTTTAGGATGCACAGGGTTATCATTTTCAAGATGGATGGCCTCAAGCCTTTTTTGTTCAAAGAAATAATCTCCACAAACTTTGTAACCATATGAGCTTAAATAGTCTGCTTGTTTTTCAATGCTGCATTTATCAAAATTGAGTGTTCTAAATGCAATATGATCATTGGTAACCTCTTCTCCAAAAAGCTTTGATATTTTTTCGGCAGAGGGTGCATAGCTTATGTAGTTCTCCCATAGCTTGTTTAAGAATTGCTCTGTATTCATGTGATTCTCTTTGCCTTCTCCCAGCCTAAATTTGCATAAATCTTTGCTCTTTTGCCCATCTCAACAGCAAAATCACTTGCTGCAGTTCCATCTCTTACTCTTCCAAGTATTCCTTGGCATATGCCTGCAGCCTTAAATAATGAAAAAATTATATAAAAATCCCACTCACTTTCTAATTGCATCTTTGTTCGTGAAAGATATAAATCAACATATTCTTTCTCACTATGTATGCCCAGAGTTTTCGCTATGTCATCAGAAATTTCACCCACATGCCAAAGCATACAGTGATAACCAAAATCTGCTAGAGGGTCTCCTATAGTAGAAAGTTCCCAATCAAGCATTGCTTGAATTTCATCATTATCATGGAACACAACATTATCAAGTCTGTAATCTCCATGAACTATAGATGTATATTTTTGCTCGGGAGTGTATTTTGGAAGCCAGTCTATAAGGTTATGCATTGATTTAAGAACTTCTGTTTCAGAGTCAAAATATTGTTTGGTCCACCTGGAGGTCTGTCTTTCAATATAATTGCCAGGTTTTCCATAATCTTCCAATCCAATATCTTTGTAATCTTGAGTATGTAATCTAGAAATGCCTAGATTCATTTGATCAAAGATCTTTTTTCTTCTTGTTATATCTAATTCCGAAGCAACAGGATCCCAATAGATATTGCCGCTACAGTACTCCATTAGATAAAAAGCAGTACCAATTACACTTTCATCTTCGCATAATACTATTGTCTTTGGTGTTGGGACATTAGTGCTATTTAATCCTGTTAAAACTTTATATTCTCTATCTACAGCATGTGCAGATTTAAGTAATTTACCTGGAGGTTTTCTTCTAAGCACATACTGGTTATTTTCTGAGTCAAGAAGGTATGTAGGATTGGATTGACCGCCTTTAAACTGTTTATAATCGTGGATTTCTGAAATGCCCGCATCTTGATTGCTCAAAAAAATATTTAGAGCATTTAAATCAAAGGCTAAGTTATCAGCAACTTCTTTCGTGCCTGAGAATTGATTATTCATTTTTTTTATTTTCAGTAGATTTAATGATTAGTGATTGATTTTCAGTTTGAAGAATTTCTATTCTTCTATGTAATTCTTCAATTTTATTTCTCATAGACTTAGATTCTGTTTTTAATTTAAAATTTTGTTCGATAAGTTTATCTACTAAGGCTGATAATTTTTTTATTTTTTCGTGCATAATATCCGTCTATGTCAGATTTTAACGTAAATATATTTAAAGCCAGAAGAGCTGAAGTAGCGAAAAGAATGGAAGATAATTCTATTCTAGTACTCAGTTCATCAAAACTAGTATCAAGAAATAATGATACTACATTTCCTTTTAGACAAGACAGCAACTTCTACTACCTAACAGGGTTTCAGGAGCCTGATTCAATATTAACAGTTCAGAGCGATGGTAGATCAGTATTGTTTTGTAGAAAGAAAAATTCTGAATTAGAAAAATGGGATGGTTTTATGTGGGGTCCTGATGCTGCAAAAGATCACTTTGGTTTTGATGAAGCCCATGATATCAGTGAAATTAATGAGATTTTGCCAAATCTAATAAGAGGACAGAAAACACTTAATGCCTTAGTTGGTAAGAGCTTAGAATTTGACCAAAAAGTTACAAGCTGGATCAATAAAGCAAATAGCATGGAGAGACATCAAGGCAATATAGATCTCAAAAACTTTTCTAATGTGCTTGGCAGCATGAGATTGATTAAAGATAGAAACGAAATCGATTTAATAAGAAAATCTTGTGAGATTGCAGCTATTTCTCATAGGTCAGTTATGCAAAAAGCTAAAGTAGGCATGACAGAATACGATCTTGAGACCATGTATCTGAATGAATTTAAAATGAATGGTTCCCGTGAAGCATCCTATACCCCAATTATTGCTGGTGGTAAAAGGGCATGTATCCTACATTACATAGATAATAATCAGAATATAAAAGATGGTGAATTAGTTCTGGTTGATGCTGGTTGCGAGTATGGGATGTATGCATCTGATATTACAAGAACATACCCAATTAATGGAAAGTTTACTGGTGAGCAAAGGGCAATATATGACGTTGTGCTTGAAGCACATAATGCTGCTTGCCATGCTGCAAAAGTAGGCAACCCTTGCACAGATCCACAAAAAACCTCTGAAAAATCTCTTTCTCAAGGCCTTAAAGATATAGGTCTTCTGAAAGGAAGTCTTGATGAGATATTAGAGAAAAACCTTTATAGAGAATTCTATTATCACAAGATAGGTCATTGGATGGGACTAGATGTTCATGATGATTGTCCTTATTCAATAGATGGAAAAGAAATCTTATTTGAAGATGACATGGTAATGACTATTGAGCCTGGTATTTACGTCAATGATACAGCCGATGTTGATGCAAGATGGAAAGGAATTGGTGTAAGAATTGAGAATGATATCCTGGTGAAATCTGATGGATATGAAAACTTAACTGCCAAAGTTCCCGTTCAAGCTGAAGAGATTGAACAATTAATGAGCGAATAATGTCCAAACCCGTAATAATAGCTGGAGCAGGCATAATAGGATGTCTGTTAGGACATGTCTTAAAGAAATACAACATTCCTTTTAAAATTCTAGAAAAAAGTACTGAATTCAAAAAAATTCCACATAGAACAGTTGCATTAACAAAAGAATCTATTCATTTTCTTAATTCAATTGATAAAAGTTTAGATCTCAATAAATGGACAACTCCAGTAACTAAAATGGAGCTTTATCATAAAAATGAACTAGGCATAGTCCTTGATTCAAACACTCAAGAAAAAGTAACTTCAATTGGCCTTTTATCAGAATTACATAAGAAATTGCTAAAAAAAGTGGAAAATGAAATTATTTGGAATTCTCCTATATTGAATATAATTAATAACGATCAAGTAATTGTTAAAACACCTGATAAAGATTTTGAAACAGAATATATTTTTGCAACTGATGGAGCAAACTCAAAAGTTAGAGAATTGTGTGATTTTGAAAGTGAAGAGTGGTTCTATGGTCAAAAAGCTTATGTGACTTGTATTAAGGCCGAACACAATAATACCGCGAAACAATATTTTACCCAAAATGGCACTTTAGCCTTGTTGCCTTTGAATGATGAAGTCGAGTTTTATTCGATTATTTTCTGTACCAATTCAACTGGCGATATAGTGCAAGATTTAGAGAATATGAATAAGGCTTTCAATATTGGGCTAGATCTTTCTGAAGTCGAATTAGGCAACGGTTTTGAACTTAAACACTCAAGAGCGATGCAGCTTTATACAGATAATATTTTGTTATGTGGAGATGCAGCTAATACATTTCATCCAATGGCAGGACAAGGGTTAAATCTTGGCATTGGAGATGTTATGGAGATTGAGAAGAACCTAATGGCTATTCTAAAAAATGAAAAGGAAGCATTAGATACATACAGTAAGAAACGAAACAATAAAAATCTTCAAATGACCTGGATCATTCAAAGCTTATTTGGAGCTTTTGGAAACGTTAAGGGCATTTCTGAAAAAATACTTAATTCAGGCATGAAGTTTTTAGATAAGGCTCCAGACATTAAAAAAAGAATTATAGAGTACGCAAATAAAAATTAAGATATCTTAAGTTTTCTTAATATTTCATAAGTCTCATGCACTGGCAGGCCAACAACATTGGTATAACTGCCAATAATATTTGAAACATATTTACCAGCTGGTCCATGAATACCATATGCACCTGCTTTACCAACCCCTTCTTCTGATAAAACATATTCTTCTATCTCATCTTCGGTCATCAGTTTAAATGAAACTTTGGTTTCACAAGTTTCTATAAGAGAATTATCACCATAAGTTACCATTACCGTTGAAAAGACACTATGTGTTTTACCTGAGAATTCCCTTAAAAGTTTCCTCGAGTGTTCATAATCATTGGGTTTGCCTACTATTTCTTGATCTGGTGTGAAAACCAACGTATCAGCTGTTAATACAGGAAGTTTACAATCTTCCGAACTTTCTAATAGACTTCTAGCACTTTTATTTTTACCAATAACAATAGCTTGTGAACAATTTATAGGATCTTTATCAATTATTGAATCTTCATCAAAATTTTGCTCTATAACTTTATGGTTTACACCCATAAGGTCTAATAATTCTGTTCGTCTTTGGGATGCAGAAGCTAGTAGAAGCAAGATTAAACTTTGATGCCTTTAGATCTCATATCTTTTAAGACAGCGTCAATACCATTTTTATCGATTATACGCATACCCTTTACTGAGAGCGTTAAAGTTACAAATTTATTTTCAGATTCAACCCAGAATTTATGCTTGTGCAAATTTGGTTTAAATAATCTTTTTACACGGTTTTTAGCATGGGAGACATGATTGCCTACCATTGCCTTTTTACCTGTTACTTGACATATGTTACTCATAAGAACGGATGATAATAAAATAGTAATTGATTTTATGCAATAATTAATACCCTACTCATGAAACTAAAATTTAAAATTCTTGACCAAAGAATAGGCAATGAATTTGCAACACCTAAATATCAAACAGCCGGTTCAGCTGGGCTTGATTTACTGGCGTGTATTGATAATAAAATAGTGCTAAAACCCAATGAGTCTACAATTATTTCATCAGGGATATCTATATTTATAGAAAATCCAAAATTTGCAGGCATTGTGATCCCAAGATCAGGCTTAGGAGCAAAGAAAGGTCTTGTGTGTGGAAATCTGCTCGGATTAATAGATTCAGATTACCAGGGGCCACTGAGCATATCTTTGTGGAATAGATCCAATGACGAAATAACGATTAATGCTGGAGAAAGAGTAGCTCAACTTGTGGTTATAAGAGTTGATCAAGTAGATTTAGAACAGGTAGATGAATTTACCGAGACAGATAGAGGGTCAAAAGGCTTTGGCAGTACAGGTATTACTTAGCAGTTTTACCAAATTTCTTTTCAAACCTTTGTACTCTTCCGCCAGTATCAAGAATCTTTTGTTGACCAGTATAGAAAGGATGAGAAGCAGATGAAGTTTCAATGGGATAATACGGATATGTCTTCCCGTCTTCCCATTCTTTGGTTTGAGAAGTATTTAAAGTCGTTCGAATTAAGAAATGTTTATCCACACTTGTATCGTGAAACAAAACATAACGAGATTCTGGATGTATTTCTTTTTTCATAACTTCTAATTTGAATGTGAAATAATATCAAATAATTTTTCTATTACAATAAATTGATGAATTTTGTTCAAGTAGCCATCCCATCTCCATTACGTCAAACCTTCACCTATATAAATAATTCTGGTTCTGACCTTTTAGGAAAAAGGGTTTTAGTAGAGTTTGGTCGAAGGAAGCTTGTTGGCATTGTGACAGACAACACTGATATTGCTGATGGAAAGTATAAATTAAAAAATATTATTGAAGTCTTAGATGAAACTCCTTTGTTTTCAACAGAGGCAATAAAAAAAATTATTTATATATCTGAACACTATATGCATCCATTAGGGGTGGTAATTGAATCTTTTATTCCAACTTTCCTCAGAAAAGCTAAATACCAGAGAGATTTAGATAAATATCTTCAAGTTGCTCAAGGGCTTACCTCTGCAACAAATTTACATAAATTAACCAAAGATCAAGTAAATTGCTTGGATCTAATTAAATCTAAACCTAATGGTGAAATTTTATTTTCAGGCATAACATCTTCGGGCAAAACAGAGGTCTATAAACATTATATAAATTCGCTTATTAATAAAGGAAAAAGTGCTCTAGTCTTGGTACCAGAAATTTTTCTTACCCCTCAAATCTTTCATGATTTTCAATCAAGTTTTGGGGATAAGGTATTTTTATATCATTCAGGACTAACCCCTATTCAAAGAATAAAAGTATGGTTAGCTGCACAGGATAAATCACCAAAAATAATTATAGGCACTAGGTCTTCAGTTTTTCTTCCAATCAGAAATTTAGGAGGAATAGTATTTGATGAAGAGCACGATCAATCGTATAAACAGCAAGAAAGTTTTAGATATGAAGCTAAAGAAATTGCAAAAATCTTGTATAAAGATACTGCCAGAATTATTTATGCATCAGCAACACCCTCTCTAATTAATATCAAGAAGGCTAATGATGGTGATTTAGAAAAATGCTCACTTACAAAAAGAATATCTGATACACCAATGCCAATTATCACAATACATGATGTTAATAAGAAACCAACTTCTAGCGGCATATCCAACTTTCTAATTGAAAAAATTATTGCAAATGAAACAGCCGGTCACCAGACCCTAATTTTATTAAATAGAAGAGGCTATGCTCCAGTTTTTATGTGTAATTCTTGTGGATGGATTGCTAAAAGCAAATGTTGTGATACTTCTCTTGTATTGCACCAGAATGTAAAAAGATTAAAGTGCCATAGGTGTGAAAGTGTTTGGGGTATACCTAATGTTTGCCCTGAATGTGGCTCTTCTGATTTCACTCATAAGGGAATTGGCACTCAACAAGTTGAAGAAGTGCTTTCTGAGAAATTGCCGAATTCAAATATAGTGAGGATTGATAGAGATACAGTCTCTGGTAAGGGTAGGAGAGAAGAAAGTTTTGCAATATTTCAGGATCCATCACCAAAAATTTTCATAGGTACACAATTACTTGCGAAAGGCCATGATTTTAAAAATGTAAGTTTAGTGATTGTTTTAAATTTAGATTTTGGCTTATTTGGTGCTGATATTCATATGCAAGAACAAACAGCTCAACTAATTGTACAAGTTGCAGGCAGGGCTGGCAGATCAGGAATGGAAAATAATGTTTTTCTTCAGACAAGAGTGGCAGATCATCCACTATTTAGTTTAATAAAGACCGGTAATTATCAAGAAATTGCACAAGAACTGCTTGAAGAAAGAAAAAAATTAGATTTAGCTCCATTTATAAATTTAGTTTATCTAAAAGCAGAAGACTCTAACCAAGCAAAACTAAGAAAGTTTCTCATTGAGTCGAAAAAAAGTTTATCTCAAGAAGATCTAGAAGTTTATGGACCTTTTGAGGGACCAATTACAAAGGTAGGCTACAAACACAGAATGTTTTGTATTATTCAGAGCAGCAAGAAAGATAGAATGCTTAAAGTCTTAGCACAGTTCGCTATGGAATCAGGAACTAAGAGAAAAGAGATATCAAATTGGGTCCTTGATATTGATCCGATTAATGCAATTTAGAAATTCTTGACTAGTTGATTTAAATTCAATAAATCTCTGTTTATTTACGATGCTGAGTTTTAAAAAAAATTCATTCCCAAAATTAAATTTAGAAATTTTCTCT
Organism: SAR86 cluster bacterium; assembly: GCA_004321845.1. Lineage (GTDB taxonomy): Bacteria > Pseudomonadota > Gammaproteobacteria > Magnimaribacterales > TMED112 > TMED112. The sequence goes on along the minus strand of SHBL01000002.1, from coordinate 8,773 downwards.
GGCCATTCAATAAAGAGAATACCTTTAGTTTGTTCATTTATTTCAAGACCCAACATTTCAAAATCATTTTCACCATTAAGTCTGTATAAATCTGAATGAAATATATCAATATCATTAAGCTTATATTCCTCAATTATACTGAAGGTTGGACTCTTTACAGCTCCACTCCAACCGAGAGATTTAAGTATCTCTCTAACTAAGGTGGTTTTTCCTGTTCCTAGATCACCATCAAGGTAAAAGATTGCTAAACCTTGAAATTTAGTAAGATAATCTGCAATTACTCTACCCAACATTTCAGTTTTAGATAACTCGGTAATATTGATTCTCATTAAAAAAAGCTTGGAGTTAGGTTTACAAATTCTCTGCCTGTGATTTCTCGCTTTAAGCAATCGACAACTTTTTTGTAATCTGTATCACTTGAAACAAAATCTACATCATTCACATCTAAGACTAAAAGAGGGGTTTCAGAATAATCAAAGAAAAACTCTGTGTATGCCTCACATAGTCTCTCTAAATACTCTAAAGCTACATGATCCTCATATGATCTCGCTCTTTTATTAACTCTTTCTAAAACTCTTTCAGGAGATGCCTGTAAATATATTAATAGATCTGGTTTTGGATGAGTTTGGTAAAATTTTGATTTTACTTCTTTAAAAATTTTTAATTCATCTTGGGTTAGATTTAATTCAGCAAATAGATCTTCTTTTTGGAACATAAAATCCGCAACAATTTTTCGTTGAATTAGGTTGTCTGAAAAATATATATTGATTTGATGTGCTCTTTGCATGACAAAATGTAATTGCGATGCAAATGCATAATTTTGCTTATCTTTATAAAAAGATTTTAAGAACGGATTATCATCTGATTCTTCAAGACACAACTCATGACCAAAATCCATTGCAATCTTTCTTGATAAAGAGGTCTTGCCTACCCCAATTGGTCCTTCAATAGCTATGTAATTAGGAATTATGTCTTCTTGCATTCTTTTTCTTATAAGTATTTAAAAGCCTTATCTTCTTATCATAGTTTGCTGTCTTGAATTCTGTCCACCAGTCTATTGTTAACTTAAGGTCTGGTTCTATTTTTTCTCTTAGTAATAAGAAATCATATGCAGCTCTAAATCTTAAAGTTTTTGTAAAATTTAAAGACTTTTTACCAACTCTTTTAAATCTAACTTGATTCATCCAAACATCTTTTATAAAGCTTGAAAACTTTTTGGGCACTGAAGTGATAATTTGTTGTTTTCTAACTACCGCAGCAATTGATCTATAAAAATTTTTGAAATTAATTTGTTCACTTATCTCAGACTCAATAAAAACTTTTGGCCATAGCAGAATGGCATAAATAAAACCAATATTAAGCTTCTTGCCTGATTTAAATCTTGTATCAGTTTCTCTAAATGCATTAAGAAAGAATTTATGAAATAAACCATTTTTGTCTGGGTAGTGTGGGAATAAAATGTCAAACACACCATGATGAGAAAGTTGTATATATGAGTTTTCAGCATGACCAGACGCGAATAGTTTTAAAATTTCTTCGTATAATCTGGATGATGGCATTTCAAGCAATTGATGACGATGTTCTTTTATGCCCACTGCAATTTCTTTATCTATCGTAAAATTTAATTTTGCTGCAAACCTAATTGCCCTAAGAATTCTTACTGGGTCTTCGAGAATTCTTTCACTTGAATTGCCAATAAATTTAATTTTCTTATCTTTGAGATCCTTTATGCCATTAGTGTAATCAATAACTTCATGAGAGAACGGATCATAGTAAATAGAATTTATTGTTAGGTCTCTTCGTAATACATCTTCTTCTTGTGTGCCCCATTGATTATCTCGTACGATACGGCCCTTATCATTTACTTCTATTGATTCAGATGATTTTGTACCACCAGATCGAAAAGTTGTTGTTTCAAGAACTTCATCTGGAAAAGCTATATGAACAAGTTTGAATCTTCGTCCAATTATCCTTGAGTTACGAAAAATTCTTCTTATCTCTTCTGGCTCACAATCAGTAACAATATCAAAGTCTTTGGGAAGTAGTCCTTTGATCATATCTCTTATACCTCCACCAACTATATATGCTTTAAAACCTGACTTATGAAGTTTTGCAATAATATTTAAAGCATTGGGAGAGATATTTTTATGATTTATTCCAAACCTTTTATCGTTGTAAATATCAGGCGTCACTTTTAGCTTCTGGAATAATCAGACTTGAGTCTCTTATATAACTCAACTGAAAGTCTTGGGCTTTTCTCTTGAACAATTATTGAGGAGGCATAATTCCCAAATTTACATGCTTCAATAAAGCTATGCTTTTCTATAACTTTATGTAGCACAGCACCTGCAAAGATATCACCCGCTCCATTGGAGTCTATAGCTTTAACTTTTCTGGCTTCAATCTCTGCATACTCATTACCTTGCATTACATAAGATGATTCAGCACCGTTAGTAACAACGTAATTATTTGCTATTTCTTTAAGAGACTCTACAAAATTGCTCCCAACTAATGCAGTTGCCTCCTCTTTATTGCAAAAAAGATAATCAATTTTTCTGACACTAAGAACTTCCATAAATCTTTCTTTGAAACCACTCACAACTCCCGGATCTGAAAGGCTAAGTGCTACTTTAGTTGTTAGATTAGTTCCTTTTAGGATTTTTAAAAAAGCTGAATAGTTTTCTTCAGAAGTAAACTGGTATCCTTCAGAAAATAAAATTTTTGAGTCGTTTGCAACATTAATAAACTCTGGATTAAAGGCTAGCTTTTCAGATGCCCCCAGATAAGTACCCATCGTTCTCTCACTATTTGGTGTAATGAAAACTAAACATCTCCCAGTTCTTACTTGATCATGATAAAAATCATTAATCGATGAGATGCCATTCTGAGATAAGTTCTCTTCATATAACTTTCCTCTTTCATCATTAGCAAGCTGACAAATATGTGCACATTTAGTACCAAAATTTGAGGTTGCAGCTAGACTATTTGTTGTGGAGCCACCACAGACCACATCTGGCCGCACATCTTTTGGTAAATTAGATAAAATTCCTTCTTGTTCTTGATAAGAAATGGGCTTGAATTGGTTAAAAAATAAGTCAGTATTATCGACGAAGCTTTTATCAACATAAAAGGTTTCATCAACAAGTGCATTACCAACACCTAATACATCAAATTTCATTTTTTATTTCTTCTAATGATAGTTCTGCAATTCTAGCAGCTTTTAGCATTTTTTCTTCGTCATGTTCTGTTGAGATAAAACAACTTTCGTAGGCTGAAGGTGGAAGATATATATTTTTATCTAACATTTTTCTAAAAAACTTTGAGAAAAATTCTATGTTTGAATTTTGTACATCATCAAAATTTCTTGGTAATTCATCAGAAAAGAAAAATCCAAACATACCCCCTCTAGCATTGTAAGAAAAAGGAATATCCAATCTTTTTGCAGCTTGGTTTACTGTTTCAAGAAATATTTTTGCATTATTTTCCATATTTGCATAAATATTTTTATTAGATAGTTGTTTAAGTAATGCAGTTCCTGCACTTACAGCAATTGGATTGCCTGATAAGGTACCTGCCTGATAAACTGGCCCATCAGGAGATATATTATTCATGATCTCTGCTTTTCCTCCGTAGACACCTACTGGTAAACCACCACCGACTATTTTTCCTAAGGCTGTTAAGTCTGGAGTTATATCAAAAAGTTCTTGCACGCCACCTCTAGCAACCCTAAAACCAGTCATAACTTCATCAAAGATGAGTATTGTTTCATTTTTAGAACAGATATCTCTTAGATGTTCTAAGAATTTTTTTTCAGGTTCAATAAATCCCATATTTCCTGCTATTGGTTCTATGATTACAGCTGCAATATCATTGCTAAACTTTGAAAAAGCGTCCTTTAAGCTATCAATGTCATTGTATGGAAGTGTTATTGTTAGCTCTGATAATTCTTCAGGTATGCCAGGAGAGTCAGGAACACCTAAAGTAGCTAAACCAGAACCTGCTTTTACTAAGAGTGAATCTACATGGCCGTGATAACAACCAATAAATTTAATAATCTTTTTTCTATTTGTTGTTCCTCGAGCTAATCTAATGCAGCTCATGGTGGCTTCAGTACCAGAATTAACCATCCTAAGTTTTTCTATACTTGGTAAATAAGATTTAATAATCTTTGCTATTTCTAATTCATTTTTTGTGGGAGCTCCAAAGCTTATCCCTTTACTGGCCTGATTTTTTATTGCGTTAATAATATTCTTATTTGAGTGGCCTAGTACCATAGGTCCCCATGAGCCAACAAAATCTAAGTACTTATTTCCATCTTCATCGTATAAATAACATCCTCTAGATTTTTTAAAAAATATTGGAGAACCTCCAACACTTTTAAATGCTCTAACTGGAGAATTAACTCCACCTGCGATATGTTTTTTTGATTTCTCAAATAATTCTTGCGAGTTTTTGGTTTTCATTTGGATATTTTTGATTATCTTTTATATCAAAGGATCGTAAATAATTCTCTGTAACTGTAATGATAGTTTTATATGTCTAATTAAGCTAATAGCAACATGCAGAATATTGATATTTAATGCGGTAAAAGTTCTTTTAAAATTTTCTTGCCAAATGCCTCAACTTTATCCCAATCAGTAAACTCAAAAACTTTTGTTTGGTCTGTTGGTCCTTTTGACATCCACATAATAAATCTAATCATATGTTTATCAAAGAAGTTATATTCAGGGTAGGATATCTTCCCTGCAAACACAGCGAGTATGTCTGGTTGCCAAGTAACTCGCTTTAAAAATTTGTTTAAATAAGGGTTAGTTTCAATTGAGTTTTTATCTTCTTTGCGTGCAACAGCATTTACATTAAAGAAAGCTGTTCTTTTTGTAGCAAGTAAGCCCTCATTTTTCTCCACAAAGCTGTATAAACTTGGTTTGTGATTACCGTATCTAATGCTTGCACCTAAAACCACACAATCAAACTTATCTAGATCAAAATTTGAGGTTTCTTCCACACTTATAATGAAAACACTAGTCTGCTTTTCAATAATATTCTTAATATGCTCACAGATGCGTAAAGTATGCCCATCTGTACTCGAATAAACGATTAATGTTTTTTTCATAATCAACAGAATTATAAGTCATTAATAAATTTTGATAGAATTACAGCATAAATATGGATATAAAAACAAAAAAAGCATCACCTTTTGATTTATCTGACAGTGCTATTACAAAAATTTCTCTGCTAAAAGAATCTAAAGCAAATAAATTTTTTAGAGTATATGTGACTGGAGGAGGTTGTTCTGGTTTTCAATATGGTTTTAAATTTGATGATTTTGATCATGAAGAAGATGCAAAATTAGATTTTGGCAATGGTGTTTCAGTTGTTTTAGATCATATGTCTTATCCATATATTTTAGGATCTAAGATTGATTACGTTGAAAATCTTATGGGTTCGAAGTTTATAGTTGAAAATCCTAATGCCTCCTCAACATGTGGCTGCGGGGCTTCTTTTTCTATCTAAATAAAACAGCCCTTTCTTTATAAGCTAAATATGCAAAAGCTATAGCTTCGATATATTTTGAGGGTGCAATATCATCAATTAACTTAACTTGTATTGATACCGATTCAGCAATTCTATTCATGAGATATTTATTTTCTGTACCGCCGCCATGGAAGATTAATTCGTCGGTTGGATCACAAGCTTTTATAAATTCTATTATTTTAATTGCAGTTAATTCTGTTAATGTACAGAGAGCATCTGCAGGATCAAGCTTAAGAATTTCATTTTCGTATTTTTTAAAGACATCCATATAAATGCTTATATCATCTGCTCTTGGATATGTTAGGTTCTCTAAATCTTTTATTAATAATTTAAGCATTGCATCATTAATCTCTCCTGATCTAGCCAATGCACCATCTTTATCGAACAATCCTAATCCAAAATTTCTCATTGCTTCATCCATAAGGCAGTTCCCCGGACCAACGTCAGAAGCAAGCTCCATTTCCATCCTTTTTAAATAAGTTCCATTGGCTATACCTCCAATATTGAAAATTAATTTATTTTTTGACTCATCACAAAGTAAAAATTGGTGAAATAATGGAATTAAAGGAGCTCCCTTTCCTCCACGTGCTATATCGAAATTTCTAAAATCTGCATAAACAGGAATTCCAAATTGTTTAGCAATAGCTTCTGGTGAGCCAGCTTGCAGGCTGAATTCATCTGAATGCGAAATTGTTTGGCCAGGAAAAGCAATGCCAATAATATTTTCTTTATTGCTATTAGAAATTAACCGCTCGACTAGAGTTATGCTTTTTCTAGTAATTTCTTTTGCAATGAAGTTTTGATCATTTGATGATTGGTAATCCTTAGAGAAGGATAATGTTTCAAGCTTTTGAATTTCTAACCCATCATCAAAACTTACTAGACATGCATCTAAACTATCCCTGCTAGTTCCTGACATTAGACCAATGTAAAGATTACTCATTGAATGCTTGAGATGTTAGAAATTATCTCTGTTCTCTCATCAACTAATTTATCGAAGTATTTTTTATTGTAAGAGTTAATAGATTGAGCGTTCGGAGGCTCAACTTTTACAGGATCTGTGTGCTTTCCATTAATATGAAATTCGTAATGCAAATGGGGGCCCGTTGCTAAGCCTGTAGACCCTACATAGCCAATTGTTTCACCTTGTGTAACCTTTGCCCCTTTTCTAATACCTTTTGCAAAACCTTGTAAGTGTGCATATCTAGTCATGTATTTGTTGTAATGCATAACATCTATGTAATTCCCATAAGAGTTTGAGTATTGAGCATTTTTTATCACCCCATCTCCAGTAGCTTTAACTGGAGTACCGGTTTTTGCTGCGTAGTCTGTTCCTTTGTGTGCTCTTATTGTATTTAGGACGGGATGTTTTCTATTTGGGTTGTAATGAGAACTAATTCTTGCAAGCTCAATTGGAGTTCTTAAAAAAGCTTTTCTAACATTGTTGCTGTCTGTGGTGTAATAATCTTTTCTTCCTTTTTGCGTAAAACGTATCACATTAATTTTTGTACCTTTATTCGTAAATTCTGCTGCAAGAATATCGCCATTTGAGACCAATCTTCCATTTGAGAAAATATCTTCATAAAGGATTTTTACTTTATCTCCATTTCTAATATCGTACGCATAATCAATATCCCAGCCAAAAATATAGATTAGATCTCCAAGCACCGATTCTGGTACACCAGCCTTTTTCCCCGATGCATATAAAGAATCTTTTATTACAAATTCTCTAAATTGAGCAATCCTTTCAAGATTGTCCCTATTCTTTTCAAAAGTGTAGTTGCTGCCATTTATGGTAAGAACATCAAGGTAAAAATCATCATCAAACCTTTTTACAAAGACAAGGTCATTTTTTGAAGTAATGTAAATTTGATCATTAACTTGGAGGCTTATAAAATCCCTAAGCTTTCTATCCTGGCCAATCTTATTAATTGTTGCTGGGCTAACATCAAATTTTGTAAGAGTTGAATAAAAAGTATCACCAGACTTAATCAGAATTTTATCTTCAGTTGGCAAGCTTATATCTTTATCTACCGGAGCTAGAGATATTTTCTCAACAGTAGATTCTGAATCGCTATTAAAATTTCTATTTTCTGAATCAGCAGCAATTAAAAATATAAATACCGAGGGTATTAATAAGATAGCTAGAATTAATTTTAAATGAGAGCCTGTGTACATGTTCTGATATTATATATAAAGCTTTATGAATGATCCTAAAAAACAGATTGAGATTATAAAACAAGGAATCGATGAGATCATCGGTGAAGATGATTTATTTAAAAAATTAGAGGCGGGAAAAAAACTTGTAGTTAAAGTTGGTTTTGACCCTACAGCACCTGATCTGCACCTTGGTCACACCGTAATTTTAAGGAAAATGAGACAGTTTCAGGATTTAGGGCATACTGTGATATTTCTCATTGGTGATTTCACAGGCAAGATTGGAGATCCAAGCGGTAAAAACAAAACAAGACCACCATTAACTGATGAGGATATAAAACAAAATGCAAAAACTTATGAAGAACAAGTTTTCAAAGTTTTAGACAATAAAAAGACCAAAGTTGATTTCAATTCTCGATGGGGAGATAAGTTATCTGGTGCAGATATGATAAAACTTGCTGCACAATCTACTGTCGCAAGAATGATAGAAAGGGACGACTTTTCAAAAAGATATAAAAACAATCAGCCAATATCCATACATGAATTTTTATATCCATTGATGCAAGGTCTTGATTCAGTTGAGTTGAAGGCAGATGTTGAATTAGGTGGAACAGATCAAAAATTTAATTTACTAGTTGGCAGAGATCTGCAAAAAAATGCAGGCATGTCCCCGCAAACAATTATTACTTTGCCATTGCTTGAAGGGCTTGATGGCATTAAAAAAATGTCTAAAAGTGAAGACAATTATATTGGGATAACAGAAACAGCTGACGATGTCTTCGGAAAAACTATGTCTATTCCAGATGAAATTATGTTCAAATGGTTTGATCTATTGAGCTTGAAATCTACAACTGAGATAAAAAAACTTAAAGCATCACTTGAAGATGGCGGTAATCCCAGGGATGTAAAAATCGTACTCGCTTTAGAGCTTACCGAAAGATTTACATCAAAAGACCAGGCTGCGAATGCCAAGGAAAATTTTTTTAAAAAGTTTGCAAAGAATGAGTTACCAAGCGATATAGAGGAAAAATCTATTTCACATAAAGGCGCATATCCACTACCTAATTTATTGAAAGATATC
>SHBL01000019.1 GCA_004321845.1 SAR86 cluster bacterium | reverse complement strand
AACCCCTGAGCCAACTCCGGAACCAACACCAGCTCCAACCGATCTTATTAATTTAAGCAAGGTAAATGTCTGTTGGCAGGGTGAATGCAATGACATTCTTCAAGCAGAGAATTTTAAGCAAGGGTCTACTTTAGGAGGAGAGGTTAAACCAGGCAAATACACTATTTATAGTTTTAGACCAGACGAGGGAGCTAATGCACCAAGTTATCAAGGAAGTGTTTGGCCGTATGGCATGATGCCAGATGAGAGGAATGAATATTCTTGTGATTGGGAAAATTGCGCCACGGATTTAGATCAGAATTTGTGGATTTTTACTGTTGGCGAAGACCGTTTCCTAGCAATAGACCCAACTCCAGACGGCGATAGTTCAGATGCTTTTTTTGTATACCAATATGCAAATGACGAGTCAGAAGCAGATGCCAATGGTATTGATGTGGAAGATTGGTTTACTTGGAAGTTCAATGGTGAAGCTTGGTTAGCACCAACACCAACCCCCGAACCAACTCCAGAACCAACCCCAGGCCCAACCCCCGAACCAACACCTGCACCTGATTCAATACCTAGTGCAGATACGGACCCATTATTTGATTATCTTTGGGAAATAAACAATACGGGACAAACAAACTTTGCTACCAATGGAGGCACACCTGGAGCTGACCTTAATTTAAGACAGGCTTGGGTCGATGGTTACACCGGTAATGATGTGGTTGTTGCAATAGTAGATGAGGGGCTTGAAATTTTGCACGAAGATTTAGCAGGGAATGTTTTAGATGGAGGGTCTTATAATTTTTTAACTAATACTAACGACCCAACTTTAGATCCTGCATTAGACAATACCGGAGATCATGGCACAGCTGTCGCTGGCATAATAGGTATGAAAGCCTACAACGATGTTGGTGGTGTCGGCATCGCTTATGACTCTTCTTTAGTTGGTTACAATTACCTTGAAAGCCAATCTTCAACAAACTTTTCCAAATCTTTCGGTGGGGATACAACTTCCAATTTTGCTGATGTCTTCAATGGTAGTTTTGGATCAAGTTATGGTGATGATACGACTTATAGTTTTCCTTCAATAAGCACGTTCAGACAAAACATTTATAGAGCTGGAGTGGGGACTGGTAAAGTTTATGTGCGTTCAGCTGGTAATGATTTTTATGATAATGGTCCTTGCGGTGGAGCACCTGATAGAGAGTCACAAATTTTATCTTGTACTGGTGTTGAGATTGATGATACAAAGAATTTTGAAGAAGTTATTACAGTTGCTGCTTTAAATGCTGATGGCATAAAGAGTTCGTATTCTACTCCTGGATCTACAATCTGGGTATCAGGCTTTGGTGGTGAGTATGGGATTAATGAAGATGTCTTTAATGCTGCTTCATATATAGATAGAGGTCCAGCAATTATGACAACAGACCAGTCTGGATGTGAAAATGGTTATTCCTCTTCAGTCGGCAGAAAATATAATAGATTCAATATTCCAGGCACATCATTTAATCCTAATGAAGAGAATGCTGATTGTAATTATCTCAGCACATTTAATGGCACATCTGCTGCTGCTCCAACAATAACAGGAGTGGTTGCTTTAATGATGAGCGCAAATCCAAACTTAGACTATAGAGGTGTTAAGCACTTATTAGCCCAAACATCAGTAGTTGTTGATTCTGACCGGAGAGTCTCTTTAGGAGGTGTAGATCTCCATAGTTGGGTAACTAACGCTGCAGGTTATAAGTTCCATAATTGGTATGGTTTTGGAAAAGCTGATGCAGATGCTGCAGTAGCAGCAGCAGCAATTTTTGATCAAAGTTCCTTAGGAACCCAGTTATTCCAAGATAGAACAGCAGAATTTACAACACCTGTAGTCATTCCTGATAACGAAGGCAGAACAGCATCAATGAGCCTTGTTTCTGGAGCTGGCTCACAAGGAGTTATTGAGTTCATAAGGCTTAAGGTGAAGTTTGATTCAGCACAAGCTGATACTTTAAATGATATTGGTATTACTCTTACTTCTCCTTCTGGCACAACACATAGTGTTTTACAGCCTCTAACTAATGTCTCAGGTTTGCCAACTTTCTATTGGGCTATCGGTGTGGCAGGTTTTTATGGAGAAGATATGGATGGCGATTGGCAAGTTACTGTTTTTGATTATAGTGCTGACAATATAAGCCCGGGATCTTGGGAAGGATTCGAAATGGAGGTTCATTACAGGTAGAATGAAGATCATGAGAATAGTACTTCTTTTAGTTGCACTGATTATCCTTAATGTAATTTTCGCAGATAGGTTTTTAATTCCGACAAAAACTATTCCAAGCGATCAAATTATCTATCTAGAAGATAACCCTCAAACGAACATTGATGTTTTGCTGCTTGAGTCAGTTGTTTTTTCAGACCCTAATAATCAAGCAAATATACCTGGTTTAAAAAAAGTAGGAGCTTATAAAGTCGCAATAGATGCTCAGACTAGAGCAAGCATTGGAGCTTACGCATTGAAGAATATGCCTGAGTATAAAGCAGTAGAGATGTCCAATGGTTCTTTTGAACTTACTGATATGAAAATCATCATTCAATACAAAGAAGAAAATGATATCAATGCTTTAGGTTATGACTATGCTTTGAATAAAGTAGAAGCAATGTCTGCTGCAAATATAGTTATTTTTGAAGCCCAAAACAATCTGCAATTAAACAACATAATGGCAAGATTAAAAGAAGATTACAGGGTTGTGGATGCAAGCTTCAACCTTGTTGAAATGTCAGAGATTCCTCAGTAAAAACAGAACTCTAAGATTCTAAATGTTCTATACTTTACATATGTTTAAAAAGACCTCTTATTTCCTAATATTACTAATTATCGCTGGTTGTTCACCACAATCAGATTTCGAGAAATATAAAGAGCATGTTGTTACGCTTGCTTCAGATGAATTCGAAGGCAGAGCGCCAGGTACGCCGGGTGGAATTAAGACTAAGAACTATATTGCTAATCATTTTGAATCCTTAGGTATGAAAAGTTTTGGCGATTCTTATTTAATGGGCGTTGATCTTACTGGCATAACTCTTGATGAAAATGAGTCAAGCTTCAATTTAGAAGTTTATGGAGAAACACTAGATATTAAGTACAAAACAGACGTAGTTTATGGAACTACTAGACAAGTAGAGAACGTTAGCTTTGAAAATAGCGATTTGGTTTTTGTAGGTTATGGCGTTAATGCGCCAGAGTATGGTTGGAATGATTATAAGGTTGATGTTAAAGGCAAAACTGTCGTTATGCTTATTAATGATCCAGGCTTTGAGTTACAAAGCACAGAATTCAATGGAAGAGCAATGACTTATTACGGTCGTTGGACCTATAAATTTGAAGAAGCAGCTAGGCAAGGTGCAGCAGGAGTATTAATCATTCATGAAACCGCACCTGCATCATACCCATGGGGTGTTGTTGAAAATGGATGGTCTGGAGAACAGTTGAATCTTACTTTTAAAGATAAGAATCTTGGTAGATCTGCTCTTGAAGGCTGGATAACCCTCGATGTTGCAGAATCATTATTTGCAAAAATGAATACAACTTACGATGAAATGAAATCAAAGGCATTGTCAAAGAACTTCCAACCAATTCCAATGGAAGGCATGAAGTTGAGTTCTAATATGGTTAGTTCAATAAGAACCACAGAGTCGCATAATGTTATTGGCTATGTTGAAGGTTCTGAGGCACCGGAAGAGTTTGTTCTTATTATGGGGCACTGGGATCATATGGGCATAGATACCAGTATCGAAGGAGACCAAATTTATAATGGCGCTGTAGACAATGCCACAGGAACTGCTGCTGTTATGCATATGGCTGAAATCTTTTCTAAAAGATCACCAAAAAGATCGGTTGCATTCATAGGTTTGACTGCAGAAGAATCTGGTCTACTTGGATCAGCATATTTAGCAGAATACCCGCCATTTGAATATGGAAATGTAATAGGTGGGTTAAATTTAGATGCTTTTCCTGCTATAGGTAAAGCAAAAGATATAACCATTGTTGGTTATGGTGCTTCTGAGCTTGAAGCAGTTCTTGATAAACATGCATCTGCAGAAGGAAAATATCTTGCTCCAGATAAAGTTCCTGAAAGAGGTTATTTTTATAGGTCTGATCATATAAATTTTGCTAAAAAAGGCATACCAATGATTTATGCAGATCCTGGCGTCGATTTAGTGAATGGCGGCATAGAAAAAGGCTTAGAGTTAGGCAGCCAATACACAACAAATGATTACCACAAACCTTCAGATGAAGTCAGAGATGACTGGGATTGGGAAGGTATTGAACAAGATATGGGTATTTTTGCAAATTTTATTGATGACTTAGCTAATTCTGGTGAGTATCCAAACTGGTATGTCAGTAGCGAATTCAGAGCAATAAGAGACGAATCTCAAAATAACTAGGAGCACAAAATCAGCAATACCAAAAAATCGCATGCAGCTTTTCTGAAATGGAGAACTGTACCTGCGCCTGTAAGAGGTGAATACATTAGAAAATTTGGGGAGGCCCTTCGTGTGCGTAAGCTTGAAGTCTCTGAACAAATTACTAAAGAAGCAAAAAAAATAATTTCTGAAGGCGAAGGAGAAACACAAGAAGTAATTGATATGTGTGATTTTGCTACTGGTTTAAGTAGACAGTTATATGGTCTAACGATGCCAAGTGAAAGACCAAACCATAGATTGCAAGAAATCTGGCAACCATTAGGTGTCGTGGGGTGTGTTACTGCATTTAATTTTCCCGTCGCTGTATTTGGCTGGAACTTTTGCTTAGCAGCAGTTTGTGGAAATAGCATTATTTGGAAGCCTAGCCCCCATGCTGAGGGTTGTGCTGATTTAGTAAAAGAGATATGGGATGAAGTTGCAGACGATCATAAAGACTTAGTGCTTATATCAAAAGGTGGTAATGAAGCTGCAACAGCTTTAGCTGAAGATGAGGGCATAGCACTATTTTCAGCAACAGGCAGTTGCGAAATGGGTAGAATTTTAGCTCCTAAAGTTGCTAGTAGATTAGGTAGATCGCTTCTTGAGTTAGGTGGCAATAATGCTGCAATAGTCTGTAAATCAGCTGATTTAGATTTAACTATAAAAGGCATTACTTTTTCAGCAGCAGGAACTGCAGGCCAAAGATGCACATCTTTAAGAAGACTCTTCGTGCATGCTGATATTCTCGAAGATGTAGTTACCAAAGTAAAAAATTCATTTCAAGATTTAAAAATTGGTGACCCAATGGATAGGAATACTCAAGTTGGCCCATTAATATCTGAGCAAAGTTTCAATCAGATGCAAGAAAAACTAGATTCATGTAAAGCCATGGGATTAAAAGTTACAGGCGGCGATAGACTGGATAACGCAGATGGATTTTTTGTTACACCTGCTCTAGTAGAAGTAGACGAACATATTGATGAGATGAATGAAGAAACTTTTGCCCCAATATTATATGTGATGCCATTTACTGATTTAAGAGCAGCTATTGCACTTCAAAATTCAGTAAAACAAGGTTTAAGCAGTTCAATCTTTACTAATGATGTGAGAGAGTCAGAATTATTCTTAAGTTCAGAAGGCTCTGATTGCGGAATTGCTAACGTCAACATCGGTACAAGTGGTGCTGAAATTGGTGGAGCATTTGGTGGTGAAAAAGATACAGGTGGTGGCAGAGAATCAGGATCTGATTCCTGGAAAGCCTATATGAGAAGAACAACAGCAACAGTAAACTATGGTGAAGAACTACCGCTAGCTCAAGGCGTTGAGTTTGACTAATCTATTCGGGTTCTACGAGTATTAAAATCCATTCCCTATTAAATTTAAAACTATTGCCTTAGGATATTGGTATGTTTACTGTCGGATTAACGGGTGGGGTAGCAGCAGGCAAAAGCACCGCAACCAATTTTTTTATAGAGAAGGGCATTACAGTGGTTGATGCTGATATCATTTCTAGAAATTTACAATTAAGAGGCGAAGAAGGGTACGAAAAAATTGTAAAAAAATTCTCTGACGAGATCTTAGATTCCAATGGTGAAATTGATAGAAAAAAAATTCGTGAGATAGCTTTTAGTGAACCTAAAAATAAAAAATGGTTGGAAGATCTGATGCACCCAATAATTGGGAATGAAGTAATCAAGCAATTTGAAAAGGTAGAATCTGTTTGGGCAATATATAGTGCTCCATTATGGAGTAGAAAAAATGTATTCAATCGAACACTGGTTATTGATGCCCCCGAAGAAATTCAGTTACAAAGAATAATCGAAAGAGATAACTGCTCAAAAGAGGTAGCTGAACAAGTCATAGCACAGCAAATTTCAAGCATTGAACGTAATTGTTACGCAACGGATCTTCTCATCAACGATAGTTCTCTTGAAGAATTTAAAAACAAACTACAATTCTACTTTGAACTCTATAACAACTTAGCCAATGAGTAAGAAAGTTAATTTGACCTGTCCCAATTGCAAAAAAATCGTCGAGATAGATTCTAAATTTAAACCCTTCTGTTCCAAAGGTTGTAAAAGTATTGATTTTTTAAGGTGGGCTAATGAAGAAGTCTCAATCGAAACTTTTGAAGAGCCCAATCAGGATTGATTGGCTTTATTTTGTTCTCTGCGTTTCTTATGTTCTTCAAACTCTTTGGGACTCATAGTTTGAATCTTAATATTGAATAAGATTTTCACAATATCATCCTTGAATGACTCAATCATAGAATCAAACAGGTAAAACGATTCTTTCTTAAATTCATTTATTGGATTTCTCTGGGCATATGCTCTTAATCCTATATTTCCCCTTAAAGAATCAATATTTTGTAAGTGTCTTTTCCAAGCTGCATCCATTACCTGAATAGAGATTTGTCTTTCAAGCTCTGGTTTTCTCTCTTTAAGAGGACCAAACTTATCAAAATAATATTTTTGATAGAATTCGTTTAAATAGTCCATAACTTTTGTAAAATTTAATCCATCTTTATTGAGTAGATTAAAATCTGGGCTGGCACCCAATGACTGACTAAGAGCTCTATCTAAATTATCAAACTTCCAGGTTGATGTTTGATCTTCAGGTAATGCTTTATCTGCGGTTTTTTCTAGTAAGTTATCAAGGTATTCAAAAATAAGCGTTTCCGAATCGTTTTCTTCTAGAAAATAATCTCTTAATTTGTAAATCGTCAGTCTTTGGTCATTCGAGACATCATCGTATTCGAGTATTTGTTTTCTTATTTCAAAGTTTCTGCTTTCTATCTTTCTTTGTGCATTGGCAATAGCACCATTAAGCAATGGGTGTTCAATGCTACTGTCATCCATCCCATCACTTAATCTTGAGAAAAGTTGTTTCCTGTTATCATCAATGAAAAGTCTTAAAACTGTATCATCAAGTGATAGAAAAAATCTTGAGTAACCTGGGTCACCTTGTCTGCCTGATCTGCCTCTCAGTTGGTTATCTATTCTTCGAGACTCATGTCTTTCTGTCCCAATAACATGTAAGCCGCCAGCCTCGATTACTCTATTATGTTTCTCTTCCCATTCCTTGTCATTTTCTTCTTGCTTTCCACCCAGAACAATATCTGTACCTCTACCAGCCATATTTGTTGCAATTGTTATTGCTCCCGGCCTTCCAGCTTCAGCAATAATTATTGCTTCTTTTTCATGAAACTTTGCATTTAGGACCTGATGCCTTATGCCTTCTTTCTTGAGTCTATTTGAAAGTTTTTCAGAGCTTTCTATTGAAGCAGTTCCTACTAAAATTGGCGCCTCTTTTTCGTGTATATCTTTAATCTCTTTAACTAAAGCAGTAAATTTATCTGCCTCATTTACGTAGACAGTGTCATTCACATCATTTCTAATCATTTCTTGATTAGTAGGTAGTACAACTACGTTCATACCATAAATCTGTTTAAATTCAGCAGCCTCTGTATCGGCCGTTCCAGTCATGCCAGAGATTCTGTCAAAAAGCCTAAAGAAGTTTTGGTAAGTTGTTGATGCCAGAGTCTGAGTCTCTTGCTGAATAGGCACTCTTTCTTTGCATTCTAGTGCTTGCATGACACCTTCTGAGACTCTTCTGCCTGGAAGTTTTCTGCCTGTATTGTCATCAATCAAAACAACCTTATTATCCTCGACCATATAGTGAACATTTTTTTCAAATAACAGATTAGCTTTAAGGGTAGCTTGAACGTATTTTAAAAATTTAAGATTATTAGTGGTATAGAGACTCTCATCAGCCTTAATTAAATTTCTATTTACTAAAAAATTTTCAACTTTTTCAAAACCATCATCTGTTAGTTCAACTGATCTTAATTTTTCATCTATTATGAAATCACCTCTTTCGTCATCTGCAAGAGGCTCATCCTCAGTTCCTTCTCTCATTTGTCTGCTAAGGTTAGGCAAGAGCTTAAGAAAAACTGGATATGCTGATGCATCATCATCAGTGGCTCCTGATATAATAAGAGGTGTCCTTGCTTCATCAATTAGAATTGAATCTACTTCATCAACGATCACAAAGTTAAGGTCTTTTTGTGTTTTTTGATGCTTGAATAACACCATATTGTCTCTTAGGTAATCAAAACCAAGTTCACTACTAGTGCAATAAATAATATTGCAGTCATAAGTTTGTTGTTTGCCTTTGAAGTCTTGTGCAGAAGTAAGAGCTCCAACAGTTAATCCAAAGTATTCATAAATAGGTCGCATCCAGTTCGCATCTCTTTCAGCCAAGTAATCATTTACAGTAACAACATAAACTTTTTTGCCGGAAAGAGCATTGAATACTGCAGGAAGCGTGGCGACTAATGTTTTACCTTCCCCAGTTTTCATTTCGGTAATATTTCCGCCATTAAGCACAAGACCACCAATCATCTGGCAATCATAATGTCGTAAACCTATAGTTCTTTTAGATGCTTCCCTTACAGCTGCAAAAACCTTAACAAGATTTTCGTCACTGCTCTCTTCATTAAGTTCAAATTGCTTAAATTGATCTTCAGAGAGTTCTGCCATGCTCTTCTCATGTGAATTGATCTTATTCACAACTTTGGCATAACCATCTACACGTCTTTGATTAGATGACTTAAAAATTTTGCTTAGAAAACCAATCATTATGCTAATTCTTCTGCCACTGGCTTCAAGTAATTTATTGGAGCATCCTTAATTTCATCTATCTCAATAATTTTGTAAGCATTTTCACTTTCTATTTTCTTTAATAATTGATTATTGAGAGCATGACCAGATTTGAAACCATAAAATTCACCAATAAGGTTATGGCCTAGTAAATACAAATCTCCAATTGCATCGAGCATCTTATGTTTTACAAACTCATCAGCAAACCTGAGGCCGCCTTCATTTAGAACATCATCATCTCCAATCCCTATGGCATTTTCTAGGTTTGCACCGAGAGCTCTGTTGCTTTTCTTGAGCATCTCAAGCTCGCTGTAAACTCCAAATGTTCTCGCTCTACTAACTTGTCTGATAAATGAAGTTTGAGAAAAGTCTATGGAAGCAGTCTGAGGGTATTTTTTGTATACCGGGTGATCAAATTCTAATCCAAATGAAACTCTAAAGCCTTTATAAGGCTTAATTTTTGCAACAGCATCATCCCTCTGAACCTGAACAGATTTTGTTACATAAATAAACTTTTTTACAGCACTCTGTTCAACAATGCCTGCTGCCTGAATGAGAAAAACAAAGCGTGTTGAGCTGCCTTCCATGATAGGAATCTCTGGCCCATCACAATCAATAATGCAATTATCTACGCCAATTCCAGCCAAGGCTGACATCAGATGCTCAATAGTAGCTATTTCAGCCCCATCATGCTCTAAGGTTGTTGAAAGAGTTGTATCCCCAACAAAATTTGCTTGAGCAGGAATTTCAACAACTCTGTCACCATCTCTTCTTCTAAAGATTATCCCAGTATCAGGGTCTGCTGGATGCAATGTCAAAGTTGCCTTCTTCCCTGTATGCAGACCAACTCCTGTTGCAGATGTTTTATTTCTTATAGTTCTTTGTGCAAGCATAGTTCGATATTTTAGTGTATTAAAGCTGAATTTAATATCACAGTTTGTTGCTTATATTATGCAAACCTATTGAAACCGCTATCGAAACATTTAAAGAAGAAACTTTTCCTTTTTGTGTGATCTTTAAAGTTTCGTCACAATTCTTTTCGACTAAAGATCTAAGGCCCTTTTCTTCGTTTCCAAAGATTAATACATTCTTTCCTGAAAATTCCTTTTTCTCTAACTCTGATTCAGCATGTTCTGAAAACCCTGAAACCCAATAATCATTATTTTTTAATTCTTTAATTAGGTTTGTAATATTTGTAGCTTTGTAAAGCTTCAGATCATAAACGCCACCAGTAGAGGTTTCTATTACTGCTGTATTAGCATAATCAGCAGAATTATGTTTCGGAATAATGACTGTGTCTACCCCAAAAAAAGAAGCACTTCTTAAACACGAGCCAAGATTTCTTGTATCTTGTACTTCATCTAAGATCAAAACAAGGTTACCCAGTTCATAATCTGATTGTTTCAGGTCTCCAATATTTGGTGACTTACAAAGCGCACTAATTTTTGTATTTTTTGGCTGTATCTTTATTCCTTTTTTATGAGCAAGCTCTAGGACTTCCTGTGCTTTCATATTCTCAGCATTTCCGATTATAGAAATAACTTTTTCACTATGGTTTGTTAAGAGTGAATAAATTGTATGTATATTTTTTATATCAACATTCATATTTTAATTTAATAATATAACGAAATTTTCCCTTCGAGTTCTTTTACATCCCCGATGAAAACATCGATACGATCTCCAAGAGAGAATTTATTTCCTCTTCTTTTCCCATCAAGGCAGTGATGTCGTGCATTATATCTATAGTAGTCATTAGGCAGATCATTTACATGCAACAATCCGCTGGTAAAAAGTTTAGGTATCTCTACAAATAATCCAAATTCTTTTACCCCAGTGACGTAGCCTGAAAAATTTTTTCCCGAAAATTGTTTGACGTAATTACAAATTAAATTTTGTATTACCTGTTTTGATGCAAACTCAGCAGATTTTTCCTTAATTGAGCAATCTTCAAGCGTTAACTGCAAACCATCAAAATTAAACTCCTTTTGATCTAGGGAGGCTATTATTAATCTATGGACTAGTAAATCTGGGTACCTTCTAATGGGAGATGTAAAATGCGTGTATTTAGCGAACTTCAAGCCAAAATGACCTTTATTTATTGTGCTGTATTCTGCTCTTTGCATCGATTGCAAAATAAGCATATTTAAAATAGAAGCATCCTCTCTTTTATGAACTTTATTTATAAATGTTCCAAGATTATTAATATCTTCCTTATCTCCATTCCAATTGATTCCTCTATTCTTTAAAACTTGTGAGAGCCTCTCTATTTTTAAAGATTCTGGGTGTTCATGGTTTCTGTATATCCCTTGCTCTGGGTAGTAACTTAAAAAATCAGCAGCTGATATATTTGCAGCCAACATAAATTCTTCAATTAATTTGTGAGCAGTCAATCTTTTTCTTGACACAATGTCATGAACAGAACCATCAGATTTTGTCTTAAGGAATGGTTCATTAATAGAAAAATCTAAAGCACCTCTATATCCTTTATTGATGGTTAATTTATTAAAAAGAGCAAAGGAAGCCTCAAGAGATTTTTTATATTTAGTGTCCTTTACTTCATTTAATAATTGTTCTTCAACTTCTGTATAAGTTAGCCTAGCCACAGATTTAATAATGCCTCTGTGAAACTTATAATTTGTAATATGCCCATCTTTATCAAAATTTATCTCAACACACAGACATCTCCTTCGTTTATTAGGCTGAAGGGAACATAATTCATTAGAAAGTCTTTCTGGCAACATAGGGACCACTTTTTTAGGTAAATAAACTGATGTAGTTCTTCTAGCTGCTTCAAGATCAAGAGCTGACAGTTCCTTAACAAAAAAAGATACATCAGCAATCGCAACTTTTAAGTGGAAACCATCCTTATTAAATGTACAAAAAATTGCGTCATCAAAATCTTTGGCATCCTCACCATCTATCGTTACAAATGGGAATTCTTCTAGATAGTCTTTATCTTCTGTAAGTTTATCGCTCGCTATCTTTGCAGCTTTTAAGACTGATTCTGGCCATATATCATCAATACCATAATCGCTAAGAGCTTTGGCATGAAAATCTTGAAGGCTGGGCTTGAATGACAAATTATTACTTGTTAAAAATTTCGCTATCGTTTTTAAATGATTTAAATTCTAAAGCATTACCAAAGGGATCTTTAAAAAACATCGTTTTTTGCTCGCCCGGCAGGCCTTCAAATCTTAGATAGGGTTCTATTATGAATCTTGTATCACTAGCTTTAAGAAGTTCAGTAAATTCATCAAATTGTTCCCATTCAAGCACTATACCAAAGTGTGGTATGGGTACTTCTTTTCCATCAACTTCATTGGAAGCTGTTACTGAATCGCCAATATGGCAAACTAGCTGATGGCCAAAAAAATTATAATCAACCCAATGATCATCAGATCTTCCTTGTTTAAAACCCAGTTTAGAGCCATAAAATTCTTTTGCTAAATCAATACAGCTAACAGGAATAGCTAGATGAAATGGTCTAAGACTCATTTTTTTCCTCTCTTTGCTTTTTTACTGTAAAAGCTTCCATATCTTTCTTCCATTCCTCTAAATACCAACCATCATTACCTACTTTATTCACATAAGAAAAAAAAACTCTTCCATTTTCATCAGAAAACCCTTGTTCGAAAGGCTTGCCAGTTTTGGGGTTAGGTCGTTTGTGCTCTTCTTTCAAAACAACGTTCTTTAAAGTTTATCAAGCAAGTATTATAGTTTAGATATGAAGAAATTCTTATTATTTCTAATTACTGTGACATTTTATGGACAGGCTGACTTAAAAATTTCACTGGAAGAAGAATTAGAAACACTTATGCCCAAGGTAATTGAATGGAGGCATGACATTCATCAACATCCAGAATTAGGCAATAGAGAGTTTAGGACTTCAAATAAGATTAAGGTTCATCTGGAAAGTCTGGGCATAGAAGTTGAGTCAGGCATTGCTTACACAGGTCTTGTAGGCATGATTGAAGGTGGCAAACCAGGACCAACCATTGCGTTAAGAGCAGATATGGATGCATTGCCAGTAGAGGAGAAAACAGGTTTACCATTTGCATCCAAGGTAAGAACAACGTATCTAGGAAATGATGTTGGTGTAATGCACGCCTGCGGTCACGATGCTCATGTAGCGATATTAATGGGTGTTGCTGAATTTTTAGCAAAAAATAAAGAGGAATTAAAAGGTAATGTAATGTTAATTTTTCAGCCTGCTGAAGAGGGGCCACCAGAAGATGAAGGCGGGGGAGCAAAGATGATGTTGCAAGAAGGAATCTTTGAAAGGTATAACCCTGAAGTAATATTTGGATTGCATGTTACCAATATACCTAACGGTGTTTTATCGGTTAAATCTGGCCCTGCTATGGCTGCAGCCTCAGCTTATAGAATTACAGTCAAAGGAGTGCAAGCACACGGCTCAACACCTTGGTCTGGCATTGACCCAATTATGGCTACTGCGCAATTAATTGAATCGTTAAATACAGTAGTAAGTAGACGAATAAATATTATTAATAATCCAGCGGTATTATCAGTAGGGCTTGTTCAAGCTGGTACAAGAAATAATATTATCCCAGAAGAATCAATGATGATGGGTACAATAAGAACCTTTGACCCTGTATTAAGAAAAGAAATTTATGATGAAATAGAGCAGATAGCAGCTGGAGTTGCAGTAGGCACAGGCACTGAGATAAAAGTTGAATTTGATGTTGGTGGTTTTTATCCAGTTACATTTAATAACCCAGAATTAGTAACAAAAATGACTGATTCTTTGAAACAAGCTTCGCCTGGCAAGTTTTATGAGTCAAACACACCTGTTACTGGAGCAGAAGACTTTTCATATTTTTCTCAAGAGATTCCAGGCCTATATTTTTGGCTTGGTATCAATAAACCTGGAGAAGAAGCATCAGCTAATTTTGGTGATAAAACAGAAGTAGCTGGCAATCACTCTCCATATTTCTATGTCGATGACTCTGCATTAGATGAAGGAGTCAAAGCACTTACGTATTTAGTATTAGATTATCCAGAGAAATTTTAAAGCAATACTCTATTAACAAAATTAAGCATTAGATTATGGGATTCTGGTGTCTCAACTAGGGAATCAAGCACACTCTGAAATTCATCCTCACTATTCGTATATGCTTCTTTATATATGGCTAATCTTTTGAAGACAGTAGATCTATCTACTTCTGGATGAAACTGAAATGCCCACAAAGGCTTACCTCTAAGTTTAAAACTATGTAAGCACTGGTCTGTGTAAGCAAGTAAATCAAGATTTGTAGGAAGTTCGATAGCATACTGTCTGTGAATGGAAAGAGCACTAAAATTATCAGAAGTACCCTTAAAGACAGGATCAATTTCAGCTAAATTAGTAAGTCTTATAGGAATACTTCCCATTTCATAGTCACTATCTTTGCTTAATATTGTGCCTCCAAAAGCTAAAACGGCTAATTGAAAACCAAAACATGAAGCAAATGTTGGTATGCCTTTTTCACCTGCATAATTAATTAAATTTATACAATCATTTACAAAATTATATTTCTCAGGCTCCAGTACATTAGCTTCACTTGCTCCTCCAACATATAAAGCATCGAAACCATCCAGTACAGTATTATTAAATTTAGGAACATCAAAGACATTTAGTACTGTGAATTGATTGAGCTCCAATTCGCTATATTTTGCAAAACTTTCAAGCTCCTCTTTTCTAACATTTGTATCATCTCTTATCTGTAAAAGAAGAATTTTTAAATCTTTTCTTTGCATAATGCTCTTACTAACAATTTATTTGTATCAAATTACTGTATAATTAAATTATGGTTCAATACATTATAGTAGGCTTTCTGGGATGTCTTTCAATAATCTCAATGTGTCTTTTTCTTTTTATAAAAGAGGGGACAAAAGGAATAAAAGCAAAACCATACAAAACAAAAAGCGGCATAGTTCATACCGCAGAAAGATCAAGAGAAAATCACCTAGTTTAGTTTCAGAAAAAATGGAGCCACCTGTCAGAGTCGAACTGACGACCTACTGATTACAAATCAGTTGCTCTACCAGCTGAGCTAAGGTGGCTTGGATGATGATTCTACATCAATTCAAATATTCTTTAAAGAATATTTTGTTGCCAAGCTCTTTAAATAGGTAAGCTTCATTGATAATATAAATTTTTAAAACACATATATGGAAATTTTATGAAAAAAATATCTTTACTACTTATATCGTTATTTATGTTTGTATCATTTGCAGACGAATTGCCTGCAAATTTTTCAAAATATCAAACTCATTATGCATTTAAATGCGACCACGCAGAGAAATGTGCTGCCGCATTCGACAAATACATGAATACTCCAGAAGTCAAAGCAATGAATCTTGAGGTTGATCTGTATGCACTTGAACATCAAGGGTGGAATGAGGCTACACATCAGGTTTCTTACTATTATAAGGATGCTAATGAGTATGCTATGGCAGGAAATTACTATTCCACATCTAAAGCAGGCTTAACATTTAGAAATACAATGAATAAGCTTGGCGCAGAAATTATTATGTCATCAATGACAAGACATATTGCAGCAAATGTTTCAGATAATCCTGGATCTGAGCTCGTTACTGTAAATTGGGATATGAATGTCTCAAATCCAGTTGAGTTTTTACCACTCTGGATTGAATTATCAAAAAGTACTGAAAAATATGATTGGAATGCAGATGGATGCGGTGTGCAACAGCATATCTTAGGCAATAATGGAAACGGAATTACACATAATGTTTGGTGTGTTTTCTCATCACCACAAGCTGCATTAAGTTTTCTGGATAACTATATTGCGACTCCGGAGTTTGCTGAGTACAGTACAAAAGTCGGTGATCATAGAACTTTTCTAAGATCTCATATGTCGTTTCTATTAAAAGAATATAACCCTGACTAAAATAACGGGTTTTTAAAAAGGGAGGCTTTGGCCTCCTTTTTTATGTAAAGGCACAGCCAGTGCCTTTGATATTACAATAACCATTAGGGTTTTTAGCTAGATATTGTTGATGGTATTGCTCTGCAGGAAAACACATAACGTCTTTCTGTATCTCAGTAGTAATATTTGAAAATCCGTTTTGGTTTAGAATTTTTGAAAAGTTATTCATAGAAGTTTGAGCTTCTTTCAAATCATTGTCATTCTTGCAGTATATGACTGATCTATATTGTTCTCCAATGTCATTTCCCTGTCTCATGCCTTGTGTAGGGTCATGACATTCCCAAAATGTTTTTAATATTTTATCTAACGGGATTATATTTTTATCAAAAATAACATTTACCGTTTCAGCATGGCCAGTTACACCTGTACACACTTGTTCATAATTTGGATTATGTCTTCTTCCACCAGAATAAGAAGCATAAGTTACCCATACTCCATTTAATTTCCAGAAAACTCTCTCTACACCCCAAAAACAACCTGCTCCTAAAATAATCTCGGACATACCTTCAGGATAATGCTCAAATAGCTCCCTGTTATTTACAAAATGTTTCATATTCTAATAAAGGATTATATATGTATTGACTAACTAATTTCTAAGTTGATAATAACAAATTCACCCTGGAGGGGTTGGGGAGCGGTCAAACCCAGCAGACTGTAAATCTGCCGCCTCGTGCTTCGAAGGTTCGAATCCTTCCCCCTCCACCATTTTTACCACATTTAAATAAGGTATATAATGGTTGAAGCTTTACGTTTTAGGGTATATGATATGCGCTCATATAGCTCAGTAGGTAGAGCACTTCCTTGGTAAGGAAGAGGTCACCGGTTCAAATCCGGTTATGAGCTCCAAACAAAAGAGGGAAATATGGCTAGAGAAAAATTTGATAGAAGCTTACCACATATCAACGTGGGGACGATTGGACACGTTGACCATGGTAAGACAACGTTAACAGCTGCATTGACTAAGGTTTGTGCAGATACATTTGGTGGCGAAGCGGTAGCATTCGACGGTATCGACAACGCTCCCGAAGAAAAAGAAAGAGGTATAACAATTGCTACATCTCACGTTGAGTATAGTAGTAATGATAGGCATTACGCACACGTTGACTGTCCAGGTCACGCAGACTATGTAAAAAACATGATTACAGGTGCTGCTCAAATGGACGGCGCAATATTAGTTGTAAGTGCTGCTGATGGTCCTATGCCTCAAACA
>SHBL01000018.1 GCA_004321845.1 SAR86 cluster bacterium | reverse complement strand
AATTCAAATGGATACAAATAAAAAATCAGTACTAATGATAAGCCTTGGCACTCCTGATAGCCCAGGATGGTTTGATGTAGCCAGTTATTTGAGTGAATTTTTAGGAGATGGAAGGATAATCAATATCCCATCATTTCTGAGGTACTTGCTAGTAAATCTGATTATTGTTCCAACCAGATCTTTCTCATCATCAAAAAGTTATAAAGAACTTTGGACGGAAAGGGGCTCACCTCTTAAATATCACATGGAAGACCTAACTGCTAAAGTTCAAGAAGAATTGAAAGATACACATGATGTTATTTATGCCATGAGGTATAAAAATCCTTCAGTAAAAGATCAGCTTAAAGAGTTGGAAAAAAAAGGGTATGAAGAAATTATTTTATTTCCTGTATTCCCTCAGTATTCATCTGCAGCAAATGGATCGTTCCTTGACCATGCATTAAAACTTATAGCAAAGTGGACAGTGATTCCTTCAGTCAAAACGGTCGATCAGTTTTACGACAATAAGGACTTTCTCCAAGCTTTCAGCGAGAACATAGAAAAATTTAATTTAGATGACTACGATAAAGTTATATTTAGCTATCATGGCTTGCCAATGAGTCAGCTTGATGAAGTTTATGAAAAAGGTAAATGTGATGATCGTGAGTGTGAAGAGGGGGTTCAAGGAGATAACCATCATTGCTACAGAGCCACTTGCTATGAGACTACAAAATTGCTGATTGATAAGATTGGTATTGAGGAGTCCAAAACTATTACTTCATTTCAATCCAGATTAGATTCTAAATGGGTCAAACCCTTCAGTGACAAGGTCCTTGAACAATTTGCTGATGAGGGAGTAAAAAAGGTTTTGGTTGCTTCACCATCATTTACCGGTGACTGTTTAGAAACCATTATAGAAATTGGTGATGAATACAAGGAACTATTTATTGAAAAAGGAGGTCAGAAGCTTGATTATGTACCTTCGCTAAACTCGAATGATAGTTGGGTTAGATGTATAGTAAATATTATTAGGGGAATATAAATGAGAGAGACACTTGAGCTGCAAAAGAAAGCATTCATTACAAACGGACAACCATCCTATAACCAAAGAATCGATAGTTTAAAACGGTGTATAGCCTTACTTGAGACGCATGATACGCAAATTATTGAAGCTTTAAATGAAGATTATAAGAATCGTTCTGAAACTGAAATAATGACGTCTGAGATAGTTCAATCAGTTAGGAACTTAAACTTCACAATTAAAAACTTGAAAAAGTGGATGAAACCTTCAAGAAGAGCATCTTCCTTTATGGCTGATATGCTTGGCTCTAAAGCTGTTCTGCAGCCATCTCCACTTGGAAGTGTTGGAATAATAGCTCCTTGGAATTTTCCAATTGGAATGGTTTTCTATCCAACAGCATCAATACTTGCTGCAGGAAATAGGATCATGGCTAAACCTTCAGAATTTACTCCTAACACTGCGAATCTAATTAAAGAAGCAGTTGGCAAATATTTTGATGAATCAGAATTTGCTGTTTTTCTTGGCGGTCCAGAAGTTGGTTCAGAGTTTACCGCTCTCCCTCTAGACCATTTGCTTTACACAGGAAGCGGAAACGTAGCAAAAAAGGTTGTTGCAAATGCTGCAAAGAATTTAGTTCCAACGACATTAGAATTAGGTGGTAAAAGCCCAACAATCATAGCCTCAGATGCTAACTTAGAGCTAGTAGCCAAAAGAATTATGTTTGTGAAAACATTGAATGCTGGGCAAATTTGTTTATCACCAGATTACATCATGATTAAAAAAGGGTCAGAACAAAAACTCATAGAAGAGTTAAAGAAAGTCTTTAACACTTTCTACCCTGAAAATAATGCTGCTGATTACACTTCTATGGTAAACGATCACCATCACGACAGAATGCAAGAATACTTACTAGATGCCAAAAACAAAGGTGCAGATGTAGTTAATTTAGGCGATTTCGATTCTTCAGAAAAGAACACAATTACAACTAAGGTGTTGCTTAACGTCAATGACAATATGCGGGTAATGCAAGAGGAAATTTTTGGTCCCTTATTGCCAATTATGGTCTATGAGGATCTTAGTGAAGCTGTTTCTTATGTTAATAATCATGACCATCCATTAGGTCTATATTTCTTTGGAAATAAAAAATCTGAACAAAATTATGTGATCAATAACACTAGGTCAGGTGGAGTCACTATAAATGACACTATGTTTCATTTAATGCAATCTAGGTTACCATTTGGAGGTGTAGGGCCATCTGGATATGGTTATTATCATGGTCATGAAGGCTTCTTAAACTTTTCTAATTTAAGGTCAATTTATTACCAAACTAATTCAGATAGTATTTTTGGTATGCTGAGACCACCTAGAAGCAAACCTTTTGAGTTACTCTCAAAAGTAATGAAAAAATTGTCTTGAATCAATTCTTAAGAAAAATCTCATTTAGGTATCTCTTTACAAGAGGCACAAAGACTCTGTCATCTCAAACCTTGCTAACTGCTAGTGGAGTAGGGGTTGGAACTGCTGTACTTATTGTTGTGCTTTCAGTAATGAATGGCTTTGAGAATGAATTACAAAAAAGAATCCTAGGAGTGATCCCTCACATTACCCTTGAAAAAAGTGGTGGTTTTGAAAACTTAGAGCAAGTTTCATCAAATATTAAAAAAGATAATTCCGTTCTAAAAGTAGCACCATATTTTGCTTCTCAAGTAGTTATCAATAATAGGAATAATTCAAAGGGCATAATGCTTAAAGGGACCAATGCTCTAAATGAAATTTCAATTATTCCAGATAATATGCTCATTGGGAGCTTATTATCTTTAGAAAATGGTGCTGCAATTATTCTTGGGGATAGTCTGGCATACGAACTAAATGTTGCAGTAGGTGATTCTGTAAATTTATTAAATATTGATCAAACAAATCCTCTCATTGGTGTTCCAAGAGTTGTGGCCTTTAAAGTTGTTGGTCTTTTCTCAGTGGGTTCAGAAGTAGATCAAATGTATGGTCTAATAAGCACAGATTCTTTTAATAAGCTTATCCGGCCAAAAAATGGTGCCAGCATTGAGGTAAGAGTAAAAAATGTTTTAGAAGCTAAGGCAATTGGTCGATCACTCATTACCCAAATTGAAACCGATGAATATATTAAGCTTAATAGCTGGGATCAATCATATGGCGGGCTTTTTAGAGCTGTACAGCTCGAAAAAATAATGGTCTCCCTGTTAATGTCTTTAATTCTGTTAGTTGCGGTTCTGAGCTTGCTTATGTCGGTTAATAATCTAATAAAAAACAATGAAAAGGAGATAGCTATTCTAAGAACAATGGGGTATTCCAAATGGAATATTCAAAGCATATTTATGCAATTAATAGTTACTATTGGTTTAGTTGGTATTGGCTTTGGAAACTTGCTAGGCATTTTTGTTGCATCAAACATTACCGAATTTTTAAATTTCCTTTCTCAAATCTTTAATATTTCAATGTTGGATGTTTATTATTTGGACTACTTTCCATCCATTGTTAGTGCTGGTCAGATTTTATGGATTAATTTAGTAACTTTTATTTTATTGCTGATTTTTGGATTTATTCCTTCAAATAAAGCAGCCAATACAAACCCAGTTAATATAGTAAATAAATCATGATCTCAATTAAAAATTTACATAAAAGCTATACAGATAGTTCAGCTAAACAGACAGTTTTTGAGAATGCTTCCTATGAATTTAATTCGCATGGAGTCTATAGTGTTGTTGGTTCTTCTGGGTCTGGAAAAACCACTCTTCTTAACCTCATATCTGGTTTAGACGTTTTTGATAAAGGTTCAATTGAAATAAATGGAAAAAATTTAGACACACTATCTATTGAAGCAAAAAGCGCCTTACGTAAAGTCGATTTTGGGTTTGGCTATCAATTTCATTACTTATTGGAGAACCTAACTATTCATGAAAATTGTATAGCAGCCTGCCATGGCCAAGATAACAGCCATATTGCTAGCATTTTAAATAAACTAGGTATTGACCATATTAAAAATAAATTTCCTTCTAAAGTTTCAGGAGGTGAGAAGCAAAGAGCATCTATTGCTAGAGCATTAGCAAAACAACCAAAAATACTAATACTAGATGAACCCACTGGCAATTTAGACCAAGAAAACAGCCTTATTGTGCAAAATTTCCTATTAAATTACGCAAGTGAAAATAAATCGCTAGTTATCTACGCTACACATGATATTGCATTTGCTAAAAGAGCAGATAAATCTTTAAATATTGTTGAAAGAAGTATCCTGGAAAAATGAATAAATCCATTTATACAAGACTATTAGGCTACACCTTTGAACATAAAGGTTTGTTCTTTCTGAGCATAATTGGTTTCATTCTTTTTGCAGCAGCTGATATTTCCGCAGTTGAATGGCTCAAACAAGTAATCTCTTATATAAATGAGAGCAATCAAAACTCTCTTAATCCATTAAATCTAGCCTTATTTTTAGCCTTTATATCGGTAGTTAGGGGCATCGGCTTTTATGTAGGTAACTATTTCATGGCAAATGTTGGTCTAAAAGTTGTGCATAAGCTTAGACAAGACCTTATTTCAAGCTTGCTCTACCAACCAATGAGTTTCTTTGACCAAGCTTCTAAAGGGGAGATTGTAAATAGAATAATTTTTACTACAAATCAGATTACTGGAGCAGCAACAAATGCTCTTAAAATCCTTGTGAAAGAGGGCTTTTTACTGATTGGCCTATTTGTTTATCTTATGTATTTAAGTTGGAAGTTGACCTTGGTAATCCTGGTAATTGCACCTTTGATTGGAATTATTGTCTCAATAGCAGGCAAACGCTTAAGAAAAGTGGCTAAAAAAATTCAGGATGTTATGGGTATAGTGACCCAAGTAAGCAATGAAATTGCATCAGGAGCAAGAGAAATTAAATCCTTCAACAATGAGAGTGGTGAAGAGGATAGGTTTAAGAAGGCCAACGATGAAAACCTTAAACAAAATTTAAAAATGGAGAGTACAGGTAATATCACCACTCCATTAATTCAGGTTTTTGTAGCTTTTGCTCTGGCAGCTATGAGCTATTTAGCGCTTACCAATTTAACTGAATTAAATTTGCCTTCTGAATCTTTTGTAGCATTTTTTACAGCTGCAGGTTTAATGGCTAGACCTATCAGACAGCTCTCAAGTTTAAATGCTGTTATACAGAGAGGTTTGGCTGCTGCAGAAGATATATTCTCTGCAATCGATAATGCGCCTGAGAAATATGAAGAAGGGCTAGATATTAATAAGACTCTAGAAGGGGAGATAGAAATTGAGAATGTTTCTTTTTCATATTCTCACGATTCAGACCCTGTTCTAAAGAATATCTCAATCTCAGCTAAACAAGGTGAAACTATTGCTTTAGTAGGCAAATCAGGGAGCGGTAAATCAACGATCGTGAACTTGTTAAATCGGTTCTATGATGACTATGAAGGCAGGATAAGAATAGACGGCTATGATATCAAGAAGATTAAACTAACTGATCTAAGAAACTCAATATCTTACGTATCTCAAGACCCAACTTTATTTAATGATACTGTAAAAAATAATATTGCTTACGGGCTGGATGATGTCACTGATTCTGAAGTTTTCCAGGCTGCTCGAGAAGCTAATGCCTATGAATTTATTATGAACTTGCCCGAGGGTTTCAACACCATAATAGGCGCCAAAGGTACAACTCTCTCAGGTGGAGAAAAACAAAGAGTAGCTATTGCTAGAGCTTTATTAAAAAAATCATCAATATTAATATTTGATGAAGCGACATCAGCCCTTGATAACGAATCAGAAAAAGAAATACAGGCAGCCATTGAAAAGGCATCACAGAATAAAACTACATTTATAATAGCTCACAGACTAAGCACAGTAGAAAATGCTGACAAAATATGTGTGCTAGAGAATGGCGAAATAACTCAAGCAGGAACTCATAATGAATTGATCAAAGAAGAGGGCTTATACAACGTCTTACAAGGTAAGCCAGAACTTGTTGAAGAAGCCAAAATAACAGACGCAGATGTTGATTTTGTGCCAACATTAATCAATGAGAAAAAGAGTTTTTGGGATGAATATAATTTTGGCAATATTGCATTAACACCACTAAGTTTTATCTATTGGGCTATTAGTAGTTTTAAAAGTACGTTTCTAAAGTCTAAGTCTTCTCTAGAAAATGAGATACCAGTAATTGTGGTAGGGAATGTCACTGTTGGCGGAAATGGCAAGACTCCTTTAGTTAGTCAAATTGCAATAGATTTAAGGAATCTTGGTTATAAGCCAGGCATCATTCTTAGAGGCTACAAAGGTTCATTTACAGGAACAAAACTAATCTCTGAAGAAACAACATCAAAAGAAGTGGGTGATGAAGCCATATTCCATTTTAATAGAGGCTTCAATGTTGTTGTTGATAGAGATAGGGCTAGGGCACTTTCATACATTGAAAGACATACTGAATGCGACATTGTTATATCGGATGATGGTCTACAACATACCGCTTTAAGAAGGGATTTTGAAGTTATTGTTGAAGATTCAAACAGGAACTTTGGCAATCAGCTTTTCTTGCCTGCTGGGCCATTAAGAGACAATATTTGGAAAACTAAAAAAGTTGATCTTTTTATTTATAGTGGCAGAAAAGATGGGAATGATAATTTCTTTGAACTTGAACCAGAATCATGGGTTAACCTTGATACTGGAGATACCTATGCAGTTGATGAATACCCATTTGGCAAGACTGCTAATGTAATAAGCGGTATAGCCAATCCAAACAGGTTCTTAAAAACATTAAATGGTCTTAAGGTCAATTTTGATTACAAACTTTTTCCAGACCATCATTATTTCAGCAAGAAAGACATAGAATTTAACTTTGAAAGACCAATCTTAACTACCGAAAAGGATGCAGCTAGAATGGGTGAAAAATTTAAAGGATCCAATATTTGGTACCTAAAAATGGGCGTAAAACTAAATACAAATATCAGTAAACTTATCACGGAAAAGATCAATGGCTGATGGCTTTAAAATCCTTATACCTGCAAGAATAGGGTCAGAAAGATTACCAAGAAAACTTCTACAAGAAGCTGGCGGTAAAACTCTGATTCAAATGACTTGGGAAAGGTGTAAAGAAAGCAATGCTGATGAGGTAATAGTAATTACTGATTCTGATGAAATATTTCGGCATATATCTGACTTAGGAGGTGAGGCATTTATCTCAACAACCAGCCATGATTCTGGCACAGATAGAGTACAAGAGTATGCCAAGACAGCTGGCTTAGAAGCTCAAGAAGTTGTTATAAATGTCCAAGGCGATGAGCCTCTGATAGATATTGAAGCAGTTAATCAATTAGGTGATTTTATGCATGCCAATAAATACAAATATGGCACAATTGCCCAACATTTTTCTTCCAATACCGACCTACTTGATCCTAACAAGGTAAAGGTAGTACTAAACGATGATAATTCAGCAATAGAGTTCTTCAGAGATGCACCTATAGTTGTCAAAGATTTTTCAAAGGTAGTGCTTCATCATGTGGGTATCTATGCGTATCAAGTCGATTTTTTACATACTTTCGCTGGTTTGTGTAAAACAAAAAATGAGCTAAACCTTAAACTAGAACAAATGCGAGCATTAGATAATGCTTTACCATTGCACGTATTAGAGCTTAATTTAGATGAATCTTGGGGGATTGATACTGAAGAGGATCTAATCAGACTGAGGAAGCATCTTGAGCTTAATTAATGAAAATGCATGATCTTACAAAAAAGAATGCTTTAAACCTCAAATCTGAAGCTTCAGAGCTCTTTTCTTTTGCATCAGAAGCCGATCTGCTTGAAATACTGGACCACGCTGAAAAACAGCAAAAAAACTTACAAGTAATTGGCTCAGGTACTAATACTATTTTTCCACGTTATTTTTCGAAAATAGTGGTTAAATCTTCCAATAATAATTTTACATATGCAGAAGAAGATGGATGTGCTTATTTGGAAGTAGGTGCAGCAATTGATTGGGATGATCTTATTGATTTTTGTTGCAACAAAGATATTCATGGCCTTGAGAATTTAGCTGGTATACCAGGTACTGTAGGTGCTGCCCCAATCCAGAACATTGGTGCCTATGGTCAAGAGGTTTCGAACCTAATAAATTATGTGGAATGCTTTGATACAGAACTAAGAATTATAAGAAAAATAAAGGCTGAAAATTGTGAATTTGGTTACAGAAAAAGTATGTTTCAAACCAATACTAACCTCATAGTAACGGCAGTTGGTTTTAGGTTATCCAAGCAATTTAACCCTATCTTGGAGCATGAAGGTTTACAGAATCTTCATTTCACCAAAGCCTCAGATATGATCAAGAAAATTAGAGCAATAAGAAATACGAAATTACCTAACCCAATGGATTTTCCTAATCTAGGCAGTTTCTTTAAAAATCCGATTTTATCTATTCTAGAAGCTGAAAAAAATGAAAGATTAGTTAACCTCAAAAAGTTTGAAATGCCTAATCAAAAAGTTAAATTTTCGGCTGGTGAAATGCTAGATAAACTTAACTTAAAAGGTATGAAGATTCGTAATGTTGGCTTATGGACACAGCATGCTTTAGTGTTAACCAGCAATGGTATTACATCAGCAAAAGACATCAGAAATGCTGAAGACATATTGAAAAAATTAGTTGTCGACCATTATGGTATTGAATTAGAAAGAGAGCCTTCTTACTTATGAATATCTCACTGTTTATATCTTTAGCCTTTGCTCATCTAGTAGCAGTCACATCGCCTGGACCAGATTTTTTTTATATCGTCAAAAGCAGCTTTGAGAAGGGCTTGAAAAGCTCAGTTATCTCTGCAGTTGGTATAGGTTTAGGAGTATTTCTGCATTGTTTGTTTGCTATTATAGGCTTAGATTTTTTGTACCAAAAAATCCCTAGTCTCTATACTATTATTGGAACAGTTGGGGCAGGGTATCTGATTTATTTGGGTGTAAGTGGAATATTTGCCGATCCAGAGATAAAAGACCTTGCAGCGAAAGAAACTCAGACTCTTAACCTTTGGCAAAGCTTCACCGGAGGTTTAATGGTAAATATCTTCAATGTTAAGGCTTTTATCTTTTTTGTCTCATTGTTTAGTGGTGTTGCGTTAAGCACTTCTTTATTTTTCCAACTTAGCATTTCGGTCTATTTTTTTCTTGCCACTGCGACATGGTTTATCATTTTGAGCTTTATTCTCAATAGAGGATTTAAGTCATTACTGAACCATTCTGTTCAGCGTGCTATTTCTAAGATTTCTTCGTGTTTTTTGATTGCCATAGGTTTCACTTTAGGGGTTTATGTATGGGCTTAAATGAGTTGGAAAAAACCGTATTATCTCTGGATGAATATCCATTAGATCAATGGAATCCCAAACTCTGTGAGGGCGTTGAATTTCGCATTGATTCAGACGCTAATTGGTTCTATAACAATTCCAAGATTGAGAGATTATCAATGGTGCAATTATTCTCAAAACTGGTGAAATGGGAGAAGGGCCAATATTTTGCTGTTACGCCTGTAGAGAAAATTCCCATTAAAGTAGAAAAAGAGGTTTTTGCCATCATTGATTACAAACAAGAGTCGGGCGATTACTTTTTTCAAACTAATACCGAAGAATGGGTTAAATTGTCGCAGGACAATGAATTAACGGTCGAGATGGTAAACCATCAACCTTATCCAAAAATTAAGCTTAAAGAGCATCTATATGGGTTGTTAAGCAGAAATGTTTTTTACAAAGTCATTGCCGAATCGAAACAAGATGGGATGTCCATGTACCTAGAGTCTGATGGTAAGTGTTTCTACTTGAATTAATCTTGATGCAAGTGCTCTCTCGCAACATTGCTGTATAGCACACAAGTGAAGCCTGTCTTGGTTCTTTCAACGTTTCTATCAAATCGACAGTAGTCTGAAATGTGAAAATGTTGCTCCTCATAAGATACAGAATTCCAAACTAAAATATTATTTCTTCGACAATTTTCATTGATAAATTTATAGGGCGAGTTTTGGTTATCCACATAACAAACTTTGTCCATATCTGCTTTTGCAGAAAACGACATTAGACAAACAAGTATAAATATTAATTTTTTCATTCTTGCTCTTCTTCGTCCATCAAATTAGCCAGTTCACCTATAATTTCACACAAGTAAGTAAATCTTTCTTCATTAGTTAATAACGAGTCATATTCATCACTAATATTATCAGCTGAGAGTAGACGTAAGACAGCTTCTTCGAGTTGTTGTAATTCTTGATCTTCCATGTTTTATTCCTCTAAAGTTTAGTTATTTTTTTGACGCAATAAACTCATCAACCTTTTCTTCAAGAATATTTAGAGGTATTGAGCCAAAACTGAGCATATGGTCATGAAAATCTTTGATATCAAAATCATCGCCCAAAGCTGCTTTAGCTTTATCTCTGAGCTCCATAATTTTTAACTGACCAATCTTATACGCCAAAGCTTGGCCGGGCCAGGCAATATACCTATCAACTTCATTATTGATGTCTTGTACGGTTTTAGCCGTATTGTTCAAAAAGAGATTTACTGCATCATCTCTAGACCAGTCTTTATAGTGCATGCCTGTATCTACTACCAATCTAACAGCTCGCCACATGTCATAAGTAAGTTGGCCAAATTTATCGTAAGGATCATCATAAATACCCATGCTCTCACCTAATTGTTCACTGTAGAGACCCCAACCTTCAACAAATGCTGTAATACTTAAGTATTTCCTAAAGTTAGGGACATTTTCCATTTCTTGTGCCAATGAGATCTGGTGATGATGCCCTGGTACCGCTTCATGCACAGAAAGTACAGGAATCTCATACTTAGGTCTTACTTCTGGCATATAAAGATTGGCGTAATAATACCCAGGTCTCCCAGCACTTGGAGCGTTGTAATACGCTGTAGTAGTGAAGGGCGCAGACTCCATAGGTATTGGAATAACACCATAAGGCGCTCTTGGTAATTTATTAAATAATGTTGGCATGTAAGCATCTATTTCTTTTGACATTGCTCTATATGCTTGGAGCAATTCTTCGCCAGTTTCATAGTAAAACTTGGGGTCAGTTCTGAGGTATTGTAAGAAAGAATTGAAGTCTCCCTCCCAACCAACGCTAGCAATAATACCTTCCATTTCTGCTCTAATCTTTGCTACTTCCCTCAAGCCTATTTCATGAATTTCATCTGGAGTAAGGTCTGTGGTAGTGTGATATCTTGCTAAATACTCATACCATTCTTTACCGTTTGGAACATCACTGATACCGATTGAATCTCTGGATTTTGGCAAATATTCATTAACTAGAAAATCGTATAGTTCTTGATACGCAGGATTTAGAACATTTTGAATATAATCCTTTACTTCATTCTGTAGAGCAGTTGTTTCTTCAGTTGTTGCAACATTACCAATGTCTTTAAAAATTTTGTAGTAGGGATGATCTTCAACATCTTGCTCAAGCATAGCGCCTATTTGAGCTGAAACACCTTTGGTTACTAAATTTGGTTGCGTATAACCTAGCTCTAATCCTTCTTTGTTTATAGCAAGTGAATTTCGCACATTCTGTGTATAACCTTTAACTCTTTCAAACCAATTTTTATAGCTTTGTAAATCGGTAAAATTTAACCTATTTCCGTAGAGGTAATAATCTTGTACTCCACCCCTTTGATTCAAGCGCATGTAGTAGCCAGGATATTTTCTACCCTCCAAACTTATCTCATAATCAGACTTCAATAGTCTGTAATTAAGTTTCCCATCCTCGGACAGATTTTCAGGATTTATGTCATTGAGTACTTCTAAAACATATTTTTCATACTCGCCGGAGGAAAAGAAGTCCTCAACTGAGTTGCTCGATACTTGATCATCGTATCTTTTGTCACCAAGAAGAGAAGCAAATAAAGGGCTGCTCTCTAGAGAGTCTTGCCAATTCTCATCTAAGAATTCATTAAATTTCTTTTGATCTGGATGAGGTTTCTCTGTAGTTAGATATTCATACCCAACATTTGTTGCAATACCAACCAATCCAGCAATAAGTACAACGCTTAATAATTGTCCAAATTTCATAGTAGTAATAGATTACTACATATTTGGATAGTTGGGGCCACCGCCGCCTTCTGGAGAAACCCAATCAATATTTTGAGAAGGCTCTTTAATATCACAAGTTTTACAGTGAATGCAGTTTTGTGAATTAATTTGAAAACGTTTCTTGCCTTCTTCTTCGACTATTTCATACACCCCTGCAGGACAA
This sequence comes from SAR86 cluster bacterium, assembly GCA_004321845.1. Lineage (GTDB taxonomy): Bacteria > Pseudomonadota > Gammaproteobacteria > Magnimaribacterales > TMED112 > TMED112. The sequence goes on along the minus strand of SHBL01000018.1, from coordinate 6,091 downwards.
TATCTTTGAGCCGGTTCATCGTATAATTCCAGTGTCTTATTGATTGGCATATCAGCATCTTTAAGCACCAAATGACAGGGCTGTTCTTCTTCGTGATAAGTATTTGAGAGGTAAACTGAGCTTAATTTGTCGAAAGTTATTTCATTATCATATTTGGGGTAATCTATTTTTTTGCAGTCCTTTGCAAGCTTAAGAGACTCATGATCTGGAGTAGGGTGATTAAGTGTAAATGGCAAATTACCACGGAAAATAAACTGATCAATTACATTCATTGCTGCACCAATCAAGCCACCAAATTTGTGAAAGAATGGATTAAAATTTCGTGATTTGTATAGCTCTGTATACAACCAGCTAGTTTTTATTTCTTCGTTTAAGCTTTTTTGATTTCCCTCTATGTTGGATGCTATTACTTTGGCTGCCTCAATCCCAGATTTCATAGCTGTATGAGAACCTTTAATTTTTGAAAAATTCATTGTGCCTGCATTACAACCTACCAAGTAACCACCTGGGAATTCCATGCTAGGTAAGCTTTGAAGTCCACCTTTGATAAGTGCTCTAGCTCCATAAGAAATCCTCTTACCCTTTTTTAAGTATCTTTTAATGGTTGGATGAGATTTCCATCTTTGAAATTCATCGTAAGGACTAAGATGAGGATTTTTATAATCTAAGGGAATAACCAAACCTAATAAAACTTGTTTCTTATCAGAGTGGTACATATAAGATCCGCCAGGAGTATCATCTGGTAATGGCCATCCACTTGTGTGCATCACCAATCCTTCTTCATGAAGGTCATTATCTACTTCCCAAATTTCTTTAAAACCGATGCCATAATGCTGAGGGTCTTTGCCTTTATCAAGTTCAAATTTTTTAATCAGTTGCTTGCCTAAATGGCCTCTGCAACCTTCGGCAAATACTGTGGCTTCATTTGCTAAGATTTCCATTCCTGGTTGGAATGATTCTTTTGGGTTACCATCTGTATCAACGCCCATATCACCTGTTATTACCCCTACGACACGATCGTCCTTAAAAATTAATTCTGCAGCAGGGAAACCAGGAAAAATATCGACACCGAGTGACTCAGCTTGTTCAGCTAACCATCTGCAGAGATTGCCTAAGCTTAAAATATAGTTTCCGTGATTTTGCATAGTTGGCATGGCAAAAGAGGGCACTGGAATACTATATTTGTCGTTTATCAGAAATTTAATGGCATCTCTTTTAACCTTGACATCAAGGGGTGCACCTTTCTCTTTCCAATCTGGAATAAGCTCATCCAGAGCTTTTGTTTCAAAAACATTACCAGAAAGTATATGCCCGCCAATCTCAGCGCTCTTTTCAAGCAAACAAATAGTTTTATCAAGGTTTTTTTCCTTAAAGGTTTGAGCAAGCTTAATAGCTGTTGAAAGACCTGATGGACCACCGCCTATTATGACTACGTCATAATCCATTGATTCTCTATTCATATTATTTACCAAGGTGTTTAATTTTTATCTATTTCATATATATTACTATTTGATAAAATTTAAACACATGAAAATTCTGATTCCCATTAAAAGAGTAAATGATTACAACGTCAAGGTTAGACCTAACCAAGCAAATACTGATGTTGATCTTACGAACGTAAAAATGGCTATGAATCCTTTCTGCGAAATAGCAGTTGAGGAAGCTATTAGACTGAAAGAAGCAGGCAAGGCTGATGAGATCGTAGTAGTAACTATTGGTGATGATAAACATCAAGAGCAACTAAGGACAGCTCTGGCACTTGGTGCTGATAGGGCTATTCTGGTAAAAACAGATAACCCTGTTCAACCTTTGGTTGTTGCAAAAGTTTTGAGCAAAATATATGAAGCTGAAAACCCAAATTTAGTGATAATGGGTAAGGTTGGAATTGATGGTGATCATAATCAAACGGGACAGATGTTCGCAGCCTTAACAGGCTTGCCTCAAGCAACATTTGCCTCTGAAGTAAATATTGAAGGTAACAGAGTAGAAGTTACAAGAGAAATAGATGGGGGTCTTGAAACACTTTCAGCTGAAATGCCTGCGGTGGTAACCACTGATCTAAGATTGAATGAACCTAGATATGCTTCGTTACCAAATATTATGAAGGCCAAAAGGAAACCTCTTGAGGAGATGGATCTTGAGAGCCTAGGTGTAGCTGTAGAAGCAAAGGTCAATACTATAAAGGTTCAATCACCTCCAGAACGACAAGAAGGCGTTAAAGTCGAAACTGTTGATCAATTAGTCGATAAACTCAAAAACGAGGCAAAAGTAATATGAAAACACTAGTCTTAGCAGAGCATAACGGTACCAACCTATCTGCAGCTACATTCAGTGTAGTTAATGCAGCAAAACAGCTTGGTAGAGAAGTGGATTTACTTTTAACCAACAATTCATGCACATCAGTATTGGAAGAAGCAAAATCAGTTGAAGGGATTTCTAAAGTCCTTAACTTCAGCCATGAAAAATTTTCTAGCGAGTTAGCAGAAGACGTTGCAGCTTGTGTTGTTTCAGTCAGCTCAGAATATGACTTCTTTCTGGCAAGTTCTAGTACTTCTGGAAAAAACAATCTACCAAGAGTAGCTGCGTTGCTTGATATTCAACAGATTTCAGAAGTAACCGATATTATCGACGATAAAACATTTAAAAAACCGATATATGCTGGCTCATGCATAGCAACAGTACAATCCTCGCAAGAAAAAAATGCATTAACTATAAGAACTACATCATTTGATAGGGTTTCGGTTTCTGCGAGTACTGCATCTGTTGAAGATAAAGAGGTTCCTGAAACAGACTCCAGAAAGTCAGATTTCGTTAAAAATGAACTCACAGTTTCAGATAGGCCCGAACTAACCTCTGCTGATATTGTAATTTCTGGTGGAAGAGGCATGCAGAATGGGGAAAATTTTGCTTTATTGGAAGCAGTTGCGGAGAAACTAAATGCTGCTGTAGGTGCGTCCAGAGCAGCAGTTGATTCAGGTTTTGTGCCAAATGACTATCAAGTTGGACAAACAGGAAAATCTGTAGCTCCTGATCTTTATATAGCAGTTGGTATTTCTGGAGCTATTCAACACTTAGCTGGCATGAAAGATTCAAAAACTATTGTTGCCATAAATAAAGATGAAGAAGCTCCAATTTTTAAAGTTGCAGATTATGGGCTCGTTGCAGACCTGTTTGAAGCATTACCAGAACTAGAGTCAAAGCTTTAGTTAAATGATTAAATAGACTATTAGACCGACAGATCCTACAAAAACTAGCAAAACTGCTAGTAATGCTAAAACCAATCTAAAAGGGTTATCTTCAATCATATCTTGCAGATTATCCCTTTTACCAGTGCCTGAAATCAGAGAAAACAAATCATTTAAAATTTTCATAGTAAACTTACATATTAAATATGATTAATGTAACTGCAACAGCTGAAGAATATCTTTCAGAACTTATCAAGAAAAAGGACTTTAAATGCGATATTCGAATTTTTGTTTCTGATCCAGGCACACCAAGAGCTGAAACATGTTTGGCCTTTTGCAGGGAAGATGAATGGCAAGCAACTGATCATAAAATTAAACATGAAAATTTTATTTTATACATTGAAGAGAAAAGCTTACCTTTTCTAGATGATGCAGAGGTAAATTACGATAAAGACAATTTTGGTGGGCAGCTTACAATTAAAGCACCAAGCTCAAGAGTTCCAAATATAGGGGAAAATGCAACTCTAGAAGATAAAGTTAATTATATTCTCTACGATGAAATAAACCCTCAACTAGCATCCCATGGCGGCAACGTTCATCTTGATTGCATCACAGACGATAATTACGTTATTTTGCAATTTGGAGGGGGCTGTCAAGGATGTGGAATGGTTGACGTAACACTTAAAGAAGGTATTGAAAAAACTCTTTTAGAAAAACTACCGGACCTCAAAGGAGTTAAAGATATTACCGACCATTCAGAAAATGAAAACGCTTACTACAAATAGCTTTTAATTTTCTTCTTTAGGGTATTTATAGACACCAACAAGAAGACCAACTTTAGGATGATCAAAGTAATGAAATTCGTTAAGTGAAATACGTCTTTGCTCATCTAATAAATAGAGAATATTTTCTACTTTTTCTTCCTCTGCAGTACTAATGTTTTTTAGTGAAAACTCTCCAATAAGAGGTTTAACATTAAACTCAGATTTACTCATTATATAAGCGTTTTTAAGAGCATCTGGACCTTCAACACACTTTGCATGAATTCTCGGATATCTTGATTGGAAGACTTTTACGATGCACTGATTTTCTTCAGATGAGACTAATATAAAGGGGCTTTCATCTTCAACATTTAGAGGCTGAAACCAGGATTTATGATCTGTTAATTCCAGATTCTCAATTTTTGATATTCTTCGCATTGTACCGTTAAGCTCATGATTTTTTTCATCAATAATTCTGTAAATTTTAGGGGGCTTAATTGACTCAGTTTGATTTTCATCAACGCTTTCAACATCATTAAAAAAGATCTCTTCAATGTAATCAGGATCAATTTTTATTTGGCCTTGAGCTAATTCAATGGTCTCAAGATTAATTTGTGGATCTTCTGCTTGCTCCAAAGCAAGAACTTCATTTGCAAGAGTATATTCCTCAACTTTTTCAAAGGACTCTGTTGTCTTCTGGTTTTCCCAAATTACGGCTGCGACTTCAACTTTGACGTATTGTATTTCTTCCTCTGAGAAAATATGGTGAGAGAGGCCTACAAAAACCGCTAGAAACTTGAAAAATAGACGCATAAAGTTTTTAATACCAATTGAGTTTAATCAAAAACACACTTAGATAATACTAGATTTTATTTAATGAATGGAAGAGGGTAAATTATGGATCTAAATTTTTCGAAAGAAGACTTAGAATTTCGCGATGAAGTAAGAGATTTTTTGGATAATGACTATCCAAAACATGTCAAAGAAAAAATGAATAATGGCGATGAGCTTAGTCGTCAGGAAATCGTTGATTGGCACAAAGCTGTTGCCAACAAAGGATGGATGGGTCATTCATGGCCGGTAGAGCATGGTGGCACAGGCTGGGATGCTACTAAAGTTTATATTTATCTTAGAGAGCTTGCTTTAGCTGGTTGTCCGACATTTGTACCTTTTGGCTTGCAAATGGTTGCTCCAGTAATTTGGACGTTTGGTTCAGAAGAACAAAAGAAAAAATATCTACCAAGAATACTGAACTTTGATGATTGGTGGTGTCAGGGATATTCTGAGCCTGGTTCAGGATCTGATTTGGCGTCATTAAAATGTAAAGCTGTCAGAGAAGGTGATGAATACGTACTTAATGGGCAAAAAACATGGACAACACTTGGCCAACATGCTGATTGGATTTTTGTTCTTGTTAGAACTGATGATTCTGGTAAAAAACAAGAGGGGATTACATTCATACTTGTTGATATGAAAACCCCAGGAATTGAAGTTAAACCAATTATCACCATCGACGGTGACCATGAGGTAAATGAAATTTGGTTCGATAATGTAAGAGTGCCGGCTGAAAATGTAGTTGGTGAAGAAGGCCAAGGCTGGACTTACGCTAAATTCCTGCTCTTCCATGAAAGAAGTTCAATTGCAGGCGCTCCAAATATGAGAAGAGTTTTAAACAGCTTAAAGGTAAGGGCTAAGAAAGTATTCCATACTGATAAGCCATTATCTGAGGACAAAAGCTTTCAATCTAAGGTGGCACAGTTTGAACTAGATCTTGATTCACTTGAAATGACAGAACTACGAGGCCTTGCAGCAATGAGAGAAGGCAAGAGTCCTGGGGCAGAATCATCTTTGCTCAAAATTAAGGGAACTGAACTACAACAAAGATTAACGACAATTGCTGTAGAGATGGCAGGCCATGACGCTATGCCATACGGTGGACCTTACGGGTTTTCAGATGTTGAGGTAGCTGCTACTAAATCAGATCAAATTACTGCACCTAAATATCTAAACTTTAGAAAAGTGACAATTTACGGTGGTACAAATGAGATACAAAAAAATATCATCGCAAAAGCTGTTTCAGGAATATAGAGGAGATTATGAATTTAAGTTTTACAGACGAACAGAATCTCTTAAGAGATATGGTTT
>SHBL01000017.1 GCA_004321845.1 SAR86 cluster bacterium | reverse complement strand
ATGGCAGTATTTGATTTTTGCGGTGATAACCAAGTCGAATTTTTAAGATATCTTATACCAAATGATGTAAATAAAATTTTAGATAGTAAAAGAGCATTATATTCACCTCTACTGAACGAAACTGCTGGAATACTCGATGATCTAATCGTATACCATCTTGGAGATAGAAATTTTAGGATTATCTCTAATTGTGCAACAAGTGATCAAAATAATGACTGGTTTAAAGACAAAGCTAAGGCTTTTAATGTAGAAGTTAAATTTCAGGATGATGCTTCTATCATTGCAATTCAAGGCCCTAATTCTCAAAAGATACTCTCAGCTGTCTACGATCTAAATCTTAATAATTTTCATATTTATCAAGATGGTGAAGTAATGATTGCTAGAACTGGTTACACCGGTGAGCTCGGTTTTGAAATCATTTCTAACCAAACCAAGGGTTTAGAATTATGGAATTATTTTGTTAAAGAAAATGTAATGCCTATTGGTTTAGCAGCTCGAGACACTTTGAGACTTGAAGCTGGTCTTAATTTGTATGGTTCTGACATGACTCTTGAGAATCATCCATATGAATCAAACTTAGGATGGACTGTGGATCATAATGATTCAGAACGTAATTATATTGGGAAGAAAGCACTTTTAGCTAAAGAAAAATCAGGTAAAGAACTTTTAGGTTTTTATACGAATGAGCGTGGAGTGTTGAGAGCTGGTACACGTGTCTACTTCAATGGTGGAGAGGGCATTATAACTAGTGGCACTTGGAGCCCAACATTTAAAAAAAATATAGGATTTTGTAGGGTTGATACAAATAATCAAGATTCTGGATTTGCTCTACTCAGAGATAAAGAGATTAATTTACATTTTTGTAAGACAAATTTTTTAAAGCATTTAAAATAAAACCCATGGCAGATATTCCAAGTAATTTAAAATTTTTAGAATCACATGAATGGGCTAGAGCAGAAGAAGACGGTACTGTAACAGTTGGGATTTCAGACCATGCACAAGAACTTCTTGGTGACATAGTTTTTGTTGAATTACCAGAAGTAGGGAAAGAAATTTCTCAAAGTGCAGATGTTGCTATTGTGGAATCTGTTAAAGCTGCTTCAGACGTTTATTCGCCAATATCAGGTGAGGTAACAGAAGTAAATGAAGCTTTAAATGATAATCCAGAAATAATTAACGCTTCTCCCTATGATGATGGTTGGTTTTTCAAAATTAAGCCACAAGATATAAGTGAAATGGAAAAACTTTTAGATGCGGGTGCATATGAAAGTTCAAGTGAAAGTTAAAATTTTTTCTAGAAATGACTGATAAATCTCAAGATTTTTCCCACAGACATATTGGATTGAAAGATCCAGATATTAACCATATTTTGCATGATCTGGGTTATGAGAGTCTTGATAGTTTTCTTAAAGATTTATTGCCTGATTCAATCTATGACCTTGATTCAATAGATTTACCCAAACCTCTTGATGAGCCTTCAGCACTAAAAAAGCTAAAAGCACTATCAAAAGAAAATAAAGTTTTTAAAAGTTTTATCGGACAAGGTTTCTATAATTGCAATGTCCCAGGCGTTATAAAAAGAAATGTCTTCGAAAATCCTGGTTGGTACACATCTTACACTCCTTATCAGCCTGAGATAGCCCAAGGTAGATTGGAAGCTTTAATGAACTATCAAACAATGATCTCGGATCTTACTGCTATGGACATATCAAATGCTTCCTTGCTAGATGAGCCAACAGCAGCTGCAGAAGCCATGATGATGGCTAACAGAGTATCCAAATCAAAATCGAATAAGTTCTTTATTCATAAGAGCTGCTTCGCTCAAACTATTTCGGTAATGAAAAGTAGAGCTAAACCATTAGGGATAGAAATTGTCATTGGAGAAGAGATGGACGAATCAACTGAATTCTTTGGTTGTTACTATCAATACCCTAATGCTGATGGAAACATTGAAGATCTCTCAAAAGTATCAGATGCAATACATGCGCACAATGGCCTATTAATTATTGGTACAGATTTATTGGCACTTACTTTGCTGAAAGCACCAGGAGAATTCGATGCTGATATCGTTATTGGCTCAGCTCAAAGATTTGGTGTACCAATGGGATTTGGTGGGCCTCATGCAGGCTTTATGGCTGTAAAAGATAAATTTAAAAGATCTTTGCCTGGTAGGTTAATTGGACTTACACAAGATCAACAGGGCAGGCCATGTTATCGACTTGCACTTCAAACAAGAGAGCAACACATTCGAAGAGAAAAAGCTACAAGCAATATATGTACAGCTCAAGCATTGCTTGCAATCATGTCAGGTTTTTATGCCATCTACCATGGACCACAAGGCTTAAAACTAATAGCAGAGAGGGTCAATAAACTTACAACTGAATTAGCTAATAACCTTATAGAAAAAGGGTATAAAATAAAACATAAAACTTTTTTTGATACAATCGTTGTAGAAGTCAATGATGCTAATTCAATTCACAAATTAGCTGAATTAAATAAAATTAATTTAAGAAAAATATCCAGTAAATCTGTTGGTATAAGTATCGATGAAACAACAAATTCTAGGGATTTACAGTTAATTTTGGAATTGTTTAATGAGTTAGGTCAATCAGCAGAAAAAATTATTGATCCTATATCTTTAGATTTAAAAAGAAAAACATTATTTTTAACACACGAAGTCTTCAATTCACATCATTCTGAAACACAATTATTACGATACATAAGGAGTCTGTGCGATAAAGATATAGCTCTTGATAGATCAATGATCCCATTAGGTTCATGTACTATGAAGCTTAATTCTACGTCTGAAATGATTCCTGTTGGGTGGAATGGATTCGCTAATGTTCATCCGCATGCCCCAGCTGAACAGGTCCAAGGTTATCTCAAATTAATAGATGATCTTGAAAAATGGTTATCTAATATAACTGGTTATAAAGCAATTTCATTACAACCAAATGCTGGCTCTCAAGGTGAATATGCAGGTTTGCTAGCTATTGATAGCTATCATAAAGCTAACAATGATCATTCAAGAAATATATGCCTAATACCAGAATCTGCACACGGAACCAATCCCGCATCAGCTCAGATGGTTGGGTATGATGTTGTAGTAATCAACTGCGATGAAAAAGGTGATATTGATATGTCAGATTTAAAAATAAAAGCAGATCAATACTCAGATAATATAGCTGCAATGATGATTACTTACCCATCAACGCACGGTGTATTTGAAGAGCACGTCAAAGAAGTTTGTGCATTGATACATGGTCATGGTGGTTTCATTTACATAGATGGAGCAAATTTCAATGCTATGGTAGGAATGTGTTATCCAGGCAAGTTTGGTGGTGATGTATCGCACTTAAACCTTCACAAAACCTTTTGCATCCCACATGGAGGAGGGGGTCCTGGTGTTGGTCCAATTGGTGTAGTTGAAAAACTGGCACCATATCTGCCAAAAGATCCTCTAGATGCCAATGAGAATGGTTATGCGATCTCTGGTACTAATTATGGTAGTGCAAGCATACTCCCAATTAGTTGGATGTATATAGCCATGATGGGGCTAGATTCGCTTAGAAAAGCTACACAGGTAGCAATACTAAGCACAAATTACATAGCTAAAAGACTTAGTGATCACTATGAGATCTTGTACACCGGAAAAAATAATCTAGTTGCACACGAATGCATAATTGATGTCAGACCATTTAAAGACCTTTGTGGTATTGAAGCAGAGGATATTGCTAAACGATTAATAGATTATGGATTTCATGCTCCAACCATGTCATGGCCAGTAGCAGGCACATTGATGATTGAACCAACAGAGAGTGAATCTCTTGATGAGCTAAATAGGTTTTGCGATGCAATGATTGGCATAAGAAATGAAATAAAAGCAATTGAGGACGGCCACTATGATGCAGATGATAATCCTCTTAAAAATTCTCCACATTGTGTTGATGAATTAGTGGAAGAATGGAATCACCCATATTCTAAAAAAGAAGCATATTACCCAAACAGTCAGACAAAACACCAAAAATACTGGCCTCCAATAGGAAGGGTAGACAATGTCTATGGTGATAGAAACTTGGTTTGTACTTGCCCAAGTATTAAAGAATTCAAATAAACTTCCTTTTTTAGTTTAATCTGTTAATATTCATCCCCAATTTATGGTTGAAAAGTTAAAAATAGCGCAAGACTGGTTGCCAAGATATACTGGTTCTCAAATTGATGAGCTTGGTGATTATATCCTGCTTACAAATTTCAAAAATTACGTAAATGCTTTTGCAGAAAGATTCAATTGCGAAATTAAAGGAGAGGGAGGTGCTATGCAAAGCGCAACCAATTCCGACGGATTAAGTATTATTAATTTCGGCATCGGATCGCCTAACGCAGCTTTAATAATGGATTTATTGTCTGCAAAAAACCCTAAAAGCGTTCTTTTCCTAGGTAAATGCGGGGGATTAAAAGAAGCTTCTGAAATTGGAAATTTTATACTTCCTATAGCAGCTATTAGAGGTGAAGGTACAACTAACGATTATTTCCCACCTGAAGTGCCTGCATTACCATCATTTAAACTACATAAATTTGTTTCAGAAAAAATTAAAGAAGCTGGGGAAGATTATAGAACTGGCGTGATTTATACCACTAATAGACGCTTATGGGAGCACGATAAAACATTTCTTAAACGTCTTAAAAAAACAACAGCTATAGGGATCGACATGGAAGTTGCTACGATTTTTATCGGTGGTCATTACAATGAAATAGCTAGAGGCGCATTATTGCTTGTTTCAGATGTTCCTACAACGCCTGAAGGAGTTAAAACACAGGAGTCAGACAAGAAAGTTACAAGTGAATGGGCAGCGAAACATCTTGATATTGGTATAAAATCGATGACAGAAATAGAGAAAAGTGGCGAAAGGATTAAGCACTTTAGATATTAAACTCTAAACCTTTTCAAATTCCGTAAGGCTTTTAGCATCATCTAAAATGGATTTCTTTATATCAATGTAAGATATCCCCAATATATCTTCTGCTTTAGTACTATTTTTAACCATGTCTTTACCAAGAAATCTTTTAGCCCCTTTTAAGGCAGGTACAACATTTGCAAGAAATTTAGCGACTGGAACAGAGACTGTAAGCCAAGGGGCTTTATAACCACCTTCTTTCAGGATTTTAGACACGTCTTTATGCCACAATTCTGTATTGGAGAGAATAATTCTCTCACCATCAGAATTAGGATTCTCAAGTGCTTTGATATGAGCTAAAGCAACATCTCTAACATCAACATAACCAATATGAATTGGTAGATTGACAGGAATTTTGCCATTCATAAGTCCTGCAATAATAAGCTGAGTAGAGCTTATTTCCGAAGTTAATGATGGTCCAATAACTCCTGAGGGATTAATTACCGTTAATTTAGTATCGGTATCTGCATTCTTTATGAGTTCCCATGCCTTTTTTTCGGCAAGCGTCTTGCTTTTCGCGTATGCAGCAATGGGCTTGTCAGCAAAACTCCAATCCTCTTCGCTGTATTCTTTTTTAGTGTGTCCAACGGACACCGCAACCACTGAAGAAGTTAAGACAATTTTTTTGACGTTATTTTTAATAGCTAAAGATACAACCCTTTCTGTTCCTTCAACTGCTGGTTTAATTAAAACACTCTCATCTTTTGGTTGATTAAGAGGATAAGGGGAGGCGACATGCATAACATATTCACAATCTGCCATTGCATCTTCCCAATTATCATCAGATAGTAGGTCTGCTTGAAAGAATTGAATTTTATTAACATCAAGAGACAATGCTGAGAGGGCATTTTTAATGTCTTCAACCTTGTCCAGGTTTCTAACAGTAGCATTTATATGATAATCGCGCTTTAAAAGCTCTTTAGCGCAGTGCATGGCGATATAACCAGAAATACCAGTGAGTAGTGCTTTTTTCATAAATTAATTTACTTAGCCTATAAATTTAATATAAATGATTTACAATTACAAAATTCCGGAGAGATGGCAGAGCGGTTGAATGCACCAGTCTTGAAAACTGGCATACGTTAATAGCGTATCGTGGGTTCGAATCCCACTCTCTCCGCCACTATATTGTGAGGAAATGTGTATAAATCCTTAAAAATAATTTGTCTATTTTTATCTGTTAATTTAACAATCAGCTCCCATACTGAATTAGATGTAACAGAGATAGTTATATTACATACCAACGATATTGAGAGTGTCTATGAGCCAATCCAAGCTGTTTGGCGTTCAGATATGGAGTTGATTGGAGGTATATCACATTTAGCCACCTTAATTAATAATGTAAGAGCTAAGGAAGATATAAGTTTTTTGGTTGATGCTGGTGATATTTATACAGGTGCCTTATCCAAAAAATCTAAAGGTAAACTGCCTTTTGATCTCTATAATGCTATGGGTTACGACGCCTTAAATATTGGAAATCATGAATTTGAATATAATTGGGACGCCCTGGTAGAGATAATACCAAGAGCTAATTTTCCGGTTCTTAATGCCAATATTTTCCACGAAAAGTCAGGCAAACTTATTGCTAAACCTTATACAATTCTTGAGCAATCAGATGTAAAAATTGGTGTGATTGGAGTTATGGGTATTGATGCGTTTTATAACACCATGGCTCCATTTCATCGCATTGGCCTCAGCATTAAAGATCCAATAGAAACAGCTCAATATTGGGCAGATAAAATTCGTGAAGATGTAAATATGTTAGTTATCTTAACTCACCAAAACAAAACTGCCCCAATGCAAACTGACAAAGAAGCTGATCCAAATGTACAACGTGGTTTTGATGAAGATTATGAAATGGCAGGAAAATTAAAAGGTGTTGATGCAATTTTTGGTGGACACTCTGATAATGGTTTGCCGGAGCCAGTAATCCACCCTAAAACTGGCACAGTGATAGGGTTAACTTTTGGACAAGGCATGCATCTTGGTTATACAAAATTTAAAGTGAATCTTAATAAACATGATGTAACATTTTTGGAGGGTTATTTGATTCCTGTAGATTCAGAAGCATTTCCTGCTAATCAAGAAACTGAAAAGCTGATAAAACAATACCGTAAGCTCTATCCTGAACTGTCAGAAATTATTGCAACTATAAAACAGCCCTCAATGCGTTTATATAATAAAGAATCTACTATTGGTAACTTATTAACAGATATTACACGCAGAGCGGCAGGCAGTGATATATCCTTCTTAAATTCAGGTGCAATTAGAGCAGATTTAAATGCTGGCAATGTAACATTGGAGCAGTTATTGAATGTCTATCCTTTTCCAGATAATCTCACTGTAATTGAGCTATCAGGCAAGCAAATAAAAGAATTAATTGAATATAGCCTGACTCTGCCTTACGGCATAGGTCAAATTTCTGGCCTAGAAATACAATACAACAGCAATAAACCAGCTATGCAAAGACTTTCGAGCATAAAGATCAATGGCACGAACATAGTAGATTCAAACAAATATACCGTATCTACAAGTGGTTATTTAGCTAAAGGAGGGGATGGCTACACTGTTTTTACAGAGGGTAAGCTCATTAATGAAGAACAAAGTTTTCCTGATGCACTTTATAGAGGTTTCAAGGCAATGGGAGAAATTAAACTGCCTTCGATTGGTAGACAAATAGATCTATCAGGTGATCTCAGTATCAATTAATACTGCAATAAATAGCGCAGGTTCCTCACCTTTACAAACCCAAGCATGATTAGTGCCTCTTTGGACAACTACATCAAAAGGCTTTAAATCAACCTCATCTTCATCAAGCAGTAGCGTCACTTCACCTTTTAGAAGAATAATGTAATCAATTGTTTCTGTTTTATGCATTGCAGGATGACGCGTTGTATCAACTCTTGCATTTGCAGCACCAACTTGCTGAAAATTATCGTGCGCAATCTGATTCATCACATCATTTGGTATTCCCTCAGGAAGAGGGTTTATTTGGAAATATCTAAATTTTGTACCGCTCTTGGGTGGACTTAGTAAAATATCCGTATCTGCTCTATCAATTGAATCTTGAGAATTTACTGAATTACTGTCTGTATTCCATAACTCAAATAAGCCCCCAACTTCTTCTCCAATGCTTTTTGGAGGTGGTCCATCAGACATTATCACTGATTTACCTTCCTTGTTATGCCCAGTTACTATCCTTCTCATTTTCTACTCCCATAAAGGAAATATTACTAATCAAATAGCAATATAGTCAATTTAGCTTAAAAATTGTTAAATAATGGCCTTAGTCTTATAGCTATGTGTAGACATCTGAACTAATTACTGTATTGTTAGCGAATAATATAAAGGAGGACGCAATGCAAAAAGGAATCGTAAAGTTTTTTAATAACGCTAAAGGTTTTGGATTTATTGCGCCAGAAGACGGTGAAAAGGATGTTTTTGTACACATCAGCGCATTACAAAAATGCGGACTTGAATCATTGAATGAAAATGACAATGTCGAGTTTACAGTTGAAGAGTACAAGGGCAGAGTAGGCGTCGGTGAAATAAAACTAGTCTAAAGATAAACCCCAAACATTACTTAACCATGGCCAAGTGAATACAAGGTCTGGAAGAGTATCCCTGTGCCAATTGTTCCGGCTATTAGGACTACATAGTCTACTAAACCAACTACGGTGATTTTTAGCCATGTCTCATTTGATTTAGTCTTCCTAAATGCTGAAACCTTAAATAGAGCAAAGGCTACAATAAATACAATGCCCCCTAATACAAATATTCCCATAATTTAATCCTTAAAACCCATCATCTTCTTTCGCAGTATCTATAGTTATTGATTCTTCATAAATACTCAACCTAACCAAGATAGGGTTACAGCATACATGACAATCTTCTACATACTCCTGTTCACTGATAGAAGTATCTATCTCAAAATATATATTTTCCCAACAATAAGGACATGTTGCTTCTTTCTCTGAAATCATATTGAACATTTTATAGTCTATATCTAAGGCAATTCCCTAATTTTTAAATATGTACATAATTTGCACTTTTTCTTCTTGTCAAAACTTTTGTTTCTTGCGATAGTTAATGCTTATTCAAAATTTAGGAGAAAAAATGAATAATTTAAAACTATCTATATTACTTTCTTTTCTTTTTCTAGTAGGCTGCTCTGAAACTCAAGAAGAAGCAGAAACTGCTACTGAAGAAGAACAAGGACCCCCATTTAGTGAATATATGACTTGTACTCCTGGCCCAGATTTCAATAATGAAACTGCAACTATGATGGTTGATGAATGGAATGACTTAGCTCTTGATGAAGCATTATTTTTTGCAGCTGGTCATGCACCTTTAGAAACAGCTAGTCTTGGTGGTGAAGGAAAAGTATATTGGCAACTATTTTGGGAATCCAAAGATGCCGCAGATAATGCTTGGGCTTCAGGGCCAAGTGAAGAGTTTGCTGCTTGGGCTCAAAAGCATGAATCTGTTTTAACCTGTGATGGTGAAAATAGAAGAGGTTACAATGCATATTTTCCATATTCTGATAAAGATAATTGGGGAGAGCCTTCTGCTGAGTGGGTTACATATGCTCATTACTGCAAATATAATGGAGATGATGGTCTAGCTAAACTTCAAGTTGGAGTTGAGGCCTTTAATGCATATCTTGATAATCAAGCTGATGATGTTGCTCCATTTAGATATGCAGTTTATATGCATAATGGAGAAAATCCTGAACCTTATGCATCCTATGATTTTTTCTGGATGAATTATTATAAAAGTCATGATGGCGCCAAAACGTCATATGAAAGATTTGCTAATGAGGGTGCTGAAGTACAAGCAATGTTTGATGCATCTGCTACTTGTGAAGGACCAAATCCAAGTACATCTTATCAGTTTTTTCCAGATCCTGATGATGCATAAATAGCTTCATTGCTAAAAAAAGCCGCTTTTTAGCGGCTTTTTCTTTGCATTTTGTTTACGATAAAACAGTATGGAATTATTAGATGAATTCTTTCTCCAATTTGCAACTATTGCATGGGGACAACCAACACAGCTTCTGCTTTTAGGTGCCGGTTTATTTTTTGCAATTACTGCGAAATTCAAACCATACAGATATTTATTTTTTGCGTTTGATATTCTGAGAGGAAAACATCCAAGTAAAGGTGCCGGAGAAGTCAGTCATTTTAAAGCGCTTACAGCAACACTTTCTGGCACAATTGGATTAGGCAATATTGCTGGTGTTGCAGCAGCTATATATTTTGGAGGCCCCGGTGCTGTATTTTGGATGTGGGTAACAGCAATTTTTGGTATTGCTACAAAATTCTTTACTGCGACACTTTCATCACTATATCGTGAAATAAGTCCAGACGGTACTGTTAATGCAGGAACAATGTACGTTATCAAAAATGGACTTCCTAAGTATATGCTCCCATTTGCTTATATGTTTGCTTTCTTTGGAATGATTGCTGGTTTACCGGCAGTACAAGCAAGCGAAATAGTAAGAATTACCGAAAGTTTATTTTTCTCTGATATAGAAAATTTTGCTTATATAGCAGGAGCTGTAATGGCTGCTATAACTGCATTTGTAATCATTGGCGGGTTAAAGAGAATTGCAAATGTTTCAGCGTTACTGGTTCCTCTTATGAGTGTCATCTATTTTACTGCTGTATTTGTAATAATTATTCTTAACTATCAAGAGCTGATTCCTGCAATAAGTTCTATTTTTTATGAAGCATTCAACTTCAAATCTGCAGTATCTGGTGGATTGGTTATGGTCATCTTAACAGGTATAAAAAGGGGTGTGTTTAGTAATGAAGCAGGCGTAGGGACAGAAGCTCTAATTCATGGAACAGCCACGACTACTCATCCAGCAAAACAAGGCCTAGTGGCTATGACGGGACCTATATTTGATACCCTCATTATGTGTACATTGACCGCAATTGTTATTCTTATGAGCGGCGTAGAACCTACTGCAGATAATAAAGGTGTTCTTCTTACAGCAGAGTCATTTCAGGTAATGCTAGGGTCAATTGGTCCACTAATTTTATTTTTTGTAGTTTTGTGTTTTGGGTTTAGCACAATTTTTACCTATTCTTTCTACGGCACAGCATGCGTTAAGTTTTTATTTGGTAAAAAAGGGGTGCCTATATATCAGTTTATTTTCATATGTGCTGTTTTTGGTTTTTCTATAGGAGGGTTTGATCTTGCAATAAATGTTGTTGATAGTGCATTTGCAATGATGATTTTTCCAACTCTTATATCGACAATTTGGTTGGCTCCAAAAGTTATAGAGAAAGCAAATGATTACTTTAAGTCTTTAAAGAATCAAGATAAGACAAAATTAAATCAAGTTTAAGCTGACCACCAAAATACGCTACTTCATCTTTATCAAGTAGTAATAAACTATTCTTTAGTGATTCTTTTGCGTCACTAAACTCATCTATAAAGCTTAATTTCTGAAATCTCACATTAATTGCGAAAAGAGAGTACTTTTTATCATATCTGCATAAAGTTTCTCTCTCCGAGCGTATTATCCACTCTGACACTTGGCCTGATGGAAACTTTTCAGATTTAAGATGCATTCTTTTTGTATCTCCATGTATAAACCAATTTTCTCGCTTAAACGGTTTGCCAACTGGAGCGTTCGAGATAAACCTTTCTATTGGATTACCAATCTTTTCATTTAAAGTCTTAACTGGTTTATGGATAGCACGCAATGGTTCTCCTATTTTTTCTTTTAGATTCCAGTAACTAGGGGAGCAGACAGATGCAGCCAATAGCTTCTGTTCTCCTGTAGATTCAATGATACATAAATCATCTGGTACAGAAAGTGACATAGACGCTATGGGGTCTTTGTAAGAATTGCTTGCTTCTATATGTTTGGAAAGAAGTTCTTGAGCTTCTAAAGAGCAACTAGTTGCTCTTACGACAGTGCTATAAGAGTTATCAAGCAGTTCTTTTTTGTGTTTCTTTAATTCTTCATCTATTGAAGTATCAAACCAGTCTTGTGTCTTAATAGGCTTTAGGCCCAATCTATACTTACCTTTGGCATCAGACCAAGGAGGGTTAGACCAAAAATTTAAGTTAACTACAAGCTCTTGAGACATAATCTAATTTGTTTAATATGGAGTCTTAGCAATATTAATTCAAAAAAGACAATGAAAAAAGTAGCAGTTATTGGTGCTGGCCCATCTGGCATAACAGCAATAAAGAATCTTAAAGATAAGGGCTTTGATGTTATTGGTTTTGAGCGCTGTGGTGGTGTTGGGGGCAATTGGAGATATGATGATCCATCAGGACACTCAAGTGTTTTTGAAACCACTCATATTATAAGTTCAAAATATACATCGTATTATGAGGATTTCCCATTTCCTAAAGGCGCTTCTGATTATCCTTCTCACAAAGAATTACTTAAATACTTCAACAACTATTCCGAACATTTTGGCATTAAGAAACATATTCATTTCAATGCAGAAGTTCTTAAATGTGAGCAAGAAGATAATGGTAGATGGGTGCTTAAATGGAAGCATGTAAATACTGATTTAATAAATGTTCAAAAATTTGATGCTCTTGTTGTTTGTAATGGACATCATCATGAACCAAGACTTCCGAACTACCCTGGGAAATTTTCAGGTGAATTTATACATTCTCATAATTATAAAAAAGCTGAACCGTTTAGAGATAAAAGAGTTTTGGTCATTGGGGGCGGCAATTCTGCTTGTGATGTAGCGGTAGAAACATCACGTATTTCAAAATCAACATCTATAAGCTGGAGAAGGGGTTACTACCTGATACCAAAATTTATGTTTGGCTTAACGAGCGATGTGTTTGGGCTTAAATCTAGATGGCTGCCTAGATTTATAAGGTTGCCTTTTATGAAATTTATGCTTGAGATGCTTCAAGGCAAAAATGAGGATATTGGTTTACCCAAAGTAACGAACCATATTCTTGCAACACACCCAACTATAAATTCTGATCTTTATAATGCAGTTCGTCATGGTAAGGTCTCACCCAAACCAGATATAGAAAAATTTGATGGTAAAGTGGTCTACTTTAAAGACGGCTCATTTCAAGAATATGACACTGTGATTGCCTGCACTGGATATAAAATTAAACATAAATTTTTTGATAAAAATTTAATAGACTTTGAGAAAGGGCCAGTCAACTTGCTGCATAGGATGTTGCCGCCAAGAATTAAGAATTTATATTTTATAGGACTTTTTCAGCCGCTTGGTTGTATTTGGCCTGGGGCTGAATTGCAATCTAAACTTGCAGCCAGACACCTTGCAGGCGAATGGATACCTAAAGGAGATATAAACAGATTAATAGATATTGAAATAAATAACCCAGATATTAATCAGCTTGATACTGATAGACATACTATTACAGTGGATGACTTTTCATTTCGGAATAGATTAAAAAAAGAACTAGCAAGGACAAACTAACTTTATGAAAAATATATTTTTTTTAAGGCATGCTAAATCAAGTTGGGACGATTTTGCTCTAAAAGACTTTGATAGACCACTATCAACAAGAGGCATACAGGATGCAGATTTAATGGGTAATTTCTTTCTTTCCAAAAAAATTAATTTGGAATTAATTCTCTCAAGTCCATCTAAAAGAACAAAAGAAACAATTGAACATTTTTTCTCAAAAAATAAACCAAGGATAAGTTTTTTAGACAACATCTATCATGCATCTATAGAAGATATTCTTGATAATCTGTATCAAATTCCAGAAGAGATTAAAACTGTAATGGTTGTTGGTCACAACCCTTCAATGCATGATCTTACTGAGTTTTTAACACAAAAGTTCATTAACAAATATCCTACATGTGCACTTGCACAAATATCTACAGAAAATAAATGGGTTGAGCTTACACAAGGATGCTCTAATCTAGAAAATTTTATGAAGCCTAGCGAGCTTCGCTAAGAGAGAAGAATTTATCTTTAAAGACTATAGCTCCTGATACAGCAGCTGATAAGACTGTGTATCCAAGAACCACCTCTGGCATAAAGTTAAAGTAACCAATACTTATGAGCAGTAAGACTGTAATAGACCTTATAAGCTCAAAATAATAAACAAAGACACGGTTTTCATACATAAATGATGCAAAGACCATCAATGAAACAATATTAATTGTTATCAGCATAAGATCTACATAACCTATTGAAGCTGAACTGAATAGAACTCCCTGAGTGTATATACCTACAAAAACTAAGTGTGTAAAACCAAAGATTTTAGCGTAAAGAGTTGTTTTGGGATTAAATTTTCTAAATTGAGATAAATCATTCTTCTTAATAGGATATTTCTCTGCTACATCAGCTGGACGCCATTTGGGAGTTGAAAACCAAAGCGCAATTTTATCTGTCCATTTTTTTGTTCTCCAGGTATCTTTAAATATTTCATTCCAGACTTCTAGATTTGCCCATAATGGGTTCCATGTATTCAGGGGTTTTGAAGTACCATATATAGGTTTTAAGTCTTCTCTTTCATCTATAAAAGTACCGAACATTCTGTCCCACAATATAAAAACTCCACCGTAATTTGCATCAATATATTCCTTATTTTGTGCGTGATGGATTCTGTGATTCGACGGAGTTACCAAAATATAATCAATGATTCCAAGTCTGCCAATATGTTCAGTATGTACCCAGAATTGGTAAATTAAATTAAGTGCAGCAACTGTAACAAATATTTCTACAGGAATGCCCAATAGAAGCATAGGGGTGTAAAAGATCCACTTAAAAAGGAAATCTGTGCCAGTTTGTCTTAGAGCTGTAGACAGATTAAATTCCTCACCATGATGATGAACTACATGGGAGGCCCATAATACCTTAATTTGGTGGTGTGACCTATGTAACCAATAATAACTTAAGTCATACAAAACAAATGCTATTACCCAAACATACAAATCATAAGATGCTAAAAGTCCTAGGTTGAACTGTTGAGAAATGAATGCATAAACTAATCCCTGAACACCCAAGCCCAATAGAGCAGGGTATCGGCTCATAAGGCCAAGACCTATGCTTGTAACAGTATCATTAAGTCTGTAATTATTTTGTTTTTTGAAATAACCATACAAAAATTCACAAGCTATCATCAGCATGAAAATAGGTACAACGTAGGCTATTAAATTGGAAGTATGCATTTATTTTTTTATAAATTATGGGCAAATGATTTAATTAATCTTAAATGAGCACCCAACAACAATAGATATAATATATTAGATAATAACTTTACTGCAAGATTGTAGGTATGAAATATTTTTTTATTAATTTAATTTTAAACATCTTTTTTGTGTTGCCTGATTGGTTTTTAGAAAGATTTTTCCCAAAGAAGGGTGCATTTATCAGAAACAAGCATCTAGATCGTCAATCAAGAATATTCTTAAAATTAATTGGAATTTTTGGTTATAAACCAAATGTAGATAATTTTAATAATGAAGAAAGAATAAATTCAAATAATGCTCGTATGAGCTTAAATTTAAATAAAAAACCGCCCAATAAGTTTAGTTTTAAGGATGTAATCCTTGCTGGGGGTAGCGATATTATTGTCAGAGAATACATCCCAGATTCACTGGCTTCAGACAAGGTTATGCTCTATTTTCATGGTGGTGGATATGCCTTAGGAAGCATTGAGACCCACCATAATTTTGTGGCTTCGATGTCTGTTATGCTTGGTATAAAAATATATTCCCTTGAATATAGTTTATCTCCAGAAAATAAATACCCAAGAGCATTAGAAGACTCCAAACAAGCATATAGATATATCCTTGATAAGGGCGTTTCCAGTAATAAGGTTTTGCTTTGTGGTGATAGTGCAGGGGCACATCTTGCAGCATCACTAAACTTTGACTTAACAGAATCTGATCTGCCAATGCCAAGTGCTCAAATACTAATTTACCCTATGATATCTCCAACTCTACAATTTGATTCAATGGAGCTGTATAAGGACAATTTCTTGTTAACAAAGAGCTCAATGGAATGGTTTTGGAACCAGTTAAGATCAAACAACAATGACGATTTAGATCCAAGATTTGATTTATTAAAACAAAGAGGATTTGACTGTAATGAAACTCCTACATTAATGATAACTGCTGGTTTTGACCCTCTTTGTGATGAAGGGAACGATTACGCAAAACTATTGGAAAAAAATGGCAATAATATTTCAAGATTACATTTTTCTGATCTTTTTCATGGCTTTGTAAATTTAACGAATATCCGTAAAGCAGAGCAAGGAACACTAGAAATTATTAGTAGAATTAAGGCGTATTTATGATTAAGTTTTTTATAATTCTTTTCTGGTTGCTCTATGTTTTTTTAGCATTTATAGATCTAAATAATCTTTTCTTTACATTGGTTGAATACTCTGCAATTTTTGCTCTTTGCATTCATTTTGTGGAGTATCTATTTTTTTTTAAGAGAATATCAAAAAATGTGAATTACTTTTTTGGCTTCCTCATGACCATGGTCTTTGGGTTTGAATATATTAGAGGCTTAAGGAAGTAGCTGTTCTACTTTTTTGAGGGCCTTAACCATAGCTTTCTTAACATCAGCTGATTCTTTTTTACTTGAGGTTCCTTTTGAATAAACCAGGTTTGTAAAGTGTTCTTTTAACTTCTCATTCATGTCTATGGATTTCTCGGTAAATCTATTTCTAAGTTCTTCAAACTTGACCCTTGAAACCATTTCTTTTGGGCCTATTGGATCAAGACCAGCAAACATTTGGAACCTAATTGCTGCTTCATTTAAGTCCATTGATTCGGATGGCTTACCATTTACAAATTCTGGTATTAAATCCTTTGAAACTTTGTCAGAACCTTTTTCAATCAATTCCTCAAAAAGATCTTGATAGGACTTCAATTTTTCTTGAGCTTTTTCATTCTTCTGCAACATAGCAAAATCTTTAATGGCCTTTTTGAATTTCTTTTCCTCAGGAGTTCCTAAAAGATTTTCTAACTCCATAAACCTTTGTTCAGCTTCTCCAGGAGCAACCTTTTTATCTCTTAAGTCTTTAATGATTATATCCATTAACCCTCTGGACTCATCAAGCTCTTTATCTTTGATTCTTAAAAATTCATCGCATACTTGTTCAAATTTTTGATTAATTTCTGGGTCTAATTTTTTGCCAGCTGGACCAAGTGTTCGCCAATGATCTTGTAGTTCTCTTATTTTGAGCACAGAAGCATCAATGTCCTCTTTGCTTAAATTTTTAACCTCTTCTATAACTGTTTCTTTAATTGTTCTATTGTGAATTTCAACTTGTTCAAGAAGCTTATTTACAGCATCTCTTGATACCTTGAACTTATTATTAAGGTCTTGGAAGTCCTTATCAGGCACTGGTGCGAATAATTTCCACCTTTCATGGATGCCTTTAAGGAACATTACAATTTGTATGACAGTAGTATTTTCTACTGTCTTGCCAGCTGGAAATGCATCTATATCTTTCAAAAGAGCTAATTTCTTATCTCTATTTTCTTCTTTCTTGCTTTCTAGAACAGCAAAATAGTCTTTGCAGGGTGCCCAAGCTTTTTCACATGCTTCTTTAAATGTTGACCATTTTTCTTTACTTGCAGTTTTTCCATGTTGATCTAGGTTTTGCCATTGTTTTTGAAGAGAGTTAATTCTATTGGCTAATGATCTTGGTTCTAGCTTTTCAGCTTGAAGTTTTCCAACCTCATTAATAAGTTCTGTTCTTTTATCTGATGTAGCAAACTCTGCCCAATCATCATATTCCTTAGCCGTAAAATTGAGTCTTTGGAATTTATGTCTGAATTTTGAGGGAATAGGTTTACCTTTTCCAAACTGAGAATTTAGTTTGCGAAGGTCCTTTTGTGCCTTTTTAATATGGCCTGTAGAGAATAGACTCTCTATCTCATTAAGTTGCTGATTAAGATTTATTGCTTTGTCTCCCACAAATTAGCTGAATATTATTTATAATTTCAAACAAATAGTAATTGAATGAAACGGATTTTAACAGGTATAACGCCAAGTGGCTATCCCCATTTGGGAAATTATATAGGTGCGATTAAACCTTCACTAGATCTATTGGATGAAAATTGTGAATCATTTTTATTTATTGCTGATCTACATGCAGTTATCAAGGTATCTGATCCAGAGCGATTGAATGAACTTAGCAATAGTATAGCTATGGCATGGTTAGCTTCTGGTCTTGATCCTGAGAGAACAAATTTTTATAGACAATCAGATGTGCCTGAAATTACCGAACTTGCATGGCTTCTTAGCTGCATCACTGAGAAAGGGTTACTAAACAGAGCTCATGCATATAAAGCTGCAATAGATACTAATAATGAAAGTGGTAAGAAAGATATCGATGAGGGTATTTCTGTAGGGTTGTTTTCATATCCTTTGCTTATGGCATCTGATATCTTGACCCCAAATGCTACACATGTTCCAGTAGGAAAAGATCAACAACAGCATTTAGAAATTACTAGGGATATTGCTGCAAAATTTAATAGA
>SHBL01000016.1 GCA_004321845.1 SAR86 cluster bacterium | reverse complement strand
TAGTAAGAAACTATGTTTTATCTTTTGAACGAACTTATGAAAGAAAACTTAAAGAAATAATCCTTGCTTGGAAATTAGAAGATTATCTAAATAAAGAAGAAATTTTTGAGCTTTATTTTAATAAAGCATTCTTAGGCAATAGAAACTATGGCTTTGCAGCAGCGTATCAATATTATTTTGGGAAGGATTTTTCTGAAGCTTCAATTGCAGAATCAGCTTTATTGGCAGGTATTTTGCAGAGACCCTCTTCAGTTAATCCAGTAAGAAACCCAATAGCATCTAAGAAGAGGAGAGATTTAATTCTTAGAAGAATGGTTGCAAGACAATTTATTAATGACGCTGACATGAATGCTGCCAAAGAAGAAATTGTAACTGGTGAAAGTTTTGGTCCAAAAATAACTGTCGAGGCTGAGTATATAGCTGAAAAGATTCGAGCAGAAATAATTAATAAATTTGGATTAAAGGCATATGAAGAGGGCATGAACGTATTTACAACCATTGATTCTGCTATGCAGGATAATGCTGTGCATGCATTAAGGGACAATCTATATAAATACGACCAAAAGTACGGGTGGCGCGATGAGCAAGTATTCAAGGACTTTAATTTTTCTATTTTAAGAAGCGCTTATCAGAAAGAAGGTCTTTTTATCATTTCATCACAACTTGATTATGAAACAACCAAAGAGGAAAACCTTAATAAGCTTCAAAATCTTCTTGATAATAGGCCAAGAATAGATGGCCATGAAGCCAGCATTGTTATAGCCATAAATGATAAAAAAATTCAGACTCTAGATGCGAAACTAAATTTTAGTACTCTTTTTTGGTCGTCTGCTGATTATAGTTGGGCCCGTACCATATCTGCTGATGGCGTAAAGTCATCAAAACCCCAATCCTTTAGGGATTTTCTTGAGATTGGCAGTCTTATATATATCAGCGAAAGGTCAGGAAAAAAAGTTTTCTCACAGATACCTATTGCTGAAGCATCACTTGTGGCGGTTGATGCATTAGAGGGAAGCTTGAAAGCATATGTTGGAGGTTTTGATTTTAGTAAATCAAAGTTTGATAGAGCTGCAAATTCTAAGTTATTGCCAGGATCAAGTATTAAACCTTTTATTTATGCTTGTGCATTTGAAAATGGCCTTAATCCATCTTCTATTTTTATAGATGGTCCAATAATATTTGACGATGATAAGCTAGAGAGCATATGGCGACCAAGAAATAATTCTGGAGAGTTTTATGGACCAATAAGACTAAGAGAATCTTTAATACAGTCACTAAATATTGTTTCAATTAAGTTAGTGCAATCTATAGGCTTACCAAAAACCATAAAATGTTTTCAAAAGTATCAATTTGATGATGAAATGCTTACCAATGATTTATCAATAGCTCTTGGCACAGGAACACTAAACCCTTTAAAGGCAGCAACTCAATTCTCATCAATTATTAATAATGGTAAGCATCAAAAGGTTTCCTATATTGACCGTATAGAAGATATAAATGGCAAAATAATTTTTGATCCTCAAAATAAATATTCAAAAAAAGTTAAAGACTTCAGTGGAGTAAGCTTTCCTTGGTTAAGCTCTGAGAGTTTTGATTATTTAAATACTCCAATGATTGCCTTACAGGAAGATAGGGAAATGCAGGTTATGGATGAGAGGGTAGCCTTTTTATTGTCAAATATTTTGCAAGAAGCTCTAAAAAGAAACGCAAACAGAAGGGGTTTGATAATACCAATAGAAAACATGGGTGGAAAGACTGGGACAACTAATGATGCAACGAGCACATGGTTTTCAGGCTATGCTTCAAATATAGTTGCATCGGCCTGGGTAGGAAAAGATGATGGCACCTCATTGGGTGAAAATGAATTTGGTAGCACAAATGCTTTACCAATTTGGCTTGATTTTATGACGCTATCTAAAAACTCTTTATCAGATTATTCAGTAGATATTCCTGAAGGGATTGCAGCTATAAGAATTGATAAGAAAACTGGTAATGTTTCTAAATCCTTTAAAAATAGTTACTTTGAATACTTTCTTGAAGAGAATATTGATGAGCTATTAAATGCGGAAGAGAAAGATTCTGAGCTAAGTGAAATACTTAACTAAAATTTAATGATAAATCAGGAAATATTCTCTTTAGATTATCTAAGAATAATTCTTTAATTTCTTTAAGCTCTTCTTCAGTTTCAGCTTCGAATCTGAATACTAGTTTAGGGCTAGTATTTGAGGCTCTTACCAAACCCCACGCTGAACCAATTGTCACTCTTACACCATCTATCGTATTAAGCTCACTATTTGGAAAAGACATCTCGCTCTTAAACTGCTCTACCATCTTAAATTTTTCATCATCACTAACATCAAGATTTAGTTCAGGTGTTGAAAAGGTTTTAGGAAACTTATTAATCACTTCTGAGGAAGAAGATTCAGCATCAGATATAATTTGGGCCAATATGGCTGCAGTATATATTGCATCATCAAAACCATACCATTCATGATTAATGAATATATGACCCGACATCTCTCCACCTAGAACAGCATTATGCTTTTTGATAGCTTTCTTAATGTTAAAGTGTCCAGTTTTTTCCATAATTGCCTTACCGCCCAGTTCATTGATTAAAGCAGGTAGTTGGCTTGAGCACTTTACGTCAAAGATTATTGGGCCAGACCTTTTTTTGAGATAGTGTTGTGTTAATAACATGATTAAATGATCTGCAAGCACTGAATCTCCATGATTTGTAATCATGCCAACCCTGTCACCATCACCATCAAAGGCAAAACCAACATCAGCATCATGTTCTTTAACCTTCATTTTAAGTTCTTCTAGATTTTTTTCTTTGCTAGGATCAGGATGATGGTTAGGAAAATTACCGTCAGGCTCTTTATTTATAGAAATTGTCTCAAAACCAAGTGCATTAAAAATTAAATCAGCTATCTCACCTGCTGCACCATTGCCTGCATCAAGAATAACTTTGAATTTGTTGCTTATTAGTATTTTTTCTTTGATCTCTTTAAGATAGTTGGGCACAATCTCAACTTTTTCATAGTTTTCAGGCACTTCAGGAATCAAATCTTGATTAGCTACTTCTTCAAATAACTCTAACCCTGAAACAGCGCTATCATTTAAAACAATTTTAAGCCCATTATCGTCTTTAGGATTATGGCTTCCTGTTATCATCACACCATTTGGAGTAGATCCAGTTTTGGTTGCGTAATAAACAAGCGGAGTAGGAACTAAACCTAACCCTAAAACTTTTACGCCAGATGCATTAAATCCTACGGTTAGTGATTTCTGCAGAGAAGCAGCTGATAGTCTTGAGTCGTGACCAATATAGACAGAATCTTTTCCAGCATTAAGAATTCTCCTTCCCAGAACATAACCTATTTTTCTTATTGTTTGATCATCTAGATCTGTAATAGAGCTTCCCCTGATGTCATAGGCTCTAAAAATGTTTTTGTTCATTATGTTTAAAAAAAGTTTCAAACAATTATACTACCCCTATGTCAAATACTTACTGGTTAAACGGAAAATACATTCAAAAAGAGGATGCTTATATAAGCCCGCTTACTCATACATTGCATTATGGTCTTGGGGCCTTTGAAGGGGTAAGATCTTATGCATCACATGATGACAGCTCTGTTAGCATCTTTAGACTAAAAGAACATACAGAGAGGCTTTTTGAGTCTGCAAAAATAATCAATGTAGAAATAAACCATTCAATGGATGAAGTAATGGAAGCACAGTTAGGTGTTATAGAGAAATCAGGACTTAAAGATGCTTACATAAGACCTCTAATTTATTTAAATGATGAAAGATTAGGTTTAGATATTGTAGACATGAAATCACATCTCATGATTTCATGTTGGGAATGGCCATCATATTTTGGAGCTGAGGCCTTAGAGTCTGGAATTGATGTCATGGTTTCTTCATTTACCCGACAGTTTCCAAATAGTTTAATGACAAAAGGCAAAATTTCAGGCGGTTATGTCAATGGAGTTATGGCACATGACCAAGCTAAAAGAAATGGGTATCAAGAAGCTATATTATTAGATACAAATGGTTTTGTTGCAGAGGGTAGTGGCCAAAATATTTTCCTAATTAAAAAAGGGAAGGTGATGACCCCAGAATTAACATGTTGTCTTAATGGCATAACGCGAAGGTCTGTTATGAAAATAGCAGAAGATTTAGGATTGGAAGTATTAGAAAGGCATATAACCAGAGATGAACTATACACTGCTGATGAAGTATTCTTCTGTGGTACAGCTGTTGAGATCACACCTATCAGAGCCATAGATAAAATTAAAGTAGGGATAGGAAAAAGAGGTGAAAT
Source organism: SAR86 cluster bacterium (assembly GCA_004321845.1). Classification (GTDB taxonomy): domain Bacteria; phylum Pseudomonadota; class Gammaproteobacteria; order Magnimaribacterales; family TMED112; genus TMED112. Next base: position 14,551 of record SHBL01000016.1, on the reverse strand, counting down.
AACTACACAAATTCAACAAAACTACCTTGATGCTGTTAGAAGAAAATCTGATAAGTACTCAGATTGGCTTTCTAAAGTTTAATGAAAAAACTTAAAATTGGGCTTCTAAGCTACAGAAGTGATCCTTTTTCAGGTGGCCAAGGAATCTATATAAAAAACGTCTCTGAGGCCCTTCAAAACAGAGGTCATGAGGTCACTATTTTTTCTGGCAACCCTTTACCTATTGTTAGTAATAAAATTAAGGTAGTTGAAATAAATACCCCAGGCTATTTCGAAACTTTTAATTCATTTGAAAGGTTTAAAATTTTCCAAGCTCAAGAAAAAACTAGATTAGATCTATGGGACTTTATTGAAACTTTTACCGGAACATTCACCGAACCAATATTTTTCGGTGACAGACTTTTGCAAAATACTGAATTCGCTAAAACAGCAGACTCTTATGATGTATTTCATGATAATCAGTCAATTAGCAATTACCCTGATTCAATAAACAAGAAGCTCATAACTACCCTGCATCACCCAATACATGTTGATAGAGATATTGATTTGGAAAATGAAAGTAGTTTTTTAAGAAAATTAGCAATAAAAAGGTGGTACTCATTTCTTAATTTTCAAAAAAAGAATCTCAAAAAAGTAAAAAAAATTATTTCACCATCCAAGTCCTCTAAGAAAGATATATGCCACTATTTTCAGTATCCAGCAGAACAAATTTCAGTTATTTGGAATGGTATAGATTTAGCTGACTGCAAGTTTCATCAAAGAACATCTTTTAACTCTGAGTTTGTAACAATCATAAGTTCAGATGTTCCTATGAAGAATCTAAGGAATATTTTAAAAGCTCTTTACTTACTTAAGAACGATGGGCTAAGTGCCAAACTGACTATTATTGGTGACCTAAGAGAAGACAATAAAAAATTAATAAATGATTTAGATTTGAATGATCTAGTTTCTTTTAGAAAAAAATTACCAAGAAATGAATTGATTAAAATACTGAATGCATCAGATATAGGCATAGCAGCATCCAGTTATGAGGGTTTTGGATTTCCTCTTGTTGAAATGATAGCAACTGGTTTACCAGTAATTGTTTCTGATAAAGCATCTTTGCCCGAACTTGCTGGCGATGCAGGTTTAAAATTTAATTCAGATGACGTTAGTGATTTAAAAGATAAAATGAAAGAGCTAGTTAAAAATCATGCTTTAAGAGATAAATTAGCTAATAATTCAAAGGTCAGAAGAGATGCTTTTTTTGGATGGGACGAGTATGCTAAGAAACTTGAGGATCTCTTCGAAGAAATAATTAGTGGAAACATTTAACTTTAAGTCATTAAATTTAAAAAAAATTAAGACTGCCATCGATGTAGGATGTGGTAATGGTAGGCACTTAAAATCCTTGGGATTCAAGCTCTCCAATGCAAAAATCATTGGTATAGATCAATCAGAAAAAGAAATAAATGCTTTATTAGGGGAGTTCCAAGAACACCACTGTAAGAACCAGAATACTTATCAATTTATTCGAGGAGATGTAAGGAATATTGAAATTCCTGATAACTCACAAGATTTAGTCATATGCTCAGAAGTTTTAGAACATGTGCCAAATTTTCGAGAGGTTTTAAAAGAATGTTACAGAATACTAAAGCCGGGAGCAGTAATGCTAATAAGTGTACCAAGCTATCTTCCGGAAAGTCTTTGCTGGATGTATTCAAAAGAATATATGCAAACACCAGGAGGCCATATCAGAATATTTAAAAAAGATTTCCTAAAAGAATGCTTCAAAGAGTTAAACCTTAAATTATTTAAACATCACAGAGAACATTCTATGCATTCGATCTATTGGATACTTAAAGCACGTAATAATATGAAAGAAAATGACTTCTTAAAATCACTGCATGCACTACTAGTAAAACAAATGTTTGGACAAGCTAAATTTTCCTTGTTTCTAGAGAAATTATTGAATCCATTATTTGGCAAATCTGAATGTTTCTACCTTAGAAAATGATAAACAATTCAATTTACCATGATCTTAAATCTGCAAAAGATTGGATTATGTCAAACCAAAATGACAAAGGCGCAATTTTATGGGACCAAAAAGGAAAATGGGATTATTGGGATCATTGTGAGTGTCTTATTGCCTTAGCCATATATCAAGAATGGGATGCTTTTGATAAAGGAATTCATTTCTGCTTGGGGCAACTTGATAAAAAAGGGTTAGTAAAATCTGAGTATATTAATGAAAAAGTAACTAAAGATTTTAATGAAGCGCATCACACTGCCTATATTTTCTTGCCTTTACTGCAAAAGTACCTGATTGATCAGGATCTTGATTACTTAAAAAGTTTTAGGACAGAGATACATTTAATTTATGCAGGTCTTAGAAAATTTAAAAGAGAAGATGGCTTTTATTTTTGGGCTCAAGATAAAAATGGTTTTTCAGATAATTCTCTAATCACTGCAACATGTTCTATTGAGCTTTCTAGAAGAGCCTATAACAGAATATGTGAAATTATTGGCGACAAAGATTGTATTGATGCTTTAGAAGCAATTACATCTGAGAGTTTAAAATCAAAAAAATTTAACAGAGATGGAATAGACAGATCAAGGTTTTCTATGGATGCTTATTACCCTTTGCTGTGCAATTGTGGCAAGAAAACAGATGCAGAAAAAGTTTTGCAAAAATTTTATGTTGAAGGAATGGGAGTGAAGTGTGTTGCAGAAGAACCATGGGTAACTTTAGCTGAATCTTCTGAATGTGTTATTGCATTATTTAAAATTGGCATGAAAGTAGAAGCATCCAAAATTTTTAGTGAGATCCTCAAATATAAGAACTCTTCTGGTTATTTTCCTACTGGCTACCAATATGATCTAGATATATTTTGGCCAGATGAAAATTCAACTTGGACTAATGCCGCAATAATTATGGCTGCAGATTGTTTATATGATATTAGTGGCAAAGAGAAAGCGATACTTCTTTAGCGCCTAAGAATCACAAGACTTTTCCTTCTTTCTAGCAGATTAAAACCTTCATCTAATGCTTTAAGGTAAATTTCTTTTGGGGCTTGGCCTCCTTCTTCCTCTGAATCATATACATCATGAATAGCTAGTACTCCGCCCAAACGTAATTTCTTTACCCAACTTTTATAATCACTTCGAGCTGACTCAAATGTATGGCTGCCATCAATAAATAAAAAATCAAGTTTATTGGGCACAACTTTAGAGGCATCATTTGATGACATGATCACTGGTTCAATGAAATTATCTAATTGAAATTTTGAGATATTCTTCAAAAATAATGGCAAAGTATTTACTTCATTTTTTGAATAATCAAAAATTTCTTCATCAAAGTACTCCTCTCCAAATTGTTGTTCTTCTGAGCCTTTATGATGATCAACTGAGTACAATTTTGATCCGACCTCTTTACAAGCATATCCAATATAACAAGCAGATTTTCCACAGTAAGACCCTATTTCTGCACAAACTCCATTCAAATGAGAGGACTTACAGAATTTATATAGTGCATTACCTTCTTCTGAGTCTAGGAACCCTTTTATTTCTTCAAATTGTTCAATCATATATTTCAGGAGCCTGTGATTTAAATCTTCTGTGATGCCATAAATAATGTTCAGGAGCTTGATTAACGCTTTTTTCAATAATTTTATTTATATTATCTGCAAAGGCTTGTTTACTTTCAGCGATATGCGATACGTCTTCTAAAATGAATTTATAGCCGTCATTTGTCTTATAAAAATCCAGATAAATTAATTTACAGTTTGTAATTTTTTTTAAATTATACGGAACAGTAGTAGTAAGGCATGGGTTAGAAAAAAATTCTGAAACAACTGATCTTTTATTTCTGTAATCTTGGTCTGGTCCATATAAGACAGTTTTACCTTCTTTTAGCCAATTTATTAGCTGATTGATATTCGAATTGGCTGTTATGCCTTTCATTGATTTTAACCTTCCCTTTTGTTGTAATTTTTGTATAGCAGCATTGTTATTAGGTCTTTCCATGCCATAAATTTCAAAACGCTCAGAAATAAGTCTTGCTGAAAGCTCTAGGAAAATACTATGTCTAAATAAGAGCAGTACCCCAACATTTTGTTCTTGTGCATCTGCCAATAATTCACTATTAAGCACTTCGCATTTGTATTTATTTATTCTCTTATCTGCATTCCATGCAAAATTATTTTCATACAGTGCTAAAAAGGTCTCGCCCCATATGTTCTCGACTAAATCACTTCTCCATTCAGAAGTTTTATCTTTATAACAATGATTAATATTTGCTTCTATTATCTTTCTTCTCTTCTTCAATAGTTTGCTAAGCAAAGACCATAGGGGTGAATTTCTATTTGTGAAAATTATCTTAGGAATAAAGCTTAATGCCTTAGTGAAAGAAATTAGTAATATAAGAGTGATATTATTCATTTAATGTTTTTTATATATAGCTTAATTTATATCTTACTTCTGCCTCTTCTAATTTTAAGAGACTTATTAACATTAGATAAGAATAAACTAAAAACTATTCAGCAAAAGTTAGGTTTCAATATACCTAATGTTAAGAACCAAACAATATGGTTGCATGGGGTAAGCTTAGGAGAAATTAAAATTCTTTCTCCATTAGCCAAGAAGCTAAGCAATCAAGGTCAAAATATTCTTATCACATCAACTACAAATACAGGTTTGGAAGAGTTAAATAAAAATTTTAGTAATTCTGATATAAAAATACTTCCATTTCCATATGATCTTGAGTTTGCACATAAAAAAATAATCATAAATTTTAAGGTCAGCAAAATTATTTTATTTGAAAGTGAGTTCTGGCCAAATTTGTTAAATGCAGCAAAAAATTTAAATGTAGTTTCACTCAATAGCACAATTTCAGATACAAGTTTTAAAAGGTTTAAGATGCTAAAGGTTTTTTCAAAAACACTCTTTAGCAAAATTGATTTATTTTTGGCTCAATCAAAAATAACAATTGATAGGTTAGAATTTTTTGAGGTTAAAAATATAAAACACATTGGGAATATTAAAATTAACCCAGAGAATTATAGTGTTGATCAAAATAGAAGAAATCACTACCAGAAAATCTTAGGTACGGAAAAATTGAATGTAATTTTAGGAAGCTCCCATGAAGGTGAGGAAATTTTTGTTGTTCAAGCTCTTACTGATATGGATATTAACCTTATCCTTGCTCCTAGGCATCCTGAGAGAGTTTCAAAAGTTATTAAAGAGCTTGAAAATTTTGGTTTGAGGGGCATTAGAATGTCTTCTTTGCAAAAAGAAGCCAATATAAAAATTAATGACAATGAAATTCTAGTATTTGATGAAGTGGGTGATTTAATTAATCTCTATGCTGCAGGTGATTTAGCTATTGTTGCTGGCAGTATTAATTATGCCAAAGGCCATAATTTTATGGAGCCTATTTTTGTAGACACTTTATCAATTACTGGTTCTAAGTTAGATAACTATAAACAAATTAAAAAAGATCTATGCGATACGAATATTATTGAAACATTCTCAGAACAAGATCAACTTAGATCTCTGATAAGTAAGTACCAAAATATAACTATTAGAAGTGAAAAAAAATCAGCTCAAAATAATGCTTTAACAAATTATTCTGGGTCATATGATGAAATTATTAAGTTTATAGATGAGCTATAGATACGATTTACCTGCAATTTTCTTACTGGGCCCTTCGGCAGCTGGTAAAACTTCGTTGTCTCTAGAGCTTGCTGATCAATTTCCTCTGGAAGTGATAAGTGTCGATAGTGCAATGGTATTTAAAGGTATGAATATTGGTACATGTAAGCCTACTACTAGTGAGCAAAAAAGCGTTAAGCATCATTTGATTGATATTATAGAGCCTGATAAAAACTTCAATGCCGGCATTTTCTTGGCCCATGTCCAAAAATCATTAGTTAAGATAGCTAAAAACGATAAAATCCCATTATTTGTTGGGGGTTCGATGATGTTTCATAAACTTCTATTAGAGGGTATCCATGATTTTCCGACTGATAAGGAAATAAGATCAGAAATCGATGAATTTAAAACAAAAAATGGTCAAAAAGCATTAGTTGAAGAGTTAAAAAAATTAGACTCAGAAACATATAACACCATAGATATCAAAAATTCTAGAAGAGTTGAGAGAGCCTTAGAAATAATAAAAATTACAAAAACAAAACTATCTGAGCTTAAAAAAGAGCCTTCAAGATCAATACTCAACAAAGCCGATTGTTTGTTATTGGGTTTGTCAGACTCAAAAGCAGCATTAGACATAAATGCTGAAGATAGAATAAAAAAAATTGTTAATGCCGGTTTCTTAAAAGAGCTTGAGAATTTAGTTATTACCTATAAATTAACATCTGTATCGCATAGTATGAACTCAATAAATTACAAACAATTTTTGCCGCATTTAGAAGGAAGCATATCCCTAAATGAAGCATGTAGTGATGCTCTTCAAGCAACTAAGAAATTAATTAAAACCCAGTTAACCTGGATGAAGAAATTTGAGTTAAATTATGCAGGAAATGTATTAGATGAAAACGATTCAAACCTTTTTTCTGATACAATAAACACTTATCTAAGGAGCTTTAATAAATGAGTTGGAATCCAAATGAAAAAGATCCCTGGGGCAAAAAAAATTCACCCCCTGATCTCGATGATGCAATTAAACAATTAAGAAAAATATTTTTTTCTGGTAATTCTGGTGGTGGTAGCACTGGAGGAGGAGGCGCAAGCTTCAAATTTAGTTTTAAATTTTTTACCTATTTAATAATGGGCCTAGTTGCACTATATGTCTTCCTAGGCGTTAGGATTGTTAATGAAGCAGACAGATTAGTTGTGCTTACTTTGGGTAAATATAACAGAGTGCTTGGACCTGGTTTGCAATTTCATTTCCCAATAATTGAAGAAGTATATGCACAAGAGAATGTATCTAAGATCAGAACTTTTGTACTACCGACCAATATGCTTACTAAAGATGAAAATATTGTTGATATTGAGCTTAATGTTCAATACACCATTAGTGATTTAGTTAAGTATTCGTTAATTGTTGAAGATCCAGAAATAACAATCAGACAAGCTACAGAAAGTGCACTTAGACACGTTGTTGGTGAAAACAATATGGATAATTTGCTTACCTCAGGTGCTGCTGCAATAAGTTCTGGCATTTTGATGAGGCTTGAAGAGTATTTAGATATCTACGATGCTGGTATTTCTGTACAGCAAGTCAATATTGAGCAAAGACAACCACCAGCAGAAGTAATTAATTCATTTAGAGATGTTGTGGCTGCAAGAGAAGATAAAGAAAGACTAAGAAATGAAGCTGAAAAATATGCACTATCCATAGTCCCACAAGCAAGAGGTGAAGCCCAAAGACAATTACAGGATGCTGAAGCTTATAAACAAAAAGTTATGGCTGTTGCAGAAGGAGAAGCAGAGAGATTTAAAGCTTTGCTGGTTGAATATGACAAAGCACCAGAAGTAACAAGAGAGAGATTATATATAGATGCTTTAGAAGATGTTCTATCTTCAAGCACTAAAGTCATGATTGATGTAGAGGGAGGCAATAACTTGCTTTACTTACCATTAGATCAGCTTATTAAGAATCAGGAGGAAGACGATGAATAAAAATAGTTTTATTACCTTATTTGCAGTTTTAGTTATTACTGCACTCGTACAGTCAGTTGTCATCGTAAGAGATACAGAAAAAGCTATATTGCTTAAACTTGGAGCTTTTGAAAGAACTCTTGAACCTGGTTTAAATTTTAAAGTGCCGTTTGTTGATAGTGTGATCAAATTCGAAGGTAGATTAAGGTCGCTTGATACTCCACCTGATAGGGTGCTTTCAAGTGAAACAAAACCTCTCAGTGTTGATTCATTCGTTAAATATAGAATTATAGATGCTGAAACTTATTACACTTCTACTAATGGTGGACAATCTAGAGTGGCTGAGGATACTCTCCAAAGAAGAATTAAAGACAAGTTAAGAAATGAATTTGGTAAAAGAACTTTGAATGAAGTTGTGTCTGGAGACAGGGACGGTTTAATGCTTTCACTAAAGGAATCTCTTGGAGAAGATTCTGCTCAATTAGGAGTAGAAATTGTAGATTTTAGAGTTAAAAGAATCGACTTTGAAAGAGAAATTAGAACTTCAGTTTTTGAAAGAATGAAAACAGAAAGAAATAGAATCGCAGAAGAGTTACGAGCTGAAGGTCGAGAGACAGCTGAAAAAATTAGAGCAGATGCAGATAAACAACGAACTATTATCTTAGCTAATGCTACTAGAGATGCAGAAAAGACCAGAGGTGAGGGTGATGCTATTGCTACTTCAACATATGCTGAAGCATATAATAGAGATCCAGAATTTTACGGTTTCACTAGAGGCTTAAGGGCTTATAGAAATACATTTAATGATGAAGGAGATATTTTATTAATTGATCCGGATAGTGATTATTTTAAGTATCTGAATAAATCTGAACCTAAATAAATAGATGAAAAAATCCCTGATCCTGGTTGGCACTCAATGGGGTGACGAAGGAAAAGGGAAAATTGTTGACCACTTTTCAAAAAAATTCAATGCTGTATGCCGTTTTCAGGGTGGTCACAATGCTGGCCATACTATTTATAAAGAAGAGGAAAAATTTGTTCTTCATTTAATTCCCTCAGGAGTTTTTTGTGAAAATGTTTCATGCTTCATAGGACAAGGAGTAATTCTTTCTATTGATTCTTTACTAGAGGAAATAAAACAGCTTGAGGAAAAAGGGATTGAGCTTGAAGGCAAACTTAGAATCAGCCGTTACTGCAGTTTACTCCTCCCTCTGCATGCAAAGATAGATCAACTTAGAGAAGATAATAAAAATTCTATTGGCACAACTAGAAGAGGTATTGGTCCAGCATATGAAGACAAAACAGCTCGAAGAAGTATCAAAGCCTTTGATCTTGAAGATAGTGATTTGCTTGAGAGCAAACTAAGTAGCTTAGTTGAATACTACAATTTTCAGATTAAAAATATTCATAACTCTGAACCTTTTAGTTATGACGAGGTTTATAGACAGTTAATTGATTCTTACCATAAGGCAGCAAAATATTTTGGAGATGTCACAGATACCTTGGAAGATATTTATGAGAAGGGTGGTAATATTTTATATGAGGGTGCTCAAGGCACATTGTTAGATGTCGATTATGGTACATATCCATATGTCACATCTTCAAATACTCTAGCTACCTCAGTCGGGGTAGGGTCAGGGTTTCCAAAAAGTATCTATTCAGATGTACTAGGCATTGCTAAAGCTTACACAACAAGAGTTGGTGCGGGTCCTTTCCCCACAGAGCTTTTTTGTGAGGTTGGTCAGAATATTGCTAAGCAAGGTAATGAATTTGGAGCAACAACAGGCAGACCCAGAAGGTGCGGTTGGTTAGACCTTGTTGCATTAAAATACTCTGCTAAATTAAATAACCTTACTGAGCTATGTATAACAAAACTTGATGTGCTTGATTCATTTAAAGAAATTAAAGCTTGTATAAATTATGAGGTTGATGGAAAAACTACAAGTTTTAAATCCCGCTTATTGCATAAGGCAAAACCTATATACAAATCATTTGAGGGCTGGGATTGTTCATTAGAAAAATGTAAAAATTATGCAGACTTACCTAAAAATGCCAAAGAATTTCTAGAGTATATTGAAAGTTACGTTGGCGTTAAGATTGGTTTAATTTCTAATGGACCAAATAGAGAAGACTTAATCCATAGATAGATCCGCCGCACGATTTTTTGCAGCATCAACAGCATTTGAGAAGATTTGAATAAAATTTTTGTTATATAGAAGATTCAGACCGGCTTCTGTCGTGCCGCCTTTTGACTTAATACTAGCAATTAAATCATCTAAGTTCTCTCCATCTTTAATGGCACTAATAAGGCTTGTGAGAAATAGTAATGTTACATCTCTCTTAGATACATTATCGGGCAGTAACCCATCTAATCTATTTTCAAATTCATTAATTATTTCGAAATAAAATGCTGGACCGCTTCCGATAAGGGAGGTGTGCAAATTAATTTTTTCTTCACTATCGACAACGAATGCTTTGCCCAAGAAGTTAAATATTTCAAGAATTTCATTATCTTCCTTAGATGAAAATATGCTGGTAATGCCTAGGTTATCTTTTGCACCAATGTTGGGCATTGCCCTGAATATTTTTCTTCCAGGCAGCGCTGTTTTTAGATTTTCTAATGTAACACCTGCAGCAACACTAATAATCTTTGTTTCTTTATCAATAATTTTATTCATAGTTGCACAAAGCTCATACATATCTTTTGGTTTGACACATATAACTACAATGTCAGATTCTATGCATAAATCTGCGAGAGATTTTTGTGGAATTGATTCATGCTCTAGCCAGGCAAGATTAGATTCATTTCTATCATGACCACTGATACTGAATGCAGAATTTTTTTGCAACCCTTTTATGAGAGCTTTAGCCATGTGGCCGCATCCAATAAACCCAATTTTTCTCATATTAGGATTTTAATATTTTTTCTAAAGTTGCGTTGATAAATTTATATGAGTTTGATGAACAAAACTTTTTGCTTAACCTTACTCCCTCATCAATCAGAATTTCTCTTGGCGTACCTTCTAATTCAAATTCAGCTTGTATAATTAGAAGTATATTCATTTCCATAACTTCTATTGTTTTTATGCCAAACATTTCTACTTCAGCAATTTCTGAAATTATTTTCTTCTGATCTGAGGTACTTTTTGTTATGTGGCCAAAAATATTTCTAAAGAGAATGTAGTCTATCTTTGTTTTTCTAAAATCTTTTCTAAAAGAGTCTTCAATAGATTTAGCATTATTATGGCCAAAAGAATACTCATAGAGTGCTTGCACCAATAGTTCACGGGCATTAACTTTCTCTTTGTATTGGCTAAGGTTTTTCATTTTTATGAAGACATCATCTGAAAGAGTGACTCGATGAACTCCTTTCCTTTATTCATCTTTTCTGGATTGATTCTTTCTTCAGCCTGTACTTTATTATCTACAGTAAGCACTCCATTGATTAAAGGAGTTGAATGGAATTCAAGCGCTACTGATGCTAAATCTTGAAATGATTGTTTTGAAACAAGTTTAAAATGAGGAGTATCACCTCTAATTACAAGACCTATGGCTAGCACCCCATCATACTGATCTGGTTTTGCTCTAATTATGCTGGCAGCTAATTCTAACGAACCAGGGCAAAAACTTATTTCATGATCAACTTTATGATCATTAGCCGTCTTTGTTATTACATCCATCAATGGCGAGAGTAAGTCTTTATTCCAGGTTGTTGAAACGATTAGAATTTTTTTCTTAGCTATATTGTTAAAACAATCTTTAAAATCCGGTGCATCATTCATCTATAAAGCCCTCAATTTCAATATTAAAACCCGATAGTCCGCTATATTTTGTAGGTGTACCCAAAACCATAATCTTATTAAGACCAATTGCTCTAAGTATTTGTGATCCTATGCCAATGACTCTTCTATTTCTCTTTGGTTCAATATTTTCATCTTTCAGCATTGATAACCAATAGCCTTTTGCATCCCTATGATTAATTAGCACGAACACACCTGCTCCTTCTTCTGAAATTCTTTGTAGTGATTTTCGAATAGACCATTTCTTTCCAATTTCATCGATACCTAAGGTATCTTGTAAAACACTTTGTGTCTGTACTCTAACAATTGGGAAATCTATTTTTTCAGGCGAGCCTTTGGTAAGAGAAAAATGATGTTCATCAAAAATTACATCTCTCCAAACATCTAATTTAAAATCTCCAAATTCTGTAGAGACATTTTTTGTATGAACATTTTCAATAGTTGATTCTTTTGAAAGTTTGTAATCTATAAGGTCTGCTATTGTTCCAACTTTAAGATTATGTTTCTCTCCAAATTTTAATAAATCATCTCTTCTAGCCATAGTTCCGTCGTCATTCATGATTTCACATATTACTCCTGCACCTGAGAAGCCTGCTAATGATGCCAAGTCACATGCTGCTTCGGTATGACCAGCTCTTGCAAGAACTCCACCTTTCATAGCTTGCAATGGAAAAACATGCCCTGGCTGAACTATGTCGCTTTCTGTTGCTGATTTATTCACAGCTGTAGTGATTGTATGAGCCCTATCTTTAGCAGAAATTCCGGTGGTTATGCCATCTTTAGCTTCAATTGATACTGTAAAAGCAGTTCTATTGCTTGCTTTATTATTGCTTGTCATCGGCTTAAGTTTTAATTGCTCACATTTTTCTGACTCCAGCGCCAGACAAATAAGACCCCTTCCATTAGTTGCCATAAAATTTACGATTTCTGGTGTTATGGCATCAGCTGCACAAATAAGATCACCTTCATTCTCTCGATCTTCATCATCAAGAATAATGACCATTTTGCCTTTCTTAAGCTCTGCAATTATTTCTGGAATTTCATTTTTATTCATTTTTCAAAAACAGTTTTTTTATCTCGGTCAATTGTATACGATGATTTAAGGCTTAGACCATATTTATCAATCATTGCTTCGTTTTCGAACCATGAGACTCCATCATCTCCTAATTTGTCTGGTGATTGATACACAATCAATTGATCGCAAAGCTCTTCGTTTAGGAAACTGTTTACAAGTTTCGGTCCTGCTTCAACTAGTAATGAATTAATTTCTTGCTTGGACAAATTTTCTACTACTTTCACTAAGTTTTTCTCACTAATTATGTTTACCTGTGAATCTTGAAAAAAATCCAAACTCAGATCCCATTTTTTCTGCTCTGAAAGAAGGATTTTATGTGGTTGAATCAAGGGAAATTCCACCCTAGCATTCATTCTTGGCTGATCTGATCTGATAGTATTACCGCCAGTAAGAATGGCATCATGTTCTGCTCTAACTAATTGAACATCTTTACGCGAAGCTTCTGAGGTTATCCATGTTGTACTTCCATCTTTGCTATGAGATTTCCAGTCAGCAGAACTAGCAATTTTTATGGTTATAAAAGGCCTTTTGTTTTCATGTTTGAAAAAGAAAAACTTATTAAGTTCTCTAACTTCTCTTTCAAGCACACCATGAGAAACCTCAATACCAGCATCTTTTAATCTTTTTATGCCTGTTCCAGCAACTTTTGGATTTGGATCTAGGCTACCTATAATTATTTTCTTTATACCTGATTCAATAATTTTTTCAGTGCATGGTGGAGTCTTGCCGTAATGATTGCATGGCTCCAGAGTGCAAATCATTACATGGTCTTCATGGATTTTATCTTTTAGAGAGTTAAAGCAATTTACTTCAGCATGGTTTTCACCAAATTTTTCATGCGCACCTTCAGCAAGCACCACATCATTTTTAACAATTAAAGCCCCGACCATAGGATTTGGTTTAACCAGGTATTTATAAGGCGCAGAAATATTGATAGCTCTCTGCATAAGCAAATCGTAATTCATTATTTTTTTGATAATTCTGAGACTTCGTCTGCAAAATCTTTGATGTCTTGAAAGTTCTGATAAACCGATGCAAATCTTACGTAAGCAACTTGATCGAGTTCTTTCAACTGATTCATCACTTGTTTTCCAATAACTTGAGCTTGTATTTCTCTTTCACCAATTTTCCTTATGTAATCTTTTATATTCTGAAGAGCATTTTCAATTTGATCAGAAGAAACTGGTCTTTTTTCTAGTGCTTTATGCAAGCCTGCTCTAAGCTTCTCTTCATCAAATGGTTCTCTTCTTTCATTTGATTTTATAATTCTTGGCATTACTAGTTCAGCCTCTTCATAGGTAGAAAATCTTTCGCCACAGTTTATACATTCTCGTCTTCTTTTAATTTGTGAACCATTAGCTACTAACCTTGAATCGACAACTTTAGTTTCCTCGTGTGTACAAAATGGGCAAAACATTATTTATAAACAGGAAATTTCCTGCATAACTCCTTAACCTTAGCTTTTACTATATCAAGTTCATTAGAGTTTTCTTTATTTTCTATAGCATCACAAATGAGATCCACTACAAGTTTTGATTCCTCATGCCCAAAACCTCTTGTAGTTATAGCAGGCGTGCCAATTCTTACACCCGATGTCACAAAAGGGGACTCAGGATCATTGGGGATAGAATTTTTATTCACAGTAATATTGATAGTGCCAAGGAGCTCCTCAGCTTCTTTGCCTGTTATATCTTTATCCCTTAAATCCATTAATAACAAATGATTATCAGTATTTTTTTGAACTAGACTGAACCCTCTAGATTTAAATTGCTCACACATTATTTTTGCATTAGAAATAATTTGTTTTTGATATTCCTTAAAATCTTCTGTCATTGCTTCTTTAAAACAAACAGCTTTAGCAGCTATGACATGCATTAAAGGTCCACCTTGGGAACCTGGAAAAACAGCAAAATTAAGTTTTTTTTGAAATTCTTCACCTTCATTTGAAAGTATGATGCCTGATCTTGGACCTCTTAAAGATTTGTGTGTCGTACTAGTCACTACATGAGCAAAATCAACTGGATTTGGATAGACTCCACCTGCTACTAGTCCTGAAACATGTGCCATATCAACCAAT
>SHBL01000015.1 GCA_004321845.1 SAR86 cluster bacterium | reverse complement strand
CCTGAGTCTAAAGCATCTTGAAAGCTCATTGTCTTGGTTTCTGTAATTGAAGAACTCTCTATTTGAGAATTTACTATCTTTTCAATCGATTCAATTTCAGGTTGAGTGAGTTTAGCTCCATGAGAGAAATCAAATCTTAGTTTTTCATCGTTAACAAGAGAGCCTTTTTGTTGAACGGCATCACCAAGAGTTTCCCTTAAAGCTGAATGAAGAAGGTGCGTTGCTGAGTGATTACACTCAATCTTTTCTCTTCTTGCCAGGTCAATTAGAAGTTTAGCGTTATCATTTTTAGTCAGCTCACCAGAGGATATTTCAACTTCATGTAAATGAAAATTACCAACTTTCTTGCAATCAATTACTTTAATTTCAGAACCTTTTTTTACGACTGAGCCTATATCACCAACTTGACCACCCATTTCAGCATAGAAGGGAGTTTCTGAAAAAATTGCAAAGCCTCTACTGCTGATTTTATCAACACTAGTGCCTTCTTCATCAAATAGAGCAATACAATTTGCCTCGCAACTAGTTTTGTCATGCCCAATAAAATTTGATGAAAGATTTGGGTCTATAACTATATCTTTCGCATTAAACATAGAGCTCTGTTTAGAACCTTGCTTTTGAATCGCCATTAGTTTTTCAAAACCAACTTCATCTATGCTCAGGTTTTTTTCTTGAGAAATTGTTCTAGTAAGATCAATAGGGAAACCATAGGTATCATGTAATTTAAACGCTATCTCTCCTGATACGATTTTGAGATCTTTGCTTAACTCTTGTTCTAGAATCTTCATTCCTGAAGATAAAGTTTTGAAGAATAACTTTTCTTCCTGTTCCAGTGCTAATTTATATCTTGGGAAATCTGTAAATTCTTCTTTAAAATCGTTTTCAATTAAATCTCTTAAATTTTCAAGACATTCGTACAGAAATGGGGTCTTACGATCCATTTTATAACCATGTCTTACAGCTCTTCTAATTATTCTTCGAAGGACATATCCCCTTCCTTCATTTGATGGCATAACACTCTCAGACATTAAGAAGAATGCTGCTCTAAGGTGGTCTGCCACTACATTTAAAGATTGATCGTTTGGTGTCTCAAACTTTTTAGAGATATTTATTTTTAAATCTTTAAATAAATCCGTTTCAAAATTAGACCCAACATTTTGCATTACAGAACAAATCCTCTCCAGCCCCATGCCTGTATCTACACATTTATTTGGTAAAGGAGTTAATTCGCCTTTTGCGTTTCTATTGAACTCCATGAATACCAAGTTCCAAATTTCAACATATCTATCTCCAGTATCACCTTCCCCAGGAAGTGAACCTTCAAAATTTTCACCGTAATCATAAAAAATTTCAGAGCATGGTCCGCATGGCCCAGTTTCGCCCATGGACCAGAAGTTATCTTCATCACCTAATCTTGCTATCTTGTCTTTACTGATGCCTATATTATTTAGCCAAAGCTGCTCCGACTCGTCATCGCTCTGATGAACTGTAATAAATAGCTTTTCCTGGGGGATTTTTAATTCATCAGTTAAGAATTCCCATGCATACTCAATTGCTTGCTCTTTGAAATATTGGCCAAAACTAAAATTACCAAGCATTTCAAAAAATGTTTGGTGTCTGGTTGTAAATCCAACATTTTCAAGATCATTGTGCTTTCCACCCACTCTCAAGCATTTTTGTGATGAGGTAGCACTTTTTGTTCTTTTCTCTAGCCCCAGAAAGACATCTTTGAATTGAACCATACCAGCATTTGTAAATAAAATACTGTCGTCTCCATGTGGTATAAGGTCGCTAGAACTTATAATTTCATGTTCTTTTGAATCAAAGTATTTAAGAAAATTCTTTCTTATTTCAGTTAATTTCATGACTTAAGATCGGTTTTGTATATTTTTGCTTTTTCAGAGTAATGTTGAGCACTCATTGCTAAAACTTCTACTTCTTCCTCAGTTAATTGTCTAATTACTTTTGCTGGCGAACCCATAATCAATGAATTGTCAGGAAATTCTTTTCGTTCTGTTATTAATGAATTAGCTCCAATAATACAATTCTTACCTATTTTTGCGTGATTCATAAGAACACTTCCCATTCCAACCACAGTATTCTCTCCAACACATGCTCCATGAATAATGACTTTATGGCCAACAGTGACATTGGTTCCAATATCTACTTTAATGCCTTCATCGGTATGAATAACGGTGTTATCTTGAATATTTGAACCGCTTCCAATACTAACAACATCGTTATCTGCTCGGATAGTTACATTAAACCAAACAGACACATCTCCACTTAAAATTACCTCACCAATTAGATCAGCAGAATCTGCAATCCAAACTTCATCTGGATTAAATTGAGGTTTTTTTTGTCCTAGGCTATAAATCATATGTCTATTATAATTGAACTCAGATTTTTTTATGAATTTTTGTCCAGTTTGCTCATCCGCTGAAATAGCCAAGAAAATACCAGAAGATGATAATCGTGAAAGAGAGGTTTGCAATAGTTGCGGCGAGATTTTTTACTCTAACCCTAATATTGTGACTGGGGTCCTAGCCTACACTGATAATGATGAGCTCATTCTTTGCAAAAGATTAATCGAACCAAGGCATGGATACTGGACTCTACCTGCAGGATTTTTAGAAAACCAGGAATCTATCGAAGAAGGGGCTTTAAGAGAAACTGAAGAAGAAGCAAAGCTTAGAGTAAGCGATGTAAAACTTTTTACTATTTTAAGTGTGCCCCACATAGATCAAATCTATACATTCTTTACGGGCAAAGTTGTTAACTACGATTTTGGCCCAACACCAGAAAGCAGCGAAGTTAAACTGTTTAAATACGATGATATTCCATGGGAAGAATTAGCTTTTCCAACGGTTATTAAAACTATAAAGCTTTTTCTAGAACGCGGTGACGATAAAATTATTAATGAAGTGCTAAGGCCTAAAATTTAATTTTTCTTAGCAAACTGATAGGCGTTATCAAACATCTTGAACCAAGGCGAATAGTGATTCCATTCCTTTGGTGACCATGAATATTGTTTAGCTAAATAAGTTCTCTCAGGATGCGGCATCATTATCATAATTCTGCCATCCTTATTGCAAACTCCTGCAACGCCCTCTTCAGAGCCGTTTGGATTGAAAGGATAATGCTTAGTTGTTCTGTGCAATGGATCAACATATCTTGCTACTACATTACTTTCTTTATTGTTGAAGATAGCTTTACCTTCGCCATGTGAGACCATCACAGGAATAATGCTGCCAGCCATACCATCAAAAAATATTGACTTACTTTCTTCAATCTTTAACTGCACAAGTCGACATTCATACTGATCAGAATCATTACGGACAAATTGAGGCCAGTCTTCAGCACCGGCAATAATTGAATTTAAACCAGACATAAATTGACAACCATTACATATACCTAAAGCAAAGTTTTTATCATTTTCTAAGAAATTACTGAATATTTTTTTGATCTGCTTATTAAAGATGATAGTGCTAGCCATACCAGAACCTGCACCCAAAACATCTCCATAAGAAAAACCTCCTGGTACAACAAGGCCTTGATATGCATCAAGATTGGTTATTCTTTTTCCTATCTCACTCATGTGTAAATCAATAACTTCAAAACCAGACTCCATCAGTGCTGCAGCCATATCGTAGTGGCCATTAATTCCTTGTTCTCTAAGCAGTGCGACTTTAGGTTTTTGTGTAAATAGTCTTTTTCCAGAAGTTGGAATATTGAAATTAATTTTTGGGGTCAGAAATTCTGCATAATCTCTATGGGCTGATTTCTCTTGTTCTGCTGCTTCTTTAGTATCTCTCATTTTTTGCATTTCAAAGCTTACTTTGCTCCATTGATCAAAAAGATTATCTAAAGTCTCAGTAAATAAATTTTCTCTAAATGAATTAATAGTTAGTGTTTTTTGGTTATTCTTTTTGGCAATTTCCTCAAAGTTAATGTCTAAGCCACCTAAGTATTTTCTTACTTGTTCAAGGTTTTTATTATTAACTTCAATAATTAGACCAGACTCTTCAGAAAAAAGCTTAGGGACAATTTTTGATTTTTCTGGATAATCTAAATCTATATCAAGACCAGTGTTGCTGCATAAAGCCATTTCTATTAAAGCTGTGATCATTCCTCCATCAGAAATATCATGCATAGCTAAAATAAGTTCGTCCTCAAGTAGCTTTTGCGTTCCATCAAATAAGGATTTGAATGCAGCTACATCATCTATATCTGGTGTTGGTCCTCCAAAGAGCTTAAAACTTTGGAAGAGTGAGCTACCCCCCATTCTATATTTATCTTTATGCACCCAAAGATGAAGCAAAGTTGAATCTACATCTGAGAGTTCAGGCGTAACAGATTTGTTGAGATCCTTCACATTGGAGAAAGATGAAATATTAAGAGTCATGGGAGATGTAACCGAATGTTCTTCGTTCTCTTTTTTCCAATTAACATTCATTGAAAGAGAGTCTTTACCAACAGGAATAGATAAATTTAGTGCATCAGCCATATTACTCACCGCCTGTACTCCCCTAACTAAATCCCCCCTTTCATCTGCAGTTTTTGTTGAACTCATCCAATTTGCAGAAAAGGTAATCTTACTTAAAGCTTCATGCTTTACACCAGCAATGTTTAATAAGGCCTCTGATAAAGCCATTCTCACTGAAGCTTCTGGGTTCTGTATTGCAATGTTTGGCTTCTCTCCAATAGAGAATACTTGGCCTGAATCAGAATTATAATCATCAAAAGTTGCAGCATAATCGCTCACCGGCATTTGCCTATTCCCTATTAATTGATCTCTAAAAACCAAGCCATTGACTGTTCTATCGCCAATGGTAATAAGAAACTTTTTCGAGCCAACTACTGGAAAATTTAAAACTGTAAAAATTAATTTTTTTAGATTGTCAGAGGGTAAATCTTCTTGCTGTGATGACCTATCGTAATCTTGCGCTATGAGATCCGGTAAAGGAATCTCACCAAATAAATCTTCAATAGTCAGATTTACTATTTCTTCGTCATGAAATTTAATTTTAATAGATTTTTCATTGGTAAGTGTACCAGCCACTGAATAAGGACATCGTTCCCTTTTGCAAATATGATCAAGCGCAGGCACTTTAACCATTGGGATTGTAAAGACATACCTTTCTTGACTTTCATTACACCAAAGTTCCATTGGACTCATAGTTTGGTCAGCTGCATCAATTTTTTCTAAATTAATTTCTACCCCTAAGTTAGTGTCTTTTGCCAATTCTGGAATGGCATTGGATATTCCCCCAGCACCAACGTCATGAATGAATGTAATAGGATTTTTGGAAGATCTTTCATTGAACTTATCGAGCACTTGTTGTGCTCTTCTTTGCATTTCTGGGTTTGACCTTTGCACTGAAGCATAATCTAAATCTGAATTATCACTTGTTTTCTTTGTTGAGCTTGCAGACCCTCCTCCTAAGCCTATTAGCATTGCAGGACCACCAAGAACTATTACTGCGTCTCCAGCCGAGGGCTTTCCTTTTTCAATTTGAACTTGTTTTATTGAACCAACTCCACCTGCTAGCATGATCGGCTTGTGGAAGCCTTGCTTTTGATACTCAAGTGTTCTGAAATAACCAAAGATTGCAGGCCTTCCAAATTCATTATTATATGAAGCTGAGCCTATAGGTGCGTCAGTAAGAATATCTTTGGGGGAAGATAAAAAATCTGGTTTTAATTCAGGTTCCTCCCAGGGTTCTAAGGTTTCCCCTAGTCTTAAATGCGATAGACATAAACCCATAAAGCCTGCTTTTGGCCTAGCTACTCTTCCTGTTGCACTACAATCTCTGATTTCACCACCTGACCCAGTAGCTGCTCCTTCAAATGGCGATATACCCGTTGGGTGATTGTGAGTCTCAACCTTAATAGTTGTATCAACCTCGCCCTTAAAACTCTTATATCTGTTATCACCATTAATTTCTAACAAGCTAGTGCCATTCGCTTTAATTACTGCAGAATTGTCATGGTAAGCAGATAGAACATGGTCCATTTCATTTTTAGTTGTAGATTTTATTGCATCAAAAAGTGAATCGTGGCTAAAAGGTATGTCAGTTTTCCAATTCGATCTAAAAATCTTATGCCTACAATGCTCGGAATTAATCTGAGAGAACATCATCAATTCAGCATCTGTAATAGGTCTATCAAGTTTTTCAAAAAGTGAATTCAAATATGATTGTTCTACTTCATTGAGTGCTAAACCAAGCTCATCATTTAATGAGAAGATTAAATCCTGATCTTTGTGGATGTCATAGCTCTTTGATTTTTTTCTTTCTAGGTTAAAAAATAGCTCTTCTTGTGTTGGGAGTTTAAAAAAATGAGACTCTGTCATTTTATCGAAGATTTTAGCGATAATTTTTTCTGAGCTTTCTGTTTCAAAAGCTTTTAAACGCTCTATCCTAGAGACTGAATCTATACCAATATTAGTAAAGATATCCTGTGCCTTGCTTGACCATGAACTTTGAGTTCCTATTCTTGGGGTGATAACTAAGTTAGGTGAGAAATCCATTTCAATTGCACCTAAAAGAGACTTCAGTTTAGTTATATCTTCATTAGAAATTTCTTTCGCAACAATTAAGACAAAAATATATTTTCCGTTCTCAATTTCCAGAGTATTGCCAAAAAATTTTGTCTTTTTTGCTTTAGAAAATACATCATGACCCTGAAGAAAAATAATTTTATTGGACATCATGCTTTGTTAATTAAAACTTTATCTTTCAGTTCTTTTATTAAATCTCTATATTTTGCTGCTTGTTCAAAATCTAAGTCTTTAGCAGAAGATTTCATCAATTTTTCAAGCTTCTTTATTTCCTTACCAATATTATGGTAATTAACTTTTGAAACATCATATAGGTCAGAATCGTCATTAATTTGGTTTTTTTCTTTTTTAAGTGACCTTGCCCCTTCCATAACATCTTTAATTTTTGATGTGGCAGTTTTTGGGATGATATTATTTTCCTTATTGTAAGCTCTTTGTATTTCTCTTCTTCTATTAGTTTCACCAAGAGCCCGTTCGATTGAACCTGTCATTTTATCTGTATAGAGGATTGCTTTACCTTCTAGGTTTCGGGCTGCTCTACCTATAGTCTGAATTAAAGAGCCTTCTGATCTCAAAAATCCTTCTTTATCTGCATCAAGAATTGCAACAAGCCCAACTTCTGGAAGGTCCAAACCTTCTCTCAGCAAATTTATGCCAACTAAAATATCAAATACCCCCAATCTAAGATCTCTGAGTATTTCTACTCTCTCAACTGAGTCGATATCTGAGTGCATGTAACGAACCTTCAACCCTTTTTCATGAAGGTATTCAGTTAAATCTTCTGACATTTTTTTTGTTAGTGTCGTAATTAATGTTCTAAAGCCTTTTGCTGTCGTTTTATTGGCTTGCTCTAAGACATCTTCTACTTGATAAGTAACTGGCTTAAGTTCAACTTCAGGATCTATAAGGCCGGTTGGTCTTACTAATAGCTCAACCTGATTATCGCTAAATTCCTTTTCCCATTTTCCGGGAGTAGCCGACACAAAGACTCTTTGAGGTGCCAATTTGTTCCATTCTTCAAAACGAAGTGGTCTGTTATCAAGAGCACTTGGTAATCTGAAGCCATAATCAACTAATGTTTCTTTTCTTGACCTATCACCTTTGAACATGCCACCAATCTGCGGTACAGAAACATGAGATTCATCAACAAATACAATGGCATTCTTTGGAATATAATCAAAAAGACAAGGTGGTGCTTCACCTGGTTTCCTACCGGAAAGATATCTAGAATAATTTTCTACGCCATTGCAGTACCCCAACTCTGCCATCATCTCTAAATCGTAATTAGTTCTTTCTTCTAATCTTTGCGCTTCTAGTAATTTATTTTTTGCTTTTAATTCTATAAGTCTATGATCGAGTTCAACTTTTATATCATCCAAAGCTTTATTGATAGTATTCTGAGGAGTGACATAATGGGTTTTAGGAAAAATGCTTACTCTTGGCATTTCTTTGATAACTGTTCCAGTAAGGGGATCAAAAAAATAGATATCTGATATTTTATCGAATTCTAATTCGATTCTAACGGCTTCTTTTTCTGCTTCTGCTGGGAAAATATCAATACTATTTCCCCTAACCCTGAAACTACCTCTTTGAAAATCTAAGTCATTCCTTGAATATTGCATAGTGGCGAGCTGCCTAAGAATATCGCGTTGATTTATGACCTCCCCTCTACTTAGATTTAAAACCATTTTTAAATATGATTCAGGAGCACCTAAACCATATATTGCTGAAACAGAGGCAACCACAATTGTATCTTTAGCTTCAATTAATGCCTTGGTTGCAGACAATCTCATCTGTTCAATATGTTCATTAATATTAGCGTCTTTTGCTATGTAAGTATCAGATGATGGTACATAGGCTTCTGGCTGGTAGTAGTCGTAGTACGAAATAAAATACTCAACTCTATTTTCTGGGAAAAAATCCTTAAACTCTCCATACAGCTGAGCAGCTAATGTTTTATTTGGAGCCATAATTATGGCTGGTCTTTGTGTTTCCTCTATAACTTTAGCAATGGTGTAGGTCTTTCCGGATCCAGTCACACCTAACAAGGTTTGATTTAGCAATCCATCATTCAAATTTTCAGCAATTTTTTTAATTGCTTGTGGCTGATCACCCTTTGGATCAAAATCTGAAACTACTTTAAAGCCTTTCATTGTTTTTTATTTCTTAATAGTTGTATATAATTCGTATTCGTTCCCCGATAGCTCAGTTGGTAGAGCAACTGACTGTTAATCAGTGGGTCACTGGTTCGAGCCCAGTTCGGGGAGCCACTTTTCAGTAGCTTTTATATATTATCTGATCTATTCTTCTTCAACGTTGAATAGTTTGTTATAGATACTCCACTGGTCGCCAACTTTTATCAGCGATAATGTGTCTAGAAAAGTAATCCCCAAATATTTATCTCTGACTTTAACAGCAGCAGTTGTACCTTCAACATCAGTTGAAAGTATTTCATATTCAACATCAGCAGGCTCTTGGGCTGCAACAAAACCAGCAAAATCTTCGGTACTCATTTCTAAAAAATCGCCGTGTAAGTGTCCAACGACTTTTGCATTAGGGTGAAATGCCTCTTTTACTTTATCTGCACTCGATTCCTTTAATGATTCAACATAAACTTCAACAACTTTATTCACACTTTCTGAACAACTCATAATTCTCCTTAAAATATAATTATAAAATTTTCTTAACTGGTTCAGCCGTTTTTTTTAATTTTAGATAGGTTTTTTTAGTTTTCTAGATAATTGAATAAATTACTATGAAATGCAGAATTGCAGCTACAGAAACTAACGAATGAAAAACTTCATGATATCCAAAAAATTTAGGTGAAAGTTTTGGGATTTTAAGACCATAACCAACAGCACCAATTATGTATAAAAAACTCCCTATTAAAATGAGAACACTATTTGCCGTTGAAAATACTTCAAACATCTCAGTCAAATATGGCAAAGAAATTAAACCCATTCCTATATAGATTAATGCTCTAAGTATTCTATTAAGATCTGGAATAAATATAACTTGCAGGATTCCAAATAATGCAATTGACCAAATAAGAATCAATAAAATTAGCCCTGATGACCACGGCAATATCAATAAACAAAAGGGAGTAAACGTTCCTGCAATCATTAAAAAAATTCCGATATGATCAAGTTTTCTGAATTTCTTTTTTTCTGAGCTATTCCAGTCAAATCTATGGTACAAGGCACTAAAACCAAACATCATCATGACTGCACAGGAGTAAATTGATGTTGCTATATACTCAAATGAACTATTACTTTTGACTATTAATGGGGTGCAAGCACCTATAGCAATGAAAAACATTGCTTGATGAAAAGAGCCTCTCAAAAAAGGTTTTTTTAGCAACTTACCCATAATTAAATTCTGTCATATCTGCTTAGATATAACAAAAATGATATTTCATTAAAGAAGTTTTTCTTTGAGATACTCAAGCTGAAGCGTTGTCATATAAGCTGATTGCTTAAGATTTGCAGCAGCAGAGTGCCCTCCTTCAATATTTTCGTAATAAAGCACTTTGTGTCCTTGGTCGAGCATCTTCTTAGCCATTTTTCTTGCATGACCAGGATGAACACGATCGTCTTTAGTTGATGTGTAGAAATATATTTCTGGGTATTCTTTCTCAGCAAAAACATTTTGATATGGGGAGTACTTGCTGATATAACTCCACTCTTCCGGATTATCGGGATCTCCATACTCATCAACCCAAGATGCCCCAGCAAGCAGTTTGTCGTATCTGTACATATCTAATAAAGGAACTGCACAAATAACTGCATTAAAGAGGTCGGGTCTCTGAGTCACAACAGCACCAACCAATAAACCGCCATTAGATCCTCCTCTAATACCGAGATGTTTACTGGATGTTATGCCGTTCGCTATAAGGGTCTCGCCCACAGCAATAAAATCATCGTAAGCTCTTTGGCGATTTTCTTTCAAGGCTGCTTGATGCCATTTTGGCCCAAATTCACCGCCGCCTCTTATATTAGCAATAACGTAAACGCCACCATTATCTAGCCACTGTCTAGCAAATGAACCCAGGTAGGAAGGAGTCAAAGGAATCTGAAAACCACCATAGCCATAAAGGAGTGTTGGGTTGCTTGAATTTGTTTCCATTGACACATTTGAGACCTGGAAGTAAGGGATTTGTGTGCCATCTGCTGAAGTAGCATATAGCTGCTCAACCCTATATTTTTTTGGATCAAATTTCTCTTTGAGAGATTTAATTTTTACAAAATCTTTATTCTCATCTGCATAATAAAGAGAAGTTGGTTCAGTAAAACTTTCTGCACTGATAAAAAGATGCTCATCCCATTCATCAATACTGGATATTGAAAGAGCTGCGTTACCAAAACTTCTTATTTCACTCTCTCTCCAGTTAAGTCCTACTTTTTCAAAATGTAGAATTTTTCCATTAATGTTATCCAAAACATTGACGTAGATTTCATCCTTGCCAAGACTTACACCTTGCATGAATCGTTTTTCTGTTGGGGTAAAGATAAGTTCAATTGAACTATCAGATATTTCTTGATTAAGAGCATCTTCTATATCTACAGCAACTAATGAGCCAGAAACATAACCTCTCCAGTCTTCATCAAGACTTACAATCAGGGAGCCTTTGAAAGTTCCAGCGACATCCATCTTTAAGGGCAAATCAATCTGTACTAATTTTTCATCTTTTAATAAGTGCAGTACTTGGGTAAAAAATGTTGGGCCCTCAACTACTCCATAATAGTTTCCATCTGGTCTGATTGAAGCAAATGGAAAACTAAATATTTTGGTGTAATCACCATCAAAAATTGGTGAAATATCTTCTAAATTCTCACCTCTTGTCCATACTTTGACTTGCTTTGGATAGCCTGATTCATTCATAGTGCCTTGCCCAAAATTGGTAGCAACCATTATTTGGTTTTCGTTTATCCAGCTTAAATATTGTTTGGATTCAGGGGTATTAAAACCATTTTCAACAAATGTTTTATTGACTAAATCGAATTCTCTTACAACTACAGCATCTTTACCTCCTATAGAGAGGCGCAAAAGACACTTATCATAGTTTGGAGCAAGACAATTAGAACCTTTATAAACCCAATTTTCATTTTCTTGCTTAGCTAGCTCATCAATATCTAGCAAAGTTTCCCATTCTGGGTTGTCAGTCTTATAGGACTCAATTGTTGTTCTTCGCCAAAGCCCTCTTACATTTTTTTCATCGCGCCAAAAGTTATACATCATGCCACCCTGTACACTGGCATAAGGTATTCTGTCTGTTGATTGATATTCTTTTAATAACTCTTCATAAGTTGCAGAAAATTCTTTGGATTCTGCGTATCTTATTTCTGTGATTTTATTTTGAGACTTTACCCAATCGAGAGCATCAGCGCCCTCAACATCTTCAAGCCAAAGATATGGATCGGATGTATCTATTACTCGTTCTTTTTCTGTATTACAGCCCATGATTATTAATGCTAAGCAAATAATGATTATATTTTTTTTCATCTCCATATTTTAAATAATTTTAATCATTTTCCATAATCTAAAAAAAAGTTTTATCATCAAATTATGGCTATCGCATTTATTTCAGATCTTCACCTCGAACCAATAGAAAATACCAGGCTTAAAACCTTCTATAACTTACTGTCTGAAGCTAATAGCCGATTTGATTCGCTCTATATTATTGGAGATCTATTTGAGTATTGGATTGGTGATGATGATCAGCATCCAGTTAATAAAGATATTATCCAAAACATTAAGAAAGCCACTGATAGTGGTCTCAATATTTTTCTAATACATGGCAATAGGGACTTTTTGCTTGGGTCTGGGTTTGAAGAAATGACAGGAATCCAGATTATTGACGATATGACCATTATCGAAGATAAATTTTGCAAAATTATGGTTTCTCATGGTGATGTATTTTGTACTGACGATGTTGAATATCAAAATTTGAAGAAAACATTACGGTCTGAAGAATGGATAGAGAGCTTCCTATCCAAACCTATTGAGGAGAGAATTGATTTTGCTAAGCAACTTAGATCACAAAGTGCAGAATCTAGTAGCAATAAAGCAGAAAACATAATGGACGTAAATGCAGATTATGTTGATGAGGTTATAGGTAAAAATAATTTAGATCTTTTAATACATGGCCATACACATAGACCAGCTATTCATAAGCTCGATAGTGGTGCTTCTAGAGCAGTGCTTGGGAGTTGGGAAAATAATGAGGGCTGGATAATTGAATATAAGCAAGGAAACATTGATCTTAAGTCTTTTCCACTTTGATAATTTATTATAAAATACTGTATAAATATACAGTACTTTTATGTTTTCCAATAAAGATTATAAGGATCCCTTTTCCCACAAAAAGCTGAAAAACTCTGGCTTTCCAAGCCCTGCTAATGATTACGTCGAAAATCCTATTAATATTAATGACCTTTTAATAAAGAGAGCTAGTGCTACTTTTTTAATGAGGTTTAAAGGTGATGAGATGATTTTTTCTGGAATAAAAAATAATGCCATATTAATAATAGATAGAAGTCTCAAACCTGCAAATGGCAATATAGTGGTAGCTTCAATTAATGGTGAATTTCTTTGTAGAAAAATTCTCTTAGGATCAAAAAAAGCTCTAGTTACAAATTGTCCAAACAATAAAATATTAGATATAGACAAGATAATTAATTTTGAATTTCTTGGTGTTGTTACTTCCTCAATCAATAGATACTAATGTTTGCTTTAATTGACTGTAATAGCTTCTATGCCTCATGTGAAAAAATATTTAGACCAGATTTAAAGGATCGCCCTGTTGTGATTCTAAGCAATAATGATGGCTGTGTAATCGCAAGATCTTCAGAAGCTAAAAAAATGGGGGTCAGCATGACGCAGCCCTGGTATCAGGTTAAAGATCAGTACTTATCTAAAGGAGGTGTAGTCTTTTCATCTAATTATGAGCTTTATGCAGATATCTCTAACAGAGTTATGAATGTTCTGTCTGATCTTTGTCCAGAAATTGATATATATAGTATAGATGAGGCATTTTTAGATCTAAGATCATTCAAAAAGAATATTGATCTAGTTAATTTTTCTTATGACTGCAAAAGAAAAATTAGAGAATGGGTAGGTATCCCTGTGAGTATCGGTATAGCTCCGACCAAGACACTTGCTAAACTTGCAAATAAAGTTGCTAAAGATGATCCAAGATTTGATGGGGTTGTTATTTTGTCTGAACCAAAAATCATAAGACATTTTTTAAGATCTATGCCAGTTGAGAAAATCTGGGGCATAGGCAAAAGGCTGACTGCGAGACTAGAGAATATCGGAGTAAAAACTGCATATGATCTAACAAAAATAGATTCAAGGCTTATTGGAGATAATTTTAATGTCGTACTGGAAAGAACTGTTAGAGAATTAAAAGGTCAATCATGTATAACATTACATGATTTCATGGAACCCAAAAAACAAATAATGGTTAGCAGAAGTTTTGGGAGAAGCATAAGGTCAAAAAACTTACTTAGTGAAGCAATTAGTTTTCACGCAAGCAGAGCTGCAGAAAAATTAAGGTATGAAAAACAAAAATGTAGATTAATAACTACTTTTATAAGGTCGAACAGATTTAATACTAAGGTTAAACAAATATATGCTTCTAGATCTCTTGAATTAATCCATCCTACAGACGATACAAGGATAATAATCAAAAGCGCAAACCGTATATTAGAAAAAATATATGCAAATGGTTACCAATATGCAAAAGCAGGCATATTGTTAAGCGATTTCACTGATAGCTATGGTTACCAAATGTCTCTTTTTGACAAAAAAAGGGATGAAAAAAGTGCATCAAAATTAATGGAAACCATCGACTATATTAACCTAATGGAAATAGCTAAAGTTGGCTTTGGAAATCAGGGCTATCGAAATACCTGGAAAATGAAAAGAGAAGTAAAATCACAAAGATACACAACAAAAATTGATGAAATTCCAATAATTAAGTAAAAAAACTAGGCTGTATATATCTTTGATAATGCGCTAGAGACAATTCATAGAATTCTTTATTTATATCGTCTTTTAATTGGGACAAGGATGTATCAATAAAATCTTCTGTAATCTTTAAACTGAAATCTTCTAAATTAAGGTTTTCTGTATCTAGGCTTCTAAAAAGATCGAAGACCCAACAGATTGGTTGTAGGTCTTGATTAAACCTAACTTTTGCTTCAAGAAGTGCTTCTTTAAGTTTCTCAGAGTCTCTAACAAGAAATTTTTCCTCAAGCACAGTAATTTTAAATTTTTCTAATCTACGGTTAATTATGCTTTTTTCAGATTCTGTATATTCAATCCATGATGTAATTTCATGCCTAAACCTTCTGCACCCTCTGCATATGTCATCTCCATAGGTTGTAGAGCATACTCCTATGCAAGGTGTTCTTTTGATAAGTTTATCTGCCATAAAAAATTCTCTACCTTTATATTTAGAGTACTTAGATGTAAAATCTAGATCAAATTTTTAGGTTATGTTGGAAGGGTATTACAAAGAGAAAGAAAATAGAAGAGAGGATGGTCTTCCTCCTCTTCCATTGAACGCAGAACAAGTCCAATCAATAGCTGATCTTTTTGAAAAAGGACAAGGAAGTCAAGAACTGCTAGATCTCTTAGAACAACAAGTTCCACCAGGTGTTGATGAAGCAGCCTATGTTAAAGCAGCCTTTCTAAAAGATCTTGCTCTAGAAAAAATTTCATCAGAATTAATCTCACCTGAAAAATCAATTCAAATGTTAGGTACTATGCTGGGAGGCTATTCAGTAGAAGCCTTAGTTGAAGTACTAAAATCTGAGAAATATGGTTCAAATGTTGTGTCGGCACTTAAAAATACAATTCTTGTATACGATTCCTTTAATGAAATATTTGATTTAAAAGACAGCAATCAACATGCCAATGAAATTATTCAGTCCTGGGCAAATGCAGAGTGGTTTACCAATAAAAAGGAAGTTGAAAAAGAAATTCCTTTAACAGTTTATAAAGTTAGTGGTGAAACCAATACTGATGATTTGTCTCCTGCTAAAGAAGCATGGTCAAGACCTGATATCCCTCTTCATGCTCAAGCATTTCTGAAGTGGTCAGAGAATATTAGTGATCCACTTGAAAAATTAACTAATCTAAAAAAAGATAATTCAAAACTAGCATTCGTAGGTGATGTGGTTGGTACTGGTTCTTCAAGAAAATCAGCAGCTAATTCAGTTCTATGGCATATGGGTGATGAGATACCTTTTGTTCCAGCAAAAAAAACAGGTGGTTTTTGCTTTGGTAATAAGATAGCACCAATTTTCTACAATACACTACAAGACTCTGGTGCCTTGCCAATAGAGTTAGATGTTGATGCCCTCACCCACGGCAGAAAAATAGTATTAAAACCTTATGAAGGTTCTATTCTTGATGCAGAAAGCAATGAGAAGATTGCTCAATTTGAATTAAAAAGCAATGTGCTTTTTGATGAGGTTAGAGCTGGTGGTCGTATAAATCTTATTATTGGTAGGCAGCTTACGGATAAAACAAGAGAGAAATTAGGTTTAGAAACTTCAGATGTTTTTCAAAGATATGGTGAAAATGAAAAGAATGAGAAAGGCTTTACTCTTGCACAAAAAATGGTGGGCAAAGCATGTGGGATGCAAGGGGTTAGAGCAGGCCAATACTGTGAACCAAGAATGACTACTGTAGGTTCGCAAGATACAACTGGTCCAATGACAAGAGATGAATTAAAAGAATTAGCTTGTTTAGGGTTTTCTTCAGACTTAGTGATGCAGTCATTTTGCCATACAGCTGCATACCCAAAACCAGTGGATGAAGTTACCCACAGAACCTTACCAGATTTTTTTATAAATCGTGGCGGTGTTTCTTTGAGACCAGGGGATGGCATTATTCATTCTTGGTTAAATAGAATGCTCTTGCCTGATACAGTTGGTACTGGAGGTGATAGCCATACAAGATTCCCAATCGGGATAAGTTTTCCTGCAGGATCTGGAATGGTTGCTTTTGCAGCTACTCTAGGTGTCATGCCACTAGAAATGCCTGAAAGTGTTTTAGTAAGGTTTTCAGGTAAATTAAAACCAGGTATAACAATCAGAGATTTAGTTCATGCAATTCCTTACTATGCAATGAAAGATGGTCTCCTCACACTTGATAAAAAGAATAAGGAAAATATTTTTTCAGGAAGGTGTTTAGAAATTGAGGGCTTGCCTGATCTGAAGATAGAGCAAGCATTTGAGTTGTCAGATGCATCAGCAGAAAGATCTGCCTCAGGTTGTACTGTAAAGCTTAATAAAGAACCAATAATTGAGTATCTAAATTCCAATATCACCCTGTTAAGATGGATGATCTCAGATGGCTATCATGATCCAAAAACTTTAGAGAGAAGAGCTAGAGAAATGGAAGAGTGGATAAAAAATCCACAGCTAATGGAAGCAGATAAAGATGCTGAATATGCTGCAATAATAAATATACCATTAGATGAAATTACTGAACCTCTGCTTTGCTGTCCAAACGATCCTGATGATGTAAAAACTTTATCCGATGTTGCTGGAGACACAGTGCATGAAACATTCATAGGCTCTTGTATGACAAATATTGGCCATTTTAGGGCAGCTGGCAAACTGCTGGACAAATATGGAGAATCAAAAACCAGGCTTTGGGTAGTGCCACCAACGAGAATGGATGAATATCAACTGAAAGAAGAGGGATATTATGAGATTTTCGATAAATCTAAAGCAAGAGTAGAAATACCTGGCTGTTCATTGTGTATGGGGAATCAAGCAAGAGCTGCTGACAACACCACTATGGTTTCAACTTCTACAAGAAATTTTCCAAATCGAATGGGAGATGGCTGTAATGTCTATCTAGCTTCATCAGAAGTTACGGCAATATCTTCATTACTGGGCAAAATACCAAACCAAGAAGAATATAAAGAATATATGACAGACCTAAATACGATGTCAGATGATATTTTTAGGTATATGAATTTTAATGAAATTGAAGAATATCTAAAAAAGGTCAGAGATATGGATATATCTCATCTGGATATAGAAGAAATCAAAAAATAACTCAACCTCTTTTGACCTCAAGCTTTTCTAAGTAATCTGAAGAAATATCTGTTGGATATACGCCATTGAATATTGATTTCTCAACTTTATTTAAATCTGAATTGAGCTCTAGGACTGATGCCTCTAGATCTTCGAGTGATTGGTAAACCAAATTATCGCAACCTAAGAAATCTCTAATCTCGTCGTTTGTTCTAGAGCTGGCTATTAAATCTTTTTTTGCAGCCATATCAATCCCATAAACATTTGGGAAACAAACTTTTGCGGCTGCTGAAGCTACTGAAACTTTTTTTGCACCTGCTTTGTAACACATTGCTACAATCTCTTTCATGGTTGTCCCTCTTACAATAGAGTCATCTACTAAGAGTACTTTCTTATCTTTAAATTCATCGTTAATAGGGTTTAATTTTCTTCTTACAGAAGCTTTCCTTAATTGCTGTTCTGGCATTATGAAAGTTCTTCCAACATACCTATTTTTTACAAAACCGTAAGCCAGATCTTTGTTAAGCGTTCTTGCAACTTGTGTTCCACTAGTTATAGAGCTTTCTGGAATAGGAATTACAACATCAATATCTTCATCTGGTATTTCGACTTTAATTCTTTCAGCTAGTTTTTTACCCATAAGCTGTCGTGATTGATAAACACTTACCCCATCTATAATTGAATCAGGCCTGGCAAAATAAACGTACTCAAACAGACAGGGATTATGAGAAGCATCTTCAGCACAAATCCTTGAATATATTTCACCATCGAATGAAATGAAAATTGCTTCTCCAGGCTGAACATCTCTTTCTAATTCATAGCTCGATGATGCAAAAGCACAACTCTCAGAGGAAACCATATAATCTTTTCCTCCCTCACTATTTTGTCTTGAGCCTAGTGACATAGGTCTTATGCCAAGCTTATCTCTGAAAGCTAGCAGCCCATAATCAGTTATTATTGAGACTACATTTATACTCCCTTCACATCTTTTAAAAGTAGTTTCAACAGCATCAAAAAATGTATCTGGACTTGGTTCATTTGCACCGTGCTTAGAAATTTCATGTGCCAAAATATTTAATAAAACTTCTGAATCTGAGTCTGTAGAAATATGTCTTAAATCACTATGAAATAGTTCATTAGAAAGTTTAGCTGTATTTGATAAGTTGCCGTTATGAGCTAGAGAAATTCCATAAGGTGAATTGACATACATTGGTTGTGCGTATTCTTTAGAGTTTCCTCCTGCCGTTGGATATCTAACATGCCCTATTCCATAATTTCCTTTCAGTCTGTCAAAGTGTTGTTGATTGAAAACCTCATTAACTAATCCTTTCGATTTTCGAGAATGTAATTTTCCATTCTCACAAACAGTTATGCCAGCAGCATCTTGGCCCCTATGCTGTAACATTATTAATGAGTCATATAATTCTGTAAAACAACTATCTTTTTGTACTATTCCAACAATTCCACACATTAGCTTAAAAGGTAAATAAATATATTTTC
>SHBL01000014.1 GCA_004321845.1 SAR86 cluster bacterium | reverse complement strand
TTTTTGCAACCACAGATCTTAAACGTGTCATGGGGACTCTTTTTGATGAAGTCGTTGATTCTGTCACAGCATTATCGCTGCCAGTTTTTACTGATTCAACTTTAGATTCCGCATTTAATATATCTTGCTTTGTTATGACACCTTTTTTTGTAGTTGTTTGAATATCTTCAACTGCAACATCTTTTTCATTTAAAAGTTTTTTTGCTGCTGGCCCCATCCTAAAACCCTTAAGATCTTTCTTATTTTCTGAACTTATTTTTTTTGCTTCTGAAGCAAGTTCTTTTATTTCTTCCTTTACAGGAGCTGGTGCTGGAGGTGGGCTTACTGCTTCCTCAGCTTTTGGCTCTTCCTCAACTTTCTCTTCTTTAACAACTTTGCTTGGTTTAGATCCTTTTACATCATCATAAGTACCAATGATTTCAGAGCTTTTAAT
The DNA here is from genome assembly GCA_004321845.1 of SAR86 cluster bacterium. Taxonomy (GTDB): domain Bacteria; phylum Pseudomonadota; class Gammaproteobacteria; order Magnimaribacterales; family TMED112; genus TMED112. Next base: position 19,229 of record SHBL01000014.1, on the reverse strand, counting down.
AGTTGCACCTTCATCAATGATTATTTTTCCCATTACTCCGTCTGATGGTGCTGTAACTTCAATGACTACCTTATCTGTTTCAATTTCAGCTAAAACTTCGTCTTGTTTTATTTCTTGGCCTTCTTTTTTCAGCCAACTTGACAATGTGCCCTCGAAGATTGACTCAGGAAATTGAGGTGATTTGATGTCGATTGCCATGATGAATATTCTATAACTCTATAGCCTTAGTAACTATCTCTTTTTGACGTTTCTGGTGATATTTTTGATATCCTCCTGCTGGAGCAGATGAAGGGTGTCTTGCAATGACATTTAATTTGTATCCTTTTTTTGTTTCATTAAGAACTTTTTCTAACCTATGTCTGATCATTAACCATGCACCCATATTTTCTGGCTCCTCTTGCACCCATAAGAAATCCTTACACTTTATCTCTTTGGTATAGCTTAATAATTCACTTTCAGGAAAAGGATATAACTGTTCAATTCTTACTAACTCAACATTCTTTGCATTTGATTCTTCTATTTCAGCAAGAAGATCAAAATAAATTTTGCCGGAACAGAAAACCACCCTTTTTGTTACCCCTGAACACTTATCCCTAATAATGTTCTTGAACGTACCATTTGATAGATCTGAAATGCTTGAAGTAGCTTTTGGATTTCTAAGTAAGCTTTTTGGCGTTAGGACAACCAATGGTTTTCTTAAAGGTTTAATTGCTTGCTTCCTCAACAAATGAAATATTTGAGAAGGAAGTGTTGGTATGCAAACTTGAATATTGTCGTACGCACAAAGTTGTAAAAACCGTTCTAATCTGCAACTGCTGTGTTCTGGTCCTTGTCCCTCATACCCATGTGGCAAAAACATTGTTAAGCCAGATAGCCGATTCCATTTTGTTTCAGCACTTACAATAAACTGATCTATCACTACCTGTGCAACATTTACAAAATCTCCAAATTGAGCTTCCCAGATCACTAACCCCTCTGGCCATGTTGAAGCATACCCATACTCAAAACCAAGCACTGCTTCTTCTGATAACAATGAATCATAAATCTCGAATTTTTTATTCCCTTTATTAAGATTTGATAGAGGCACATAACCAATTCCTGTCTTTTGATCTTTAACTACAAGATGTCTGTGAGAGAAAGTTCCTCTTCTAGAATCTTGTCCAGTCATTCTCACTGGGTAGCCTTCACTAAGCAAGGTTGCATAAGCTGCCATTTCGGCAAAGCCCCAATTAATAGGAATTTCTCCACTAAGCATTTTTCTTCTTTCATCATAAAGTTTAGAAACCTGCTTCTGAACTTCTATATCTTTCTCAAAATCTAAACCTACCTCCATAGATTGCTGAAGAAGCTCTTTTGATGCAGCAGTTGGGTAAGACTTGCTTAAATCAGGAGCTAAATAAGGAGACCAATCAAAATGTAGGCCAGTATCAGGGGTAGCCGATAATGATTCAGCTACAGTTTCACCTTTTTCCATATTAGCCCTGTAATCTTTTTTAAATTTATCAAATTGTTCAGGATCTATTGATTTACTCTTGTCTAATTTGTCGTAGTACAACTCAGTTACAGTATTCTTCGTTTTAATTTCACTATACATCATAGGTTGAGTTGCAAATGGTTCATCAGTTTCGTTATGTCCTCTTCTTCGGTAACAGACAAAATCAACAATTATGTCTCTATGAAAAGTGTCTCTAAAATCGACAGCAAGTTTTGCTGCCATTACACATGCCTCTGGATCATCTCCATTAACGTGCAATATCGGAGCTTCGATCATTTTTGCCACATCAGTACAATATTCTGTTGATCTAGCGTCTTCTTTAAGGCTTGTTGTAAAACCAATTTGGTTGTTTACAACGATATGAACAGTACCTCCAGTTCCATAAGCTCTGGTTTGGGAGAGTTGTAAAATTTCCATAATGATACCTTGAGCAGAGAAAGAAGCATCTCCATGCATAAGAATTGGGACCACCTTTTTGTGATCATGATCAAGCCTTCTGTCTTGTCGAGCTCTAACTGAACCAAGAACTACTGGATTAACTATTTCAAGGTGAGATGGGTTTGATCCCAATGCTAAGTGAACTTCACCACCACTTGTCAGAATATTTGATGAAAACCCTAAGTGATATTTCACATCACCAGTGTGTTCTATATCCTCTTCAATATCTTCTGCAAATTCAGTGAATAGTTCGCTGGGTTTCTTGCCCATTACATTTATAAGAACATTTAATCGTCCTCTGTGAGACATTCCCATAACAAGCTCTTTTGCACCTCGAGCTCCAAAATCTTCAATCAACGTATCAAGTAAAGGCACTAATGATTCACCACCTTCTAAGCCAAATCTTTTTGCACCAGGGTATTTCGATGCTAGAAATTTTTCTAGCCCTTCTGAATCGACTAATCTTTTTAAAATATGCTGCTTTTCTGAAGTGTTAAATTCATAAGGAGTCTGCTTGCCCTCAATTCTCTCAAGAAACCAAGACCTTATTTTACTATTCATGATATGCATAAATTCATAGCCTATGCTTGAGGTATAAGTATTTTTTAAGGACTCTAGAATATCTTTTAACTTAAGTTTCTTAGAATTTTGAAAATTGGAAATAGAGAGCTCATTGTTCAAATCATTTTTCGACAATCCATGAAATTCGAGCTCTAAATCTGGAATGGTGATTTCTTTCCGTAAATGTAATGGGTCTATTTTTGCAACTTGATGTCCACGACGTCTGTATGCATTTATTAAGTTTTGGACATCCGATGATTTAGAAGTGTTTGATGTGGTATTGGAGGCTTTTGGAACTGAAGAGGATTTTAATTTTAAATTTCTAAAGCTTTCAATTACAGAGTTATGGCTTATATCAACTTGCCCATTTTGAATAGAATCAAAGTATTTTTTCCATTCTGGTTTTAAACTTGATGGGTCTTTAATGTAATCTTCATAAAGCTGTTCAAGATATTGTGAATTTCCCCCATATTTGAAACTTTCTTCAAACCTCTCCTCTATTGATTTTGCCACTATCCTATTTTTCTTAACTCCTTTTTAATTTCATTGATTGCCTTTGAAGGATTCAAGCCTTTAGGGCAAACTGAAGTACAATTCATTATTCCATGGCACCTATATACGCTAAAGGCATCATTAAGTTTTTTTAACCTATGTTTTTTCTGTGTATCTCTAGTGTCGGCTATAAACCTGTAGGCCTGTAGCAAAGCTGCTGGACCAACAAATTTATCTGGATTCCACCAAAATGATGGACAACTTGTTGAGCAGCATGCACACAAAACACATTCATAAAGACCATCTAATTTATCTCTATCATCGGGGCTCTGTAGCCTTTCATGCCCAGTTGTTACTTCATCTTCATTATCAAGGTAGGGTTTAACTTTTTCATATTGTTCATAAAATGGTTTCATATCAACAATAAGGTCTTTAATTACAGGTAGTCCAGGCAACGGTCTAACTTCTAACCTACCTCTTGTAATAACATCTGCAACAGGCGTGATACATGCTAGACCATTTTTGCCATTCATATTCACTCCATCAGAACCACAAACACCTTGAGCGCATGATCTTCTAAATGTAACGGTTGAATCTTTTTCCTGAGCCTGTCTAATGGCATCAATCACCATCATATTTCCAGTAACTGGGTATTCAACTTCATAATCTGCCATGAAAGGTCTTTCATCTTTTTCAGGATTAAATCTGTATAAACTTAATTGTAATTTCTTTGGCATTAATACACCCTTGCCTTAGGCTTGAATGCATCAACAGTTTTGGGTGATAGATTCACGTTTCTCTTAGAAACACGATTTTCATTTTTGAAGAAAAGGGAATGGCATAACCAATTCTCATCGTCTCTATTAGGAAAATCTTCTCTTGCATGAGCTCCTCTGCTTTCTTTTCTATCTATCGCTGAATATGCAGTTGCATTAGCTATTTCAAGAAGATTGAAATATTCCAAAATTTCTACTCTTTCAGAATTAAATTGATTAGATTTATCTATCAAATGTATATTTTTTGTTCTTTCTGTAACATCTTTAAGCTTGTCAATACCTTCTTTCATTAATTGTTCATTTCTATAGACACCAAAATGGTTCTGCATAATATTCTGCATCTCACTTCTGAGTGCAAAAACGCTTTCACCTTCTGTGGTTGATTGGATCTTAGTCATCAAATCAAGAGATTCTTCAATATTTGTCATGGAAATATCCTTTGAATCTGATTCTGCGGCTTCTTTGTTAATGTGTCGGCCAGCTGCTCTACCAAAAACAACTAAATCCAATAAAGAATTACCACCAAGCCTGTTTGCTCCGTGAACTGAAACATTTGCTGCCTCTCCAATTGAATATAAACCCTCCACCACTTCATCTTTGCCGTTACTAGTTGTTAAAACTTGTCCGTTAACATTTGTAGGAATACCTCCCATCATATAGTGGCATGTAGGAACAACTGGTATTGGAGCATTTATTGGATCAACATCAGCAAAAGTCATGGATATTTCCCTAATTTCAGGCAGTTTTTTCATTATTGAATCAGCGCCCAAGTGATCTATTTTAAGTAAGACATGGTCTTTGTGCTCACCACAACCTCTTCCAGCCAATATTTCCTGAACAATACAACGAGAGACAACATCCCTAGAAGCTAAATCTTTAGCTTTGGGAGCATACTTAGGCATAAAACGCTCACCTTCAGAATTAATTAGATATCCGCCCTCACCTCTACACCCCTCTGTCATGAGGGATCCATTTCCATATAAACCTGTTGGATGAAATTGCCACATTTCCATATCTTGTAATGGGTAGCCTTGTCTGAGCACCATTCCTAATCCGTCTCCAGTGCAGATCAAGGAAGTTGTGTTTTGTTCATAGACTTGCCCAGCACCGCCTGTAGCTAGTACAACGGAGTTACATCTAATTATTGAAACTTCACCTGTTTCCATATCAAAGCAACTAACGCCTTTGATTGTGCCTTCATCGTTTTTAATTAAATCTATAGCAAACCATTCGTTAAGAAACTTTGTTCCAGCTTTTAGATTGGCTTGATATAGTGTATGAAGAAGAGCATGACCTGTTCTGTCAGCTGCGGCACAGGTTCTAGCAGCCTGACCACCTTCCCCAAATTCTTTTGATTGGCCTCCAAAAGGTCTTTGATATATACGTCCATTTTCAAATCTGGAGAATGGCAATCCCATATGCTCTAATTCAAAAATTGCATCGGGACCTTCAGAACACATGTATTCAATAGCGTTTTGATCACCTATATAATCTGAACCTTTGACTGTATCAAACATATGCCATCTCCAATCATCATTTGGGTCTGCACTTGCTATAGCGCATGTAATACCACCTTGAGCTGCTACTGTATGTGATCTTGTAGGAAAAACCTTTGAGACTATAGCTACGTCTAAACCTGATTTAGAAATTTCAAGTGATGCACGAAGGCCTGAGCCTCCGCCTCCAACTATCACCACATCAAATTGTTTCTCTGATACAGTTATTCCACCAATTTCCATTATCAATTCTATTTATATATAATTATAAACACCATTTATTTAAAGTTCCATTAAATAACTAAATACCACCACATAAGCTAATACTAAAATTACTAATCCGATAAATGTTCTGTATGTATATTTTAAAACCTTAGCTAAGTATGTCATCCCTGGCATAAACATTCCTATTGTTCGCTCTGTAAAGTAATCATCTTCAATCGCTTTTAATCCTTGTAGTGCATGACCAACCATCACAACTAAAAAAGCACTAGTAAAAACCTTCATTACCGTTGTGTGAATATCAAAATACCAAAGACTGGCATCATATTGATATGGCTTTGTAAAATAGCTTATTAAAATAAAGAGAACATAGCTTAATAAAATTAATGCACTCACTCGCTGGGCGATCCATAGGAAAGTACCCATTTACCAGACCTCCATGATTAAAAATATTGAGACAATGATGGTTAAAATGAATGTAATTGCAGCTGAAAATTTTGCTTCATGAAACTCATGCCCATAATTTGTAAAATCCGTGATTAAATGGCGAAGTCCAGCAAAAATATGATAAGTAATAGCAAGCAATGAAACTGAAATTAATATCTGAACTTCAAAATTGAATTTTTCTTGGTGCCAATTCATATTTTCATCAACCAAATAATCAGTTAAAAAGAAGAGCACAAAAGCTGGTATTGCTATAAAAAAGTTTACTATCCCACTTAATCTATGTGTTATTGAAGAAATAGCAGTAATAGGCAACTTTATTAAGAACAAATTTATAAAAGTTGGGCGCCTAGTCATTTTCAGCAGTATTATAGAATATCTTATAGCAATTACGGCTATAAAATTAAGATTTATAAGGATTTTTAGAAGTTATAAATTTGAGTTTTATAGTTACACCAAGTAACTCCAATTTTTTTTGATAGAAATTTACCAGAAATCTTTTATAACTACCTTCTATTTTTTCCAAGGAATTACCATGCACTGTTATAACATGAGGATTCTTTCCCCCTTGATGCACAAACCTAATTTTTGGCCTGAATTTTCCTTTAAAAGGAATTGATTTGGCATCCATGGCTTTTCTAAGAATATTATTTAATTTATTGGTAGAGATATTCCTTTTTACGTTTTCTAAAACTCTGTAAATAATATCAAAGAGATGTTTCAAGCCCTCTCGATTTTTTGCAGAAATAAAACAATAAGGCAGTCCCACAAAAATAGGGTCTGTCTTTAAAATACTTTCAATCTTTGATTTATTATCTTTATCTAATAGGTCTGTTTTATTTACTACAATGATTATTGCTCTTCCATTGTCTCTAGCTTTTTCAATAAGTTTTCGATCTTGATCAAGAAGAAAGCTTAAAGCATCTAACATAATTATTGCTAAATCAGCATTAAGGTTTGATTCAAGTGATTTGATTACGGAAAATTTTTCTTCTTTTGAAACAGTTTTGTTTTTTCTTCGAATACCGGCTGTATCAATGAATAGGTAGTTTTTACCTTTGTAAGATATTTTTGTATCAACTGAATCAATTGTTGTGCCAGGCACATCTGAAACAATCATTTTTTCTTGGTTAATAATAGAATTGATTGTTGAGGATTTTCCAACATTTGGTTTTCCCATAACACAAATTTTTGGCAATTCTTGCTCTAAACTTTCTTCATCTTGATCAATTTTTGAGAATATTAGATTCTTTAGATCTGCAATGTTTAGATTATGCTCTGAACTTACTTCTATCTTCTCATTGAATCCAAATTCATCAAATATAGAAGTGCCTTCTATAGTCTTAACATCTATTTTATTGATAACTAAAATTACTTTCTTATTGCTCTTTCTAATGATAGAGGCAATCTCTTTGTCATATGGTGATATGCCAAATTTTTTATCCACAACAAATAAAATAATTTGAGATAATTCAATTGCTTCAAATGCCTTAGCAAGAATCATTTCCTCAAAATTATCATCCTTGGAAGTGTAGAAACCTCCAGTATCGACAAGATTGATCGTTTTATTATCTTTTCTTATGGTCGCGGTTTTTATATCTCTTGTTAAACCCTCAAATTCAGATACCAAAGCTGATTTAGACTTAGCTAGCTTATTAAAAATTGAAGATTTGCCGACGTTGGTTCTACCGACAAGTGAAACCGTAGTAATCATTTAATTCAGATCAAATCCAGAGATAGATCCATCAGTATCTTGCACTATTAATTTATCTGAATAAATAGCAATCTGTTTTATTGATTTTAATTCTGTTTTAACGAGCCCAGTGATCAATCCGTTTTCAGGATTTATTTCATGAATAAAGCCTTCAAAATCACCAAAGTATAATTTGTCATCATATAAAATAAGGTCAGTTATATCACGATTTTTAAATTTCTGACTACGCCAAATTTCTGTTCCATTTATAGCATTGAAGCCTATAATTTCTTGATCTGTATTAATTGAGGCAATTGTGCTTTTATACAAAATTATTGGCTTAAGAGTTGAATGATCTACTGAAAAAACCTTTTCACCATTTCTTATATTAAAACGTGTTAAAGATCCGTTGTAATTAGCTACAAAAATATCTTCATTGATGGGAACAGCTTTTGAATCGGCATCCATTAATTTCTCTAATTCAGTTGAGCCTTTTAATCTTGATATTGGTTTTTCCCATAATTGTATTCCATCTACCTCTCTTACTGCTGCAAGCCTACCATTTGAAAAACTAGTAAAAATTAAACCTTCAAAAGTTATTGGAGAAGCAGTCCCTCTTATTGAGAGCAAAGGTGCCTGAGCTTTTTTTGACCATTGTGTCTCACCATTTTGAAGATCTAAACCATATAGAACATCTGAAGAAGTTTGAACATAAACAGCTGTTGATGTTATTAATATTTCAGAAAGAACCACATCCTCTAGTGCCTTAGTCCATTTTAATTCACCAGAGTTTGAATCGTGAGCATATATGATTCCATCTGCATCGGCATAGAGAAAGGTATTATAACCAACCGATACACCAGAAATTATTCTACTAGTCTCTAATTCAAAACTTTTCAAAATCTGGCCAGAATCATAGTTAGTGAGAACTAATTGATTTTTATTCACGGCAAATACTGTTGTTCCATTCAAGTCAAAAAACATTTCTGACTCAATATTTTCATCAAAAAAATTAAAATTAATTAGTGGAATTTCAGCTTTATTTGTCCAAGATTCTGACATAAAGCTTTCATAATTAAGATCAAGCTTAACTGGACCATTAGGATCTTCTTGATTAAAGCCTAAAGTTTGACATGATGCCAAGATAAAAATTGAAATTATTTTTAAAATCTGTTTCATGCTACTTAATAGGTCTCTTTAAGTTAATTAGATTCTGTTGTGCTGGATCGATATCAAAACTTACAGCGCGATCATAATGAAAATTAGATTTGTCATTATTGCTAAAATATTTATAGAAATCTCCTGCTACATCATGGAATCTCGAGCTGTTAAGTTCATTTTCACTAATAAATTTATCTCCACTATCAAAATCATCTAATTCCATATATAGTCTTACAATATTTTCCGAATACTGTTCAATCAATACCTCTTTTGTTGTTTTTGAGATATTGCTGGATACAACCTCTGTGTATATTTCATTAAAAAGTTTTACTGCAGTATTAAAGTCATTTTCATCAATAGATTTCTTAGCTAAAACACTCTTTGTTATCATTTCGAATCCCAATGAGTCAAATTCTAAATCTAGGTTGCTGCTTTCAACTTCTTCCTCAGATTGAACTGATAATGACGCGTTTACTTCTTGGAATTTTTCAAATTCAATCTCATTCGATCTTTCTTTTGAATAGGTAACAAAAGAATTGAGAATTAAACCCAAAATAATGGCCACTACTGCACCAATAAAATAACGATTTCTTAAAAACTCTAGAATCCTATCAACCATTAAAAAACTCCATTAATTCTTTTTCATTTAAAGATAACTCTTTCTCTTCTTTTAGATTTTTTACTTTAAATATTTTAGTGTTCTGCTCCTCTTGGCCGATTATGATAACAAATTTAAAGCCTAGAGAATTAGCTTTTTTTAGTTGTTTTGAAACATTTGCGTTACCAAGGTAACTCTCAATAACTAAATCACCATTATTAAGGCGTAATTTGTTACTTATATATTGTGCATATTTAATTGATTTAACTTCAGCACAACCTATGAAAATATCATTATTTTTATTTTCAATAGCGATAATCTCAGAGAGCCTATCAATGCCCAATGCAAAACCAATTGCCGGCAATTTTTTTCCACCTAGCTCCTCAATAAGATTGTCATATCTTCCACCACCAATAACAGCATTTTGTGCTCCCAGGCTATCAACAGTAAACTCAAAAACAGTTCCAGTGTAATAGTCCATGCCTCTTACTAGATTTGTATTTATCGTATATTCGACTTGAAGCATATCAAGAGCTTCTATTGTTTCTGCAAATGCTATTTTTTCGTCTTCATTTAGAAAATTGGTAATATCTTTTGCATCCTTTATGACTTCTTTAATTTTTTCGTCTTTTGAATCGATTGCTCTCACTGGATTTCTTTGCAACCTTGTATACAACTTTTCATCAAAACAAGCTTTGTTGGCCTGAAGAAATTCTCTTAAATATGCTCTATAAGAATCTAATGATTTTTCTCCACCTAAATAATTAATTTCTAGACAATATTCCACCCCAAGCTTCTCCAGAATTGTTTTTGCTATTAGAAGAACTTCCACATCACTTTTTGATGTACCTTCTCCCACAAGCTCTACTCCAGCTTGAAAAAATTGTCTTTTTCTTCCTTTTTGGGGCCTTTCATACCTAAACATTGGGCCAATGTAAAAGAGTTTTTTGATTTCTTCGCTTGTTAAACCATTTGTTATTAAGGCTCTTACAAGACCAGCTGTACCTTCCGGTCTTAAACAGAGCATTTCTCCATTTCTATCCTCAAATTCATAAACTTCTTTTTGAACGATATCAGAAGTTTCGCCAGCTGATCTTTGAAATAATGACTTATTCTCTATAACAGGAGTTCTAAATTCTTTGTAATTAAAGCTTTTGAATACTTCAAGACAGGTATTTTCTACGAGAACTATCCTCTCTATATCTTCATCATAGAGATCTGGCATTCCTCTTATAGTTTTTAAATCTTTCATTCTTTAATTATTGTATTTCTTTTTTGGTCAGCTAATTTAGTGACTTCTTTTATTAGAGCATTTTCTAACTCATTAGTTTCAACTTTATATGCAGGTTTTCCATTTAAATAAATGAGGTGTTTGGGTGATGCTCCTGTTACACCAACATCTGCAACTTTTGACTCACCTGGTCCATTAACATAACAACCTATTACAGCTAAAGTAACTTCTTCTTTTAAATAAGAAAGTTCATTTTCTAACTTATTAACTGTATTAATAACTTTAAAATTTTGTCTCGAGCAGCTTGGGCAAGCGACGATTTTTACACCTCTTGATCTAATTTTCAAGGATTTAAGCATCTCCCATGCAACATGAACTTCATCTACTGGATCAGATGCTAAAGAAACCCGAACTGTATCTCCAATACCTTTCATAAGTAAACTGCCTAATCCAATCGATGATTTGACTGTACCTGTTTTAAGAGAACCTGATTCTGTTATTCCTAAATGAAGTGGCTGATCAATCAAATCAGAAATTTTTTCATAACTTTCAACTGCCATATAAATATCGGAAGACTTGATGCTTAATTTGAAGTTTTCATAATTATTGTCCAAAAGAATATTTACATGCCTCATTGCAGATTCAACAAGAGCATCAGCATTTGGTTCGCCGTATTTTTTTTGTAAATCTTTTTCTAGTGATCCAGCATTTACTCCAATTCTTATTGGTACATCCATATCTCTTGCAGCTGAAATAACTTCTTTAATTTTCTTTTCGCTTCCTATATTGCCAGGATTAATTCTTACGCAATCAACTCCATATTTCAGCACTTGAAGAGCAATTTTATAATCAAAATGTATGTCAGAAACTAATGGTATATTTGTCTTAGATTTTATTGCTTTAAAAGATTCAGCGGCTTCCATGCTTGGCACAGAAACTCTGACTATATCAGCCCCAGCATCTTCTAGATCATTTACTTGTTTAATAGTAGCTGAAACATCATTTGTTTCAGTGTTAGTCATGGATTGAATAGAAACTGGCGATCCTCCGCCTACTGGAACGTCTCCTACCCAGATTTTCTTTGTTTTTCTTCTCTGAACAAGCTTATTTTCCAATTTAATTAACTAAATATTTCTGTGCTTTCAAAGAAATAATTTATTTCTCTCTTTGCACTAGATGGTGAATCAGATCCATGAACTGCATTTGCATCAATTGATTCAGCAAAATCAGCCCTAATAGTTCCACTAGATGCTTCTTTCGGGTTTGTATTGCCCATGAGTTCTCTGTTAAGTAAAATTGCGCCTTCGCCTGAAAGAACCTGCACAACAACTGGTCCTGAAGTCATGAATTCAATCAAAGCATTAAAAAAAGGCTTTCCATCATGTTCTGCATAGAAACCCTTTGCTTTCTCGTTGCTTAAATGAACCATTTTTGACGCAACTATTTTTAATCCTGCATCTTCAAACCTCTGTTCTATTTTTCCAATAACGTTTTTAGCCACTGCATCTGGCTTAATAATTGATAGTGTCATTTCCATATTAATCTTTCTCCTTTATCCAATTTTGCTGAATAGACTCCAATATTTTTTCATTTACCTTTTCAGGATCATCATCAAATCCATCCAAGGCTAGAACAAGGTTCCTTAGATCCACAAAATTTACCCACTGTGGATCTTCATCAGGATATTTTTCATCTAGTTCAATCGCTATATCTAAAGTATCTACCCATTTAAGCATTGTTATGTTAACTCAGAAACTTGGTTAATTGTATATTTTGGTATTTCTATTACAGTCATATTATTTACAGGATAAACTTGGCAACTCAATCTAGAGTTTGACTCAAGCCCCCATGCTTTATCCAGTAAATCTTCTTCATCTTCACTAGCATCTTCAAGGCTATCAAAACCTTCTTTGACTATCACATGGCAAGTTGTACATGCGCATGCTTTTTCACATGCATGTTCTAAATTAATGCCGTTTCTTAAACAAGCATCTAAAATTGTTTCATTCTCTTTTATTTCAATAGTTAAACCATCAGGACAGATGACTTCATGAGGCAGTATTTTTAATTTTTTTTTTCAGCAGCTACAGATTCAGGTGATGGTTTTTCATCTTTAACTGTAAAGCTTTCCCCACAACCACAAACTGCACTTGCATTTGGATTTATAAATTTGATGCCTTGATTTAGCCCTTCTATTGTAAAGTCAACTTGACTGCCCTTAATAACGTTAATGGAATCAGATGGTACAAAAAAATCTAAACTATCTACAGATATTTTATGATCAGATTTATTGGCTCTGCTTGTGAACTCAAAGTAATAGGCATATCCATTACAACCCATTTTTTTTACGCCTAATTTCACTTTATTTTCCTTACCCTGCATAGACACCATATGTTTGAAGTGCGCAAGAGCTTTAGTAGTGAAATTTAAGAGTTCAGGTTTATGCTTTCTTGGATTCATAATCCGCTATTGCTTTTTTGATGCTGTCTTCTGCTAAAACGCTGCAGTGCACCTTGATTGATGGTAATTCTAATAAATCAGCTATTTCTCTGTCTTTAATATTTTTTGCTTCTTCTAAGGATTTTCCTATAAGCATTTCGATCATTTGTTGGCTTGATGCAATAGCCGAACCACAGCCATAAGTTTTGAATTTGCAATCTGTAATAATATTTTGATCATCAACTTCAATTTGTAGCCTCATTACATCTCCACAAGCTGGAGCTCCAACCATTCCTGTGCCAACATTTTTTGCATTAGCATCCATACGTCCAACATTATGAGCTGAAGGATTATTTAGTGTTTCTTCAAATTTTTGAATTACTTTTCTAGAGTACATAATTAGTTAATGGGTCACCCACTCCACTTTTTCAAGGTCTACACCGTCTTTATACATATCCCAAAGAGGTGATAACTCTCGTAATTGATTGACAACTTTCTTAGTAGTTTTAGCTACCATCAAGACTTCGTCTTCCGTTGTGAATCTGCCAAATGAAAATCTTATAGAACTATGAGCCAGCTCATCAGCCCTTCCAAGTGCACGCAGAACATAAGATGGCTCAAGACTTGCTGAAGTACATGCAGAGCCTGAGGAAACTGCTACATCTTTTAATGCCATAATTAATGATTCTCCCTCAATATAAGCAAAACTTACGTTTGTAATATTGGGTACTTTATTTTCAAAACTTCCATTTAGATATATTTCCTCTATGCCAGAAATTTCATTCCAAAAAATTTCTGATAGTTTGGTAATTTTACTATTGTCTTGGTCCATTTCTTCGGCTGCAATTCTATAAGCTTCGCCCATTCCAACTATCTGGTGAGTTGGTAAAGTTCCTGCTCTAAAACCTCTTTCGTGACCGCCACCATGTATAAGTGCTTCAAGCCTTACTCTTGGCTTCCTGCTCACATATAACGCTCCTATTCCTTTTGGTGCATATGTTTTGTGTCCTGAAAATGACATAAGATCAACTTCTAACTTTGATAAATCAATATGCAATTTACCTGTACTTTGTGCTGCATCAACATGAAAAATAATATTATTTTCTCTGGTGTATTTACCTATTTTTTCAATATCATTAACAGCCCCTAACTCATTATTTATATGCATTATTGATAGAAGTATTGTTGTATCTTTTACATGTTTTTGAATATTTTCTAATGAAATAACACCATTTTCATCTGGATCTAAATATGTAATTTCAAAACCTTCTCTCTCTAATTGCCTACATGGATCTAATACAGCTTTATGTTCAATTTTTGAGGTGATAATGTGATTACCTCTGTCTTTATAAAACTTGGCTGCGCCTTTTATAGCTAAATTGTCGGATTCGGTAGCTCCTGATGTCCATACTATCTCTCTAGAATCTGCATTAACAAGATTAGCCACATGCAGTCTTGCTTTCTCAACTGCTTCATCAGCTTTCCACCCAAATTCATGAGACCTAGAAGCTGGGTTACCAAAAGTTCCATCAATTAATAGACAATCCTGCATCTTGGCTGCAACTCTTGGATCAACAGGGCATGTAGCCGCATAATCAAAATAAACTAGGTTTCTATTCATTGGTCAATTATATGATAATGTGGGGCCTTAGACTAATTTTTAAATACTTATTCCAAGCTTATGTGCCACAATTTGGTAGGATTCAACGACGTTCCCTAAATCTTTTCTAAACCTATCTTTGTCGAGACTCTCGCCTGTCTCTTGATCCCAAATCCTACATCCATCAGGAGTGAATTCGTCGCCAAGAATAATTTCATCTCCTCTCCTTCCAAATTCAACTTTATAGTCAACCAGAATAAGCCCAGCTTTAGAAAATTTTTCACACAATAACTTATTAATGGCCAATGTCTTCTCTTTCATGGTCTCTATTTCTTTTTCTGTACCCCATTTAAAGGCTATGATGTGATTGTCATTAATTAGGGGATCGCCAAGATCATCGTCCTTTAAGAAAAATTCAAACAAAGGTTCTTCAAAATTTAATCCCTGTTCAACCCCTAGTCTTCTGCAGATTGAACCTGTAGCAATATTTCTAACAACACATTCGACTGGCAACATATCTAACCTTTGGACTAAACTTTCGTTTTCGGAAACAGTTTTTAGGTGATGAGTTTCAACGCCATTATTTGCAAGATAATCCATGATATGAGCATTAAATATATTATTTATCTCACCCTTTCCTTTTAAAGCTTCTTTTTTCTTGCCATCAAATGCTGAGGTGTCATCTCTATAAACCATCATCAGCTCTTCATGTTTTTCTGTTTCAAACAAAGATTTTGCTTTGCCTTCAGATAGTAAATTTCCTTTTTTTATCATGATAATGATTCATTGATAATGTCAACAAGCTCATCAACTGAGACTTCAACATCAGATAACTTTTTGAACTCTAAGATTGTATTTCCTTCTGACTCAGAAAATATAAGCTCATAATCTGCTTCAACTTCAGAAGCATTCCGTGCAGAAAAGAGATTTCTAAAAAAGCCTTCATCCTCATCATCCAATTTGATTTGGATATATTTTAATTCTCTATTCCTGTCTGCAATCTTTAGATCAGCTTTTTCAACGGCTTTTGATAATGCTGACCAGGTTCTGTCAAAAGGCAGTCTGAATTCTATCCCAATCTCTTTTTTTACATAAACAATTCTGGCTTTCTTATTGAGATTTAAACCTTGAGCTGCAATTGAATTGCCCTCATAACCTGGTAGATTTTCAGAAATATAGGCTGCTAATTCCTCGAAATAGCTAAGCTCAATACTATTATTGCTTGAGTCTAGCAGGTATATCTCAGAACTATTGTTTTTTATGCCATGCTCTAACGTGAGAAAGAATTGAGACGCTTTCTTCGCAGTTATTTTTCCTAGTGTTGGGTCATCATTAAGTAATTCATACTCATTGTCCAATAAGAAGTCTTTTATTAAAGGCCATGATTTTGAAGGTAGAGCCTCAATATAAATCCAATAAATCTCACCCAGTCTTCTTACTTCAACATTTTCTGAGCCTTGTGAAGAAAAAATCTTTTTTGGTCTTGGAACTTCACCTTCTTTAATAAAGCTTGGGCTTTTAGGAGGGTATGGAAATTCATCTAATACCTCAAGAGACTGGAGTTGGTCGTAATCCTCTAATTCGTTACCTTCATCGCTATATCTCTCATTAGGATCTTCTCTTTTCTCAAGAAGACACCCATTTTCTGGGCAATATGGCTTCCTACTTTCTGGGATTGTGCAATTTTGAAGCACAAATATGCAAATTAAGATAACACTAAATATTTTTGAAAGTTTCATAAATTTTTTCCCTGTATTCCTCTGAAAGTGGATGTAACGGTAACCTTAGATTATTCTCTAGTAAAGACATTTTTTCAAGTAAGTATTTACATGGGCTTGGACTTGCTTCGGTAAATAAAAGTTTAAAAAAATCTAAATAATTTTTATTTAATTGTTCTGCCTCATCAAAACATCCTTGAAAACAAAGATCAGATAATTCTCTTATTTGCTTGGGGATTACATTTGCAGCTACTGATATGACACCATCACCGTTGTATCTCATAAACTCAATAAATGTTGGATCATCACCTGAGTAAAGCAGAAAATCATTTCGTTCAGATTTAATCTTCTTGAGTTCTTCAAACCTTTCGGACGTATCAACTGCTTCCTTTATGCCAGTGATATTTGATATTTCAGAAAGTTGTTTAGTTGTACTGGGGTATAAATCTACGCCTGTTCTGCCAGGGACATTATATAAAATGATATTAGCTGAAGTCTTTGAAAGTTCTTGAAAATGAAGGAACAATCCCTTTTGTGAAGGCTTATTATAATATGGAGTTACGGCCATACAATTATCAATCCCATTTTTTTGAGCTATTTCAATCAATTCAATTGCATCGTTGGTTGATGAGCTTCCAACACCTGCAATTAAAGGAAGCTTTGACTCTGCTTTGGCAAATGAGAATACTTCACCTCTTTCGTATTTAGTCAATGTTGCTGACTCGCCAGTAGTTCCTGCTAGAACGATGCCATTAGTATTTGCATCTTCATGGAAGCTCAATAATTTCTTAAATGAATTAAAATCAATGTCACCATTTGCCATCATTGGTGAAACTATCGCAACAAGACTTCCTTTCAAATTTTTTTTTCCTATAATCTACACATGAATGATAAATCAAAAGCTCCAAGTTTTTTAGCTCTGGTTGATGAAAATAAGGAATTAAGTTTAGATAATTTTCAAGGAAGTTACCTAGTAATATACTTTTACCCTAAAGATAAAACTTCAGGCTGCACAATTGAAAGCCAAAATTTTAGAGATTATAAGAATAAATTCTCAAAGAAAAATTGCAAAATTGTTGGAGTGTCTAGAGATTCAATCAAATCTCACAAAAGTTTTATTGAAAAAGAATCACTTAATTTCCCATTATTATCCGATCCAGATGAAACAATGTGCAACGCTTATGGTGTTATGAAAGAAAAGTCTATGTACGGAAGAAAATACATGGGGATTGAAAGAAGCACTTTCCTAATTAGTCCAGATGGGTCGCTCATCAAGGAATGGAGAGGTGTAAAGGTTCCTGGGCATGTAGAAGAAGTCTATGAGTTCTTATCTGGGCTTTAAGAATCTGCGTACTTCCAATTATCCATTAAAGACTTAACAAAGCTTGCTAGGGGCACAGCAAAGAAAACACCCCAAATACCAAATATCGCTCCGAATAGAAATACAGATAGCAATACAACTACAGCAGGCAGTTTCACTACTCCTGACATCAAGAAAGGAAGAAAAATATTTCCATCAATATTTTGTAACATTGCGTAACAAAACAATATGAATAGAACATAAGGGTCTAAGCCAAATTGAGCAAGACTTACAATTGCAACAGGAAAAGTCATAAATACCGGACCAAAAAAAGGTATTAACTGACTCAATCCAAAAGTTACACCCAGCAAAATAGGACTATTAACTCCTAACAACCAGAACATCAAACTACCAAATATTGCAACTACAAAAACCTCTATAAACTTAGCTTTAAAATAATTTTGAAAATTAGTATTTGTTTCAGTCCAAACTTTTGCTAGAAATCTTCTCTTCTTAGGAACTAATTTTGTAAACCCTGATGACAATGTATCAGTATCCCATAACCAAAAAAATAAAAAAATAGGCACTAATATTATGCCTAAGAATAAGTTAGCTGTATCTTGTAAACGAGAAATTCCAAATGATACCGCCTCACTTGCGAAACCACCTATATCACTTAAGAAGGTTTGAGCCCCTTCGATGGATTCATTTGGTGCATTAACCTCTCCCAAGAAGGCTATTATAGGTTCAGCTATAACACTCAGGTTTGGTAGTTCACTAAGATACCTATTAGCTTCATTCACAAATAGAGGTATAAATATAAGAAAGAATATTATGGCTAATAAAACAGCTATCGAAAAAGTAATGAAAACACTCAATCTCTCTGGAATTCCGATTTTTGTAAAATAAACATGCATTGGTCTAAATAAAAAAGCCAGCACTATACTTGTAAGTATTGGGGCTGATAAATCACCTAAAACCCAAAGAGCAAAGAAACCTCCGAGCAAAACAGATAATAAAAACATAATCTGTTGGTTTTTGAATAAATTATTTAATTTCATTTTTTATTGAATCTTCTTATAAAATACCTATCAAATAATTATAGTTAACTCTTATGATTAAAAAAACATTTCTTTTCCTAATCTTTTTGGCGACAAGCAATCTAAGCTTTTCCCAAGAAAGCAGTATTGAATTGCCATTAATAGGTGATAGGTTGAGTGGTGCAGTTTCACAGACTGAAGAAGAATCTTTAGGCAGACAGTTCCTTAGAGATCTCAAAAGAGAAACACCAATTCTTTATGATCCTATTGTTCAAGAATGGACTGAATTATTTGTATATAAGGTTGGAGAACAAAGTAAAGTAAATAAAAAAGCATTTGAACTAATCTTAATAGAAGATAATTCATTAAATGCATTTGCTGCACCTGGTGGAATTATTGGTGTGAATGCTGGCTTGTTTAAACATTCTGATAATGAAGCTCAATTTGCATCTGTAATTGCACATGAGCTTGCTCACCTTAGCCAAAGACACTTTGCTAGACAAATATTAGAAGGAAGCGACAGAA
>SHBL01000013.1 GCA_004321845.1 SAR86 cluster bacterium | reverse complement strand
GTGTCATGTTGTCATTAACATCGTAGTTAGAGAACATGCTGAAATTTAGTCTTTCGAATCCTGCTCTAAGTGTATTGTAGTCTGATCTGTAACCAGCTGGGATATCAAAACCAAAGAAGGAACTACCATAGTTAATACCTTCATCATCGTAAGGCATTAAGTCACCTGGTGCTCCACCAAAGTGCCACATTTGTTTATCTGAACCAAGTGCACCATCGTAGTACCAAAGACCATATGTGCCTGCTTTAAATGAATACTCATATGCTGAAGCTTTACCTGTTTCTGGTATAGCTGATAAACCAACACAACCTGTTTGTGTTACTTCTGGAACTCCATTTACATTAGCTGTGTAAGGCACAACCATTCCAGCTCTAATGTATTGTTGTTGATATGATTTTCCTGCTGCATATGTTCTTACAAGTGAATTTGTATTACACATGCCAGTTTCTCTATCGTAGTATCTGTCCCAATCTCCAGTAAATACTGTTCCAATTTCTTCGTATTGGAAGTTCATTACCATATTACCTTTACCACCGGCAAAGTTTCCACCCATTACAGCTTGGAAAGATGTATCAGATGACATTCCTGCGTAATCATCATATGTAAGAGTCATTGCTGCTCCTTCATAATCATCTCTGAGAACGTAGTTAATAACACCTGCAATAGCGTCAGAACCATAAACAGCTGAACCACCAGCATTTACAATTTCAACTCTATCAATCATTACTGATGGGATATTGTTAATATCAACGGCATTACCTGAACCACCTGAACCGAATGGAGATGTAGATCCAACGAATCTTCTTCCATTAACAAGAACTAATGTTCTTCCTGATCCTAGTCCGAAGTTATTTGCGAGTGCTTGACCCACACTAAGCGAACTTTGGTTACCAAAGCTTCCGCCTGAACCATTTGTTAGAGAGTTTGTTACACCAATACCTGGTACATCAAATAATGCATCCGCGGCATTTGTATAACCTCTATTTTCGTACTCCTCGCCATAAATGATAGTCACTGGTTGAGCGACTTCGTACTGAGTTCTAGCAATTCTAGAACCAGTAACAACCACTTCTTCTGGCTCGGCTTCGTCTGAGTCATCACCGGTTTCAACTTGCTCAACAACAGGATCAGCCGCTTCGTCGACTTCCTGATCAGCAAATGCTAGACCGTAGAATCCTAGAGAAACTAATAGTAAAAGTAATCTTTTAGTCATATCTTTCCTCTTAATTAAATAATTAATCTTTATTTATCGCCCGATTCGCCCATTTAGTCAAGGATTTAGATCAATTTATATACAGAATATCCAATATGTAAGAAAAAATACCCAAAACTCGTGGAAAATCACTATTTTGGCGGAGAGAGAGGGATTCGAACCCTCGGAACGCTATAAACGTTCACTACCTTTCCAAGGTAGCGCGATCGACCACTCTGCCATCTCTCCGAATTTGGAATTATATCTTAATTATTATTGTGAATATCTAATAGGGATTATTGCAATCCCTCCCCTTCTTTCAAAATAACCTTCAACTTTATTAATATCAAAACCTGCTTCTAATAAATCACTGAAAATGTATTCAATGCAAAGCTCATGAAAACATTCTCTATTAAAAAAACTACCCAAGTAGCTCGAAACTGTATCTAAATCTTTGTCGTGTATGCATCCATCGATAAAAATTTCTGCAATATCAGGTTGTGCTGTTACGGGGCATAATGAACGAAAACCTCTAAAGCCTCTTAGTTCTATTTGGCCTGTCATAGTCGAAAGTAAGTTAGATTCAGAACTAATGTTAACTTGATGCTGATTCGCTGGAACTTTCTTATGTATCTCTTGTAAACTTATTTCAGAACCTAACAACCCCTCTAAATGAAATTTTATTTCTTTTTTTACATGATCAATGTGATCAAATCTTTTATGTATTAACGAATTAATAAATAATTTTAATGATTTTGATTCAACCGTATTAGGGCTTTGTGCTGGAATATGTATAGAAATTTCTTCATGATGAGCACAATCTTTTTTATCAACCCAAAAAAGCTCATGGATATTCCATATATCAACACCATTTTGTTCAATTAAGTGCTTGCCAACCCTTTGTTGTTCTCTAGAAATGCTAAATAAAATTTCCGGAGCAAAAGATGAAGGAGCATTAACCTTCTTTCCTAATGGTCCTACCACACTATTCCTTGACCCCAATGCCTTTCAGGAGAAGGTAATATGCAAGCATAAAAAAACCTACAGTAAAGACACAAATAAGAGTAAAACCAAGCAATGGATCTATCTCTGATGTTCCAAGCATTGCGTATCTAAAAAAATTAACTATGTAGAGTATTGGATTAATCTGAGAGATTAATTGCCATTCTGCACTAAGTATTTCAATAGAATAAAAGATACCACCCAGATAGATTAATGGCGTTAAAACAAACGTTGGAATGATACTAATATCATCAAAAGTTTTAGCGTATATACCATTTATTAAACCCAGAATTGAAAAAAGCGTTGATGTAATCAATATTGAAAATAAAGTTAGAGCAATATTATTAATCTGGAATGAGGTAAACAGTAAACTAACCAGTACCACAACAATCCCTACTAAAATGCCTCTAGTAATACCACCAATAATAAACCCAAACATAATCGCCCAGTTTGGCATTGGTGATATCAGTATTTCTTCTATGGCTTTCTGAAATTTTGAGCCAAAAAAAGCTGAGGCAACGTTTGCGTATGAGTTTGTGATTACTGACAACATTATTAAACCAGGAACCATAAATTCTAAATAGGTTAAACCCTCATAACCTGGCATTTCTCCAATTCTTTTACCTATTAATTCACCAAAAATAAGAAAGTAGAGCGCTGTTGTAATCGCAGGTGGAATAATTGTTTGAATCCAGATTCGCAAAATGCGACGAATATTTACATACGATAATGTCTTTAGTGATTGGAAATGGTTCATTTTTTTGTTGTTAAGTTAAGAAAAAGTTCCTCTAGCCTGTTTGTTTGATTTTTAATATTTGTGATCTTTAATGCCTTAAAAGTCTCATCTTCAAAGAGATCATTCATAGCAGTATCTTTGGGAATAATAACTGAAAATTTCTTAGTGTCTTTAATCTCTGATTTGAAGCCTTGGATATTTAAGTCTATTGGTAAATCATTATCAGTTTCAATGGTAAAAACTTGGTTTTCTAATTGTTGCAAAAGGTGATCCATACTTGTGTTTTCTATAATTTTACCGTCATCTATAATTGCAATATTTCTACATAAGTTCTCTGCTTCTTCTAGATAATGAGTGGTTAAAATAATTGTTGTACCAGCTTTATTTATTTCTTTAAGAAAGTCCCAAAGACCCCTTCTGAGTTCAATATCAACACCTGCAGTAGGCTCGTCTAGTATCAAGAGTTCTGGCTCATGAATAAGAGCTTTAATAATCATTACACGTCTTTTTTGGCCTCCAGATAACTCCCTAATGAAAACATCTTTCTTATCCCAGATTCCGAGTTTTTTTAGGTAAAGTTCTGATTTTTCAGCTGCAACATGAGGGCTGACACCATAGTATCCAGCTTGACTCATTATGACATCTTGAACCTTTTCAAATTGAGAAAAGTTGAACTCTTGGTTCACCACCCCAAGTTTCGATTTAGCTAATGGAAAATTATCATCTATATCTACTCCACATATAGAGATAGTTCCTTCATTTTTGTTGACAAGTGACGAGATAATCCCAATTGTAGTGGATTTACCAGCACCGTTTGGCCCTAGTAAGGCAAAAAAATCACCTCTTCCAACATTTAAATCTATGCCCTTTAGTGCGTGCACATCATTACCATAGATTTTAGTTAAGTTTTTTATTTCTAAAGCTTTCATTATTGTCTTTTCGATAAGTGGCTTACAGCACCAGATATACCGCTAATAGTAAGTGGGTACATTTTTTTTTCCATCAAGAGGTTAATCATTTTAATTGTTGATGTGTAATCCCAATGATCTTCATGAACTGGGTTTAACCAAACAGTCTTGTTAAAATAAGATTGAATTTTTTGAAGCCATTGTTCTCCTGATTCTTTATTCCAATGCTCAATACTACCTCCAGCATTAGTTAATTCATAAGGAGCCATACTGGCATCTCCAATAATTAAAATTTTATGATTAGGTGAAAATTTGTTCATTATGCTTTGAGTTAAAACTCTATTTTCGTTTCTCCTGAAATTATCGGTCCAGACTGATTCATAGATACAATTATGGAAGTAATAATATTCTAAATTTTTAAATTCAGATTTAGCTGCAGAAAATAATTCTTCGCACATTTTTACAAATGGATCCATTGATCCACCGACATCAAAGAAGACGATAAGATTAATGTCATTAAGTTTTTCTCTTACATACTCTAGTTCTAAATAACCTGCATTCTTTGCTGTGCTTTTAATGGTATTTTCAAGATTGAATTCAAAATTTTCTCCTTTCCTTGCCATTTTCCTTAATTTTCTTAAAGCAATTTTTATATTCCTAGTTCCCAATTGGAGCGAATCATCAAGGTTTTCATATTTTCGTTCTTCCCAGACCTTAGATGCCATGCCTTTATTTGCTTTACCTCCAACCCTTATGCCATTGGGGTGGTTGCCAGAATTTCCAAAAGGAGAAGTGCCTGCAGTGCCTATCCATTTATTTCCACCATGATGTTCTTTTTCTTGTTCCTCTAATCTCTTCTTGAATTCAGACATAAGCTTTTCTAAACCACCAAGGTCTTTGATTTTGCTTAGCTCCTCAGGGGTTAAATTTTTTTCAAACTCTTTTCTTATCCAATCTTCCGGAATCATCATCTTAAGAACATCATCCATATTTTTTATGCCTCTGAAATAAACATCAAAAGCTCTATCAAATTTGTCGAAGTATTTTTCATCTTTAACCAGAACGGTTCTAGAAAGAAAATAGAAATCATCCCAATTAGCAAATACTAGCTGTTTCTCAAGCCCTTTTAGTAGGTCAAGGAATTCTTTAAGGCTTACCGGCACGCCGTATGACCTAAGTGTATTAAAGAGGTTTATTAGCATTAATTAGACTCTCTTCTTGTCATGAATGCTAGTCGTTGCAACAACTCAACGTCTTGCTCATTTTTTAGAAGTGCACCATATAGGGGTGGTACTAAGTTTTTGCTCTTAGAAGTTATTACTTCTTGGGCAATGTCATCAGAGACAATTAATTTTAACCAATCTATTAGTTCGCTTGTCGAAGGTTTCTTTTTCATACCAGGAACTTTTCTTATATCAAAGAAAACATCTATAGCTTCTTTTAAAAGTTTCTTTTTAATTTTTGGAATATGTACAGAGATTATTTTTTCAAGAACTTCTCTTTCAGGAAATGCAATGTGGTGGAAAAAGCATCTTCTAAGAAAAGCATCAGGTAAATCTTTTTCATTATTAGAAGTGATTATCACTAAAGGTCTGTTTTTTGCTTTAATTGTTTGGTCTAATTCATAACAATAAAACTCCATTCGATCTAATTCTTGTAACAGGTCATTAGGAAACTCAATATCAGCCTTATCTATTTCATCAACAAGTAGAACTACCTGCTCATCAGCTGTGAATGCATCCCATAATTTACCCTTGTTAATGTAGTTGGCAATATCTTCAACTTTGTCGTTGCCTAGTTGGGAATCCCTTAACCTTGAAACAGCATCGTACTCATATAGGCCTTGTGTAGCTTTGGTTGTAGACTTGATATGCCATTCAATTAGTCGCATGCCTAATGACTCAGCCACTTCTAAAGCAAGCATTGTTTTGCCCGTGCCTGGTTCACCTTTTACAAGTAAAGGTTTTTCAAGACTTAAAGCTGCATCTACTGCAAGTTTTAAATCTTCTGTAGCAATATAACTTTTTGTACCTTGGAATCTCATTTAGACTAGATTAAAGTTTACCAAATTAAATGCAAATGTTACTAGCAGATTCTTGTTTCAATATCACCCATGAAAGTTTTAAAAACGATCTTGGTGATGTATTGGATGTAGCAAATAATGAAGGAGTTGAATATTTTTTCTGCCCAGCTTCAAAAGAAAGAGAAATTGATGATTTAATTCAATTATCTGAAAGTTATAAAAAAAATATTTTCTGCTCTGTAGGTATTCACCCTCATTATGCATCGGATTTAAAACCCAACACCATTGAGAACATGGAAAAATATTTAAGCAATCAGCATGTAAAAGCTGTAGGCGAAATTGGATTAGATTATTACCGGAATTTCCAAAGTCCTGAAATACAAAAAAAATGCTTTAATGCTTTTCTAGAACTAGCAAGCAAACACCAATACCCATTATTTTTACATCACAGAGAAGCTTTTGATGATTTTTACCCGATGATAAAAGATCATATTGACCAAGTGCCTGAAAGTATCGTGCATTGTTTTACAGGCACTAAATTTGAACTAAAAAAATTTTTAGATCTTGGATTATATATAGGTGTAACTGGATGGATATGTGATCCTAAACGTGGTGAAGACTTAAGAGGAATAATTAAATATATACCTATAGACAGGTTGTTGATCGAGACTGATGCTCCCTACTTGATCCCGAAAAATATGGAAAATAAACCACGCAATAATAGGAATGAACCATTATTTCTAAAACATATTGCATGCAACATAAGTGAGTTATTGAATATTGATAAAGCTTTGCTTGCAGACAGAACAACCAAAAACTTTAAAAAGCTATTTCGTATTTAGAATAGACGGTATTAGCCTTAAAGATAATTCGGCACTGAGATATATCGATAATGCAGATAATAGTCCAAATAAAATCGTAGGATTAAAATTAGAAAAACTAAAAACTAAAAATCCAATCACGATTGTCAGAGCGGTAATTAAAACTGCTTGGCCTGAACTATAGATAGTATTTTTTTCAGCACTTTCGCTCGATTTCTTTTGTTCTTCTTTTAATCTCCAGGCTATATGTATTGCATAGTCTACTGACATTCCTACAGAGATAGAGGCAATAGTTATTGTCATAATATCTAGAGGTATTGAGAACATACTCATAGTTGTGAATATCATCCCTACTGCAATACAAGGAATAAAAATTACAACTAATGCTGTAAAAAATGATCTAAATAGCACTAATAACATTAAGAAAATAGCGATAAAAACGAACGATAAGGTTTTTATTTGGGAACTAAATAAACTTTGCAATAGATTGTTATAAAGAACTCCCAAGCCACTTATTTGGTAATCAATATTTGTATTATTAAGCTTATTTGTTAAATAATTATCTATAAAGTTAATAAGTTTATTTCTATTTAATTGATCGTATGTATCTATTATTCTTAAGGTAATTCTTACCTCTTTATTATCTTCAGTTATATAACTACTGAGAAGATCTTTTGCTTTATCGTTGGTAAGTAAAGAATTTTTTACAAAGGCTAATTCTAAATCGCCCATTTCATTGAAATCATTTATTTTTTCAGCTAATAACACTCCATTTACAATGCTTAAAGCTTTGCCTATTTCTGGCAAGTTATCTAAATCGCTTTGAACATCTTTCAATATTTTCATATTCTTTTGACGCCACCAGTACTCACTAGTTTCAGACCCCTCACTAAAGAAAAGATCATCTTCATCAATAAAGGTTTCTTCTTCAGGCAATGAAAGAATGATATCTAATGGTGTTGTTCCTCCTAGCTCTTGATCAATAAAATACATACCTCTATGAATTTCCGTTGATTCATCAAAATAATCAATAAACTTATTTTCAACTTTAAGGTTAGAAGCTTGGTAGATAAAAAATGGAATGCTAATTAGGGCCAAGGGCAATACGATCTTTCTAAAAATTTTAACAAAACCTACATATAAGTATCTGTAATATATATCTGCAATAGAAAGTTGGCTTGATTCATTTAACCTCTTTACACCTATTAAGGCTGGAATTAAAAGAAATGAAATAAGCAGATTTATCACCACTCCTAAAGCCATCATCTTGCCAAAATCAATGACAGGTTGAATATTGCTTAGTAATAGCGATAAAAAACCAACCATTGTTGTTATGGCTGCATAGAAACAAGGTATGAAAATTTTAGCCAAAGAATGTTCATAAGGAATACTTTCTTTCTGGCCCTCATGTAATTTAACAAGCATATGGACTGATACTGCTATTGATGAAATAAATAATAGCGTCAGAAAATTTGATGAAACAATGCTTATCGGCCAATCATAATAACCCAAGAAGCAAATGGTCAAGAAGATGACAAAAGTAGCGTTTGTCATAATTATTGTTGCAGACCAAAAATCTTTAAAAAATATTGAAAGAAAAATAAAAAAAATAAGAAATGTAATTAAACCAAAATTTTGAACATCCTTCTTTATAAATGATATTGTGTCAGACACAATCATTGCGGGCCCAGCTAAATAAGAATGAGAAAAAAAGGTATTTTTTTCTAAAGTATTTCTTATGTCTATAACAGTGTCACTATAGTCATCAAGATCAAATAAGTTTAACTGCATTGCTATGGCGCTACCTGATGAATTGATAATTAATTGATTAAATAATGGGCTTTCTATGAGCTCTTTTTTTACATTTTGCAGATCTAAATTATCTTGAAGAAGATATTTATCGTTAGTTGCAGATTTTACGAGAGATAATTTTGGTTGTTCAAAAAGTGGAGCATCAAGTATTGATATGACATTACTTACACCTTCTATTTTTTCTAATTCATTTTCTAATAACTGTAATTGCTTAAGACCTTTCTCAGAAAAAATACTGTCATCTTCCAAAGCTATAACAAGGAATTCTGCTGATGAGAACCTATCATTTATTTCTTCATACAATTCATAGCTTGGATCACTATCAAGCACCAAAGTATCTGAAGAAGCATCAAATCTGAATTTATCTAAGCTTAGAGAACCAACTGCTATAAAACTACTAAGCACTAGAAGTGTCAGTTTGTTATTTTTAATTATGCTTTGAAAAAATTTGACCATTAATTTTTTGCACAATCTGGTGAGGCTATAAAATCACTAGATTTTTTCCATTGCTCTGGTGTCTTCGATACTATAGATATTGCATGAATTTTAGGTACAAAAGGTCCTAGGGCTTTATATACAAGCTTATGCCTCTTAATTAAGCTCAATCCATCAAATCGAACAGATACTATAATTATCTTTATGTGTGAAACTGTACCTGTGTAACCTCCATGATTTGGACTTTCATCAATAATATCTAAATATTCACTATCTATGTGACTAGATAGCCTATCTTTTATTTCATTAATCATCTTTAGTTAATCCTTGTGATTTATTTTTCCTAGAAATTGGTAAATCATTATCTTCAACTACTTCATAATTTGTAATGACCTTTGCTTTTTTTACATACTCACTAAAAAAGTATTGAATTGCAAAATATCCAAATAGAAAACCACCAATGTGAGCAAAGTATGCAACACCAGAGTATGAGCCACCTGCAGCAGAGATGAATTGCCCAATGATCCACATTAACAAAACAATATTTGCTGGAACTTTTATGAACTGAATAAAAATAAAGAACCAAAGAAATACGTTTATTTTAGCTTTAGGGTAAAGAACATAATAAGCCCCCATAATTGCTGCTATACACCCACTTGCTCCTATCATTGGTACATCTACACCACCAGAAAAAAAAGCTTGGAGTAAGGCAGCTGAAACTCCGCCAAGAATATAAAAGATTAAAAAATTTATTCTGCCTAAATAAGATTCAATATTATCTCCATAAATATATAAAAAAAGCATATTTGAAAGGAGATGCATCCATCCAGCATGCATGAAAGCTGATGTTATTATTGTATGGAAGTCACGCATCTCAAAAAATACACTGGGCTTAACACCAAATTCATTTATTAGCATCTGATTAGCGCTACCAGATAAAGAAAGCTGATAGAAAAATACTAAAAAATTTAATGCTATTAGCGACCAAGTAAGTAGTGGTTTCTTTGATGTTGGGTTTTCGTCTGAAATTGGTAAAAATAAAAACATTACTTTAAAGGGACTAAGGAACTAATAAATTGATCTGCTACTGTATCCCAAGTATAAGTTTTTGACGATTTATAGGTTGCATCTCTATTAACTTGTAATGCTCTAGTTACAGCTTGTTGTAAATCCTTATCATCCAGAGATCCATTTACTCCCTCTATAACGATATCTTTTGGGCCTGTAACATTGAATCCAGCTATTGGAGTGCCGCAAGCAAGAGCTTCTATTAAGACAATTCCAAATGTATCCGTCATTGATGGAAAAACAAAACATGCTGCATCTCTATAATAATCTGCGAGTTCTTTTCCTTTTTTGAAACCAACAAAATCAACATCAGGATATCGTTTTGCATATGATTTTAAACTTGGCCCACCGCCAACAACTACTTTAGGCAGATCTGATTCCATTTTTAAAAATTCTTCTATATTTTTTTCTACTGCTACCCTCCCAACATAAAGAAGGTATTTTTGTTTTCCCCCATCTGGACAAGGATAAAAGATTTTACTGTCAAACCCCCTGGACCAAAGTACCAAGTCTGTAAATCCATCTTGCTCTAACTCGGCTTTATGGCTTTCTGTATTTACTAAAGTTTTTGCTGCTGAATTATGAAACCATTTTAATAGCCCTTTCGTTACGTCAAGACCAATCCCAAACCTCTCATAAACATACTCTGGAAATTTTGTGTGGATACAGGTTGTGTAAGGAATATTGTGTTCTATGCAGTAATGTCTCCCAGTAACGCCTAAAGGGCCCTCAACAGATACATGCACATAATCTGGGTTAGATTTTTTAATTTTTTTCTTTAGGTCCCAAAAATTCCAAGCAACAGATATTTCAGGATAATTAGGCAAAGGAAATGTGTGAAACAAGCCTGGGTGTATCACATCAACCTCATAACCTTTTTCTTGAAGTTTCTGAACAACTGTAGTCATGGTGGTAACCACACCATTAACTTGTGGTTCCCATGCATCTGTAATTATTAATATTTTGTTCATAATTCTGAGAGACTAGTTATTTTAAGATCTTCTTCAATCTTAATTAATTTAATTGTTCCATCTAATTCTTCAACTATAGCAGAACAAGATTCAACCCAATCACCAGTATTCAAATAATAATGTGTCTTAAATTTCAATATTTCAGGTCTATGGTTGTGACCACAAATTAAACCTCTGTAACCACCATCTTGGCATTCTTTCTTAACCAACTGCTGAAATCCGCTTAAACTTGAAACAATTTTTTTTGTTAAATTTTTAAGATATTTTGATAGAGGTCTATTGATAACAATAAGTGCATCATAAAGGATGCCACCAAGCTTTGATATCCATTTTGCGTTAGATGTAACTGCATCATATTGGTCGCCATGCAATACTATTATTTTTCCATGTTTAATTGATAAAAATTCATGTTTTTCTTCATGTTTAAAATTCGATAGCACATTCATAATTTCTGCATAATTATTATTCTTGAATTTTAAATTTTCCTTTAGATCTATATCTCTTAATGGATCATCGTGGTTGCCTGATATGTAAAAAATATTAGTACCATTTTTGAACATTTGATCGAATGTATTTAAAACTTTCTGATGCCCTTCAGGCCAATAGAATTTATCTTCCATAGACCAAAAATCAATAATATCTCCCACTAAGTACAAATTTTCACAACTTACAGATCCAAGAAAATGTTCTAATTTTTCATTCTGACAACCATTAAACCCCAAATGAATATCTGAAAGAAAAATAGATTTATATTGATTATTTTTATTCATATAGCATTATTTTAATCTATGTCTCTTAAACAAAAAGAAGAAATTACTATTTGGGCCTTTAAAGATGGAAAAAAAGGACATGAAAAGCAAGTTGAAGCACTTATTTCAGAATTCACATTATTTAAAAAAGTTAAACTGTATGAATTCAATGCTTGGGAAACACATAACTCTGTCCCAGATATAATTATTGGTGCAGGAAATAACACCCACAAACATATACTTAAAGCAAAAAAAGAATACCCATTGGCAAAAACTATTGTATTGATGAAGCCTTCTTTACGCCCTACTCAATGGTTTGACATCGCAATTGTTCCAGATATGGACAGATATTATTTAGGAAAGCCTAAAAATGTTATAACCACTAAAGGGGTTTTATCTAAATACTCCGATCTGGCAACTAAACCAAAAACTGGTTTAATTATTATTGGGGGTAAAAGCAGGCATTACCATTTTCGAAAAAAAGTTGTTAAACAACAAATTGAATGGCTGTTAAATGATGTATTTCAAGATTATCAGTGGAAAATAACCACTTCTCCAAGATCTCCTAATTTAGATATCCCTAAACATTCTAAGAATGCTAAATTCTTTAGCTGGAAGGATACTGATGAAGGCTGGCTTTCAGAAGAGATTAAACAAAGTGAGATTACATTTTTAACGCCTGAGAGTGTATCAGTTTTATATGAGGGGCTCTCAACAAATACAAAAGTTTATGTTTTTCACCATGAACATCACACTGCCGACCAACATGGAAGCAAAAGAAAAACCAAGGTTACGAGAAATATTGATAAATTAAAGCTGCAAGGCCAAATAGGTTACATTGATTCAAAACGATACTTATTGTCTAGATCAATAAAGTCAGCAGATTTAATTCATCCACAATTTAGCGAACCACTTAATGAAACAAAAAGAGTAGTTGAAAAACTATTTGAGATATTATGAAAATTCTTCATTTGTTTTCAAGCAAAGTCTTTGCTGGTCTTGAAAGACATGTTGAAGAACTATCATTTGAACAGTCCAAAAGTCATGAAATTACAGTGATTGGTCCAGAAAGGTTTAAGAATAAATTCAGAGCAAACTATACATCCGTTAATACCAATCAATGGCGTTACTCTCCTATACTGTGGCTTGAATTACGAGATGCTATGGTAAGAATTAACCCTGAAATAGTACATACCCATGGCCAAAAAATGACGAACTTTATTAAAGCTGATTTACATTTCTCAACCATTCATGGCACAAAGAAAAATGTAGCGGCTTTCAAAAAAACACAATTTATTTTTGGGGCTAGCAATAAATCGTTAGAACAAATACCGCCAGAAAAATCTATGGTACTAGAGAATTGGGTTGATGAAAGTAGATTTAATAATTATAAGCAAAAAGACCCTGAATATTTTTTATATATAGGAAGGTTTGAGCCAGTGAAGAATCCTGAAAGACTCATTAGAGCCTGGAAATCTGAATATGGAAAATT
This sequence comes from SAR86 cluster bacterium, assembly GCA_004321845.1. Taxonomy (GTDB): domain Bacteria; phylum Pseudomonadota; class Gammaproteobacteria; order Magnimaribacterales; family TMED112; genus TMED112. Next base: position 6,473 of record SHBL01000013.1, on the reverse strand, counting down.
ATTAATGGTAGGCAGCGGTCAATTAGAAAAAGATCTAATAGTTTTAATAAAACAACTTGGTTTAGATAATATTATCGAACTTCATTCAGAAACCGATGATGTTGGTTCACTGCTTAGTAAAGCGCATGCCTTGATCATTTCATCTGATAGAGAAGGATCTCCAAAAGTTTTATATGAATCGCTCTACTGTAAAGTTCCAGTTCTCTCAACAGATTGTGGCAACATTGCAGAAATACTACCAAATCAATCTATTGCAGAAACGAACGATCAATCATTTCAGCATTTATTAAAAAAATGGGCAGGCAAAATTAATGAACTTAGCTTATTGCAAAAGAAATGTTTCAATGAGGTTGGGAGCAAAAACCTACTTTCCATACAGACTAAAAAAGTAAACGAGAAGTATCAAGAATTTTTATCTATGGCATCGAGATAGAAACCAATAGTCTTTGAATGCATTAATTCAGATGTTAAAAAAATATTGCTGGGAACATCTTCTCTTTCAGATAAATTTTTGACTGTTTCAACTAATGAATTGAATTTATTAAATTCAACTTTTCCTTGAGGAAAACACATTTCCAGAACTTCACCTGGGCCCCCTCTATCCCAACCAGCAATTTTCTTTCCCATCATTGCTGCCTCTAAAATTGTTCTACCAAATGGCTCTGGTTTTGATGACAAATTCAAAACCACTTCTGATAAGTAATAAATCTCTCTAATGTCGTCTTTGGCATTATAAAAGTAAACTTTGTTTTGTAATCTATAGTCCTCAATAAGCTTCTTTAAACTATTCAAATATTTAGGTTTAGCAGATTTATATGGTCCAACTATCAAGCCTGAATAATCCTCAGGTAGATCAGACATTAGTTTGATAAATGATTCTTGGCCTTTCCAAGATGATAATCTTCCCGGAAAAGTAATAATTTTCTTATTCTTTAAGTTTGTAAATTGTTGAAAGAAATTATCCTTATAACTTTCAGATGGAACAAAACTATTTGAAAAATATTCTTCATCAGACCCTCTATAAATCAATCTAGGAGGTTTTTTTAAATATCTTTCATAGTTTTCATTAATATAATTTTCTACTGTCTTAGAAATAGCAATCACTCTATCAAAGCTTGCCATTATTCGGCTATAAAAAGGTGTGCTATACAAACCATGAAATGTTGAGAAAATAATTGGTCTTGGGTTTTTTATAAATATTTTTGATAACTGAAGAACCCAAGCTGGTACTCTAGAACGGATATGGACTATGTCTGGAGATATTTCATTAATTACATCAGCTAATTTTTTTGCCTGGAATAATGTAAAGATACTTTTGTTAGAAATCTGAAGATGGATATGATTGCCACCATCTTCAATTAAATTTTTTACCTGTCTACCGCCGTTAGATATTACGTATGATTCATGCCCTTTCTTTACTAGGTAGTTATTGAAATCTAAAACACCTCTCTCTACTCCACCAGTATTGAGTGTTGGAAGAATTTGTATTACTTTTAATTTACGCATCTAAAGAATTAATTCTTATTCTACCGTATCTAGTTTCCTCAAAATTAATTTTCATTTTTTTTAATGTCTTTGAAACGATATCAATCATTTTTGAAGAATTGCCGCAGATAACAATTAATGGAAGTTGTTCTTGGTTGGTTAAAACAAAATCTTCAACAATTACTTCCACATCACCATGTCTTACACCATGTAAATCAAGATTAAGTAGTTGGTTTTCAAGAAACGTCTTCACTTATCTGTGTATATCTCTACGTAAGTGCTGTCATCTGAATTTTTATAAGCTCTGGCCATTGCAGGAGTGTTGAATATCATTGCAGGGTTACCATTTGAGTCTAATGCTATGACGCCACCATCTGCTCCCATATCTCCTAACTTATCAATTACTGCTTGAGCGGCCTGCTCAACGCTTAAGTTTTGATATTTCATTAATGCGCAAATCTCTTTTGCAACACCAAGCCTTATGAAGTACTCACCATGACCAGTACCTGACACACCACATACATTATTTTCTGCCCATGTGCCTGCACCAATAATTGGTGAATCTCCGATCCTGCCTGGTTTCTTGTTTGTCATTCCACCAGTTGACGTGCCTGCAGCTATATTGCCGTAGGCATCTAAAGCAACAACACCTACTGTGCCCATTTTGCTTTTCTTTTGTTGGTTTCTTGCTCTTTCAAGCTTTTCTTTTGAATAAAAATAGCTTGGGTAGACAATCTCCAAGCCAGCTTCCTTAGCAACTCTTTCAGCCCCTTTACTGGAAAACATGACATGTTTTGTATTTTCCATTATGTGTCTTGCTAGCCTTATAGGGTTTTTAACGTTTGTCACAGAAGCAGCTGCTCCAGCATTTAAATCAGAACCATCCATAATGGAAGCATCTAATTCCTGTTTAAATTCTGATGTATAAACTGCTCCCTTTCCAGCATTGAATAATGGATTATCCTCCAATATAACTATGGCCTCCTCAACAGCATCTATGCTTGTGCCGCCCTTAAGCATAATCTCATAACCTTTAATAGCTGACTCTTCTAAAGCTTTCTTAATGCCATCGATATCGTCTTGAGCCATGCCTGTGAACCAACCTGCTCCACCATGGATGACAATTGAAACATTATTTATTTCAGCAGATGTTGAAAGTGTGAATAGAAGAAGAAGGCTACTCAGAGCTTTTTTGATAGTAAGCAACATAATCAATAATAAGTTTTTGTGAGTCATAACAATCAGCAGTGTCATTAATTTTGCAATACTGATCTACATTTGGAGTATATGTTGGATAATGTCCACCAACAGCAGAATTAAGAATCATATGGAATCTTTCTAAGAATGGGTTTGGTTCGAGATTTTCTAATGTTGTATAGTCCAATGTAAATAAAACTACATCATTATAAACCCATTGAAATCCTTGCTCATCCCATATAAGGCTTATGACATTATGATTGGTTGGGTCACTGGTAAAATCTTGAGATGATAGAGATGTCCATCTGGAATAGTACCTATGATAATCATGACCATAATGAGCTGTCGTGTTTATTTGATCAATCAATTGGTCTTTCCCTTCCATAATATCGATCTCTCCACTTTTAGGCCAACCCCCATATCTATCGTATTCTGGCATCATCCAAATTGCTGGCCATACTCCATTCATCGATGGTGCAGAAAAACCAACATCTATTCTGCCAAATAGAAATGTTTGGCCACCTTTTGATCTTAATCTAGCACTGTAATATTGATCCTCTGACTCATTGTATTTTGGCACTATGTATAAACAGCCATTTTTTACATAAACATTTTCAGATGAGTCAGTATAAAGTTGCCATTCGCTGTTGCCCCAACCTGGAATCCCATACTGTGAGCCATCGCCATACATATATGACCATACATTAGTGTCTAAAACATTACCGCTGAAATCGTCCTGCCAAACTAAATTAAATTCATCGTACTCATTTGGGGTAATATTTGGGCAGAAATCAACAGATGGAGCTGGTGTTGGTTCAGGTGCTAAACCACCTTCTATAACAACATTATCGTATAGAACTCCACTGGGGTTATAACCAGTTGCTACATTGTTATAGCCAAATTGAAGGTAATATCCTTGTTCAGCATCAGCATCAACAGTTGTAGTTATTTCACCTCTGGACCATGTTTGTTTTGAAATATTTGTCATATCTTGCCATTCGTATTCAACTGTTGAAAACCCAGAATTTGGGTCAAGTTTTTTTATAAATGCTCTAGCACTAGATGGTTCTTCAACTGCAGAACCTTCAGCAGCTGGTCTTTTAGCATCAAATGAAAATGAAAAATCCCCTTCAAAGGAATCATTTATTATGAACTCTCTGTATACACTTGTTTCCAGACATACCGAGTTATGATCATCACCATAATTACTAAAAATATTTAAATACTGATCTCCACCATTTACGCCAGCTTCTCCTGATGAAATACTACTAATATTCTCGCCATTCGGTGCTGGACTTACCTGATACCCGTCTATATAACTAGTGCAATCTGTTTGAAATCTATTTACATATGCCTTCCAAGGGCTGATATTCTCTACATCAGCTGAATAATCTTCAAAATCATCTGTATAGATGGTGTTTGGAGCTGGTGTTGGTTCTGGTGTTGGAGCTGGTGTTGGAGCTGGTGTTGGTTCTGGTGTTGGTTCTGGTGTTGGAGCTGGTGTTGGTGCTGGTGTTGGTACTGGGTAAATGCCTTCATTAGTTCCAGAAGAGCCACCTGAACATGCCGTTATTAAAATTAAAATTAAAGCATTTAAAAATTTAAACTTATTTTTTGACATGATTAAAAAATTTCTGATCCGAATTTAGACATAATTATATCAATCGTCCATCATATGTAAAACATTGACATAATCAGGCAATAAGTTTATTTTTTAACCAGTTTTAATCTACTTTATAGGGAATAATGGACTATCTAAATAAACTTCTAAAAACTTTAATTTTATTAGCGCTAATGCTTCCAACTTTTGCTCAGGAATCTGAAGATGAAGAGGAAGGATTAGAAGTTGTAGTAACAACAGCCACCAAAACAGAAAAAGATATTCTTGACACTGCACAAGCAGTAACGGCTTTAACTGGTAGTCAATTAGTTCAATTGGGGTTAAATAATATTAAAGATCTCAATAACATGATCCCTGGCCTATACGTCCAGAATACTGACACTAATGCACCGATAATTACTCTTAGAGGTATAAGGACAGAAAATGTTACAGAATTGGGTGACCCTGCAGTTGGCATACATGTTGATGGCGTTTATGTAGCAAGACCACAAGCAGCTAACGCTTTAATGTTTGATTTAGAAAGAACTGAACTTACAAGAGGTCCTCAAGGAACCCTTTATGGTAGAAACTCTGTTGTGGGAACGTTAAATATAGTTACTGCTAAGCCAAACTTTGATATTCAAGGCGGTTCATTAAATTTAGAAGGTGGACAGTTAAATCAGGCAGGATTAAGAGCGCATTACAACCTACCTATTAACGAAAAATTAGCATTAAGATTTGCCTATATGGAACAATCCAAAGATTCATTTTTAGATGGTTATTGGGATGGTTCACAGCTTGATTGGAGAAGGTTGCCATCAAACATAACAGACCAATTTCAAACAATTACTAGCCCAGATCAAAGAAGTTACTTGTCTGATTATGCTTGGTACCTAGGGTGCTCAACCCAGCCTGGTAACGGTTGTGGTCAAGGTGAATTTTCAGATCCTTTTACAAAAGTAAAAGCTGATCCAGCTGATTTTTATACAGCCATACAAGATAGTGCATGGAGAGTTAGTGCAACTTATGTAATTGATGATAATGCTGATATTAATCTTCAATATGAAAATTATGAAGATAATGGAAAAGGTTGGACTAATGTTCTTAGCTGCGAATTGATGAAAACAAGACAAGGTGCTATGGCTAAAGATGGGCCAGCCAATACATGTACAGATTTACTTGGTTCTGAAAATAGATTTCAGGCTTACGCTAATACTCCTGGCTTTAACAAGATGAATATGGATTCATTTAGAGCAATCTATAAGCGTCAATTAAATGAAACTACCAATCTAACAGTTAACTATGGTTATCAAGAATTAGAACAATCAAGCCAATTTGAAATCGATTCAGGTGTAAATTATCAATATGGTATGGCTTTCAATATTAATAGACTTCTCACTGAATCAAATGTGTTAGATGCTTATCTAACTGGAGCTGACGACAAATGGGCTTGGGTTGGTGGAGTGTTCACAAGTACTGAAGACAATGACATGCTTGCAAATTTCACAGCTGAATTAAACGGACATGATTATTTCGTGCAACCAAATAGAGAACTTAATCATTATGCGGTTTATGGTCAAGCTACTTATGCACTGAGAGATGATCTTTTTTTCACCTTTGGGGGAAGATTCTCTTATGACGAAAAATCAGATGTAGGTGGGAGAAATATTAACTGTAACAGTGGAAATGGTTGTTACCCTCAAATTTACGGTACTGGTGGTAATCCTTTTGATGCTATAAATCAATTAGCTCCAGACTATTGGATTCAAATGGGCAAAATGGTTGATGGTGTTGATTGTGTTGCACCAATGATAGGTTGTGGTGTTGTTGTTACAAATAATGATACTTCACAATCATGGGATAATTTCTCTTGGCGTTTAGGTTTGGATTGGGATATGAGTGATACATCATTTATGTACGCCTATTTAGCCAATGCCTATAAATCAGGAAGCTTGGCAGATGTTTATGTGGCGCCAAGCAATTCACTACTTTATTCAGAAGGTCAAAGAGTTGACCTTAACTATGATCCTGAATATGTAACTACAGGTGAGTGGGGAGTTAAAGCAAAAAATGAAGACAATACGCTGAATTATTCATTTAATGTTTTCTATACAATTTATGACGGCAAACAATTTACAGGAAATTTACCTGTCGATGTGGTAGAAGTTTATGGTTATGACTCTGATCCTAA
>SHBL01000012.1 GCA_004321845.1 SAR86 cluster bacterium | reverse complement strand
AGGAAAAGTTAAACTTGGCGGTACTTGTCTAAATGTCGGCTGCATTCCATCAAAATCATTACTTGATTCATCTTATAAGTTTCAACAGATATCAGAAAGTTTCGACGAGCATGGCATAAAAGTTTCAAAACCTTCTTACGATTTAAACAAAATGATGCAAAGAAAAGATGAAATTATCACTAAATTAACTGGTGGGGTTGCTCATCTTTTCAAACATAACAAAGTTGAATCTATTCATGGTAAAGGAAAACTAATATCAGCGAATGAAGTGGAAGTAACAAAAGCAAAAGGAAAAAAAGAAATTCTCAAAGCAAAAAATATAATTCTTGCTACAGGCTCTAGACCAATAAACATCCCATCTGTACCTTGGAACGGCACAACAGTAGTTGGAAGCTCAGGAGCATTAGAATTTAATAAAACACCAAAAAAATTAGCAATTATTGGGGCAGGTGTTATTGGTTTAGAGTTAGGAAGTGTTTGGTCAAGGCTTGGAGCACATGTCGATATATATGAAGCTGAAAAATCACTTCTACCTATGCTCGATGATGATATATCAAGGCTGATAGATAGAGAGTTTAGAAAACAAAACCTAAATATTCATTTAGGGTCATTCGTAAAAGGTTCAAAAAAGACAAGAAAAGGAGTTTCTCTGGAGATCGAAATAGATGACAAAGTTAATAGTGTTGATTATGAAAAAGTTATTGTTGCAGTGGGCAGGAGGCCTTTCACAGAAAACCTATTAAGTGAAAGTATTAACTTATCCTTAGATGAAAAGGGATTTGTGCCTGTAAATGATTTTTGCCAAACATCAATTGATAGTGTTTATGCAGTAGGTGATATTGTTAGAGGCCCAATGCTAGCACATAAAGCTATGGAAGAAGGTGTTATGGTTGCAGAGAGGATTGCAGGTAAAAGAATGGAAGTTAACTATGATCTAGTACCAAGTGTAATCTATACACATCCTGAAATTGCTTGGGTAGGCAAAACTGAGAAAGACTTAAAAGAAGAAAATATTGATTATAAGAAAGGTAGTTTTCCGTTTTCTGCAAGTGGTAGAGCGCTTGCCTCAGGTGACTCTGTTGGTTTTGTAAAAATGTTAGCCGATAAAGAGACAGATGAAGTCCTTGGAGTTCAAATTTTTGGAAATTCAGCTTCAGAAATTCTCCAACAAGGTCTTATAGGAATGGAGTTCTCAGCAAGTTCAGAAGACTTTGGATTAACAATGTTTAGTCATCCAACTGTATCTGAAGCTCTCCATGAAGCTGCATTAGCAGTAAATAAACAAGCAATTCATATAGGGAACTAATGAACCTACATGAATTCCAAGCAAAAGAATTATTTGAATCTTATGATTTACCAGTATCTAAGCGTGGCCTAATCAGAAAATTATCTGATGTTGATAGTGCAATTGCTTCAATAGATTTTTCAAATGGATGTGTAGCTAAAGTTCAAGCTCATACCGGTGGTCGTGGAAAAGTAGGAGGAGTAAAGCTTTGCAAGAATAAAGAAGAAATTGAAAATTTTGTGAACTCTTGGTTAGGAAAAAAGATTATTACCAACCAAACAGACGAAGCTGGGCTTCCAGTAAATATTATCTCAATAGATGAATTGACTGATATCGATTCAGAGCTATACATGAGTTTAATTGTAGATAGGGCTGATAAATGTGTATCGATGATAGTTTCTAAAGCTGGTGGTATGAATATTGAGGAAGTAGCGGAAACTAATCCAGAAAAAATACTCAAACTTAAATTTAAACATAATGTTCAGGTTTTAGAACAATACATTAATGAATTGAGCTCTAAGCTCGATTTTAATACAAACCAAACAGAGCAATTTAAAAAAATTGTTAAAAATACCCATAAGCTTTTTGTAGAAAAAGATTTAAGTCTATTAGAAATTAACCCACTAGTTATCACTAGTAGTGGTGATCTTCACTGCTTAGATGCAAAAATAAATGTTGATGAGAATGCTTTGTATAGACAAGAAGAGATATCAGGACAAAGAGATCCTTCTCAAGAAGATCAAAGAGAATATGAAGCTAAGCAACACGATTTAAGTTATGTCTCCCTAGATGGGAATATTGGATGCATGGTGAATGGAGCTGGTTTAGCAATGGGAACGATGGATACAATAAAGCTATACGATGGAGAGCCAGCAAATTTCCTTGATGTGGGTGGAACTGCAACAAAAGAAAGAGTAGGTGAGGCATTTAAATTAATTCTTTCAGACAAGAATGTAAAAGGTATCTTGGTAAATATATTTGGTGGGATAGTCAGGTGTGATCTGATAGCTGAAGGTATTATTGGAGCAATTAATGACATTGATGTAAATGTGCCTATTGTCGTTCGGCTTCAAGGAAATATGAGTGATGAGGGAAAAATTCTTCTAAACAATTCTGGTTTAAATGTAATCGGGGAAGATTCTTTAATGAAGGCATCACAAAAAATAGTGGAGCTTGTTAAATGAGCATCTTAATTGATAATAAAACCAAAGCTATCTTTCAGGGCTTCACAGGCTCACAAGCTACAATGCATGCTGCACAATGCATAGCATATGGAACCAATATTGTTGGTGGGGTAACACCAGGAAAAGGTGGCCAACAACACTTAAATTTACCAGTTTTTGATAATGTAAAAGAAGCTATTGATGAGACTGGTGCAAATACTTCTGTAATTTTTGTTCCAGCAAGATTTTCCAAAGCAGCAATTGTAGAAGCAGCAGAAAACGGTATTAAGCTAATAATTTGCATAACTGAGGGTGTACCTGTTTTAGATATGATAGAAGTAATTGATGTGCTCAATAATAATAGAGGATCAAGACTTATTGGCCCAAACTGTCCTGGAGTAATCACACCTGGAGAAGCAAAACTTGGAATAATGCCTGCTTCAATTCATAAAAAGGGTTCAGTTGGCATAGTATCTAGGTCCGGTACTTTAACGTATGAAGCTGTAAACCAAACTTCTGAAGTAGGTTTAGGTCAAAGCACATGTGTTGGAATAGGAGGAGACCCTATCAATGGAACATCTTTTATTGATTGTTTGAAAATGTTCCAAGAAGACAGTCAAACTGAATCTATTGTGATGGTTGGAGAGATTGGTGGTACTGCTGAGGAAGAAGCAGCAGAGTACATAAAAGACAACATAACCAAACCAGTTGTCTCTTACATAGCAGGTGTAACTGCTCCGAAGGGAAAAAGAATGGGGCATGCTGGTGCGATAATTTCAGGTGGAAAGGGAACAGCACAAGATAAATTTAAAGCGCTGGAAAGTGCTGGTGTATCTGTTGTTACCGATCTAAATCTTATTGGCTCCAAACTAGTAGAGCTTCTTAAGTAAGCTTTTCTTATGCTTTAGTCTAAGTGTATTTAGAACCGCACTTATACTTATGCCAATAATCATACCTATCCAAATACCTTCAGCTTCATTTGGTATTCCAGCATAATTGCTGAATGCTAAATATACACCTATAGGTAATGCAAAAAACCAATATGAAATTACTAAATTTACCATTGTTGCAAAGGTATCTTTATGACCACGTAGTGAACCAATAGCAGAAAAACCGATAGCATCAGGTACTTGAAAGATAGCTGCGAGCATCAAAAGACCTATAGCTTTTGAAATAACAGGTAAATCGGTCGTATATAAGTTTATTAAAAATTCACCACCTAAAATGATTAATATGAAATTGAATATTGCAGCGAAAACTGAGAGTCTTAAACCAAAATTTGCTGCATAATTTGCTTTTGAATAGTCTTTCTCCCCAATAAGATTTCCAACTCTGATAGCAGAAGCTAAACCAAGTGACAGTGGTAGCATAAATAATAAGCCAACAATATTTATCGCAATAGTATGAGCTGCTAATGAAATGGCACCAAACAAAGAAATAACCAATGCCGCACCACTAAACATACTTAGCTCGACAAAAATGCCAAAACTTATAGGGCCCCCAATTTTTACTAATTCAAAAGCACTTTTTGTATCAGGTAAAATAAATTGACCATAAATATAAGTCTGTTTGTACTGTTTTAAAATAAAAGTAGCTAACCATAGAGTTCCCAAGCCCAAGAAACTAATAATTGATGTTGCAATGCCACAACCTATGCCACCTAAACCAAAATGAAATATAAAAATGTAATTCAGAGGTATATTTAAAAGAAAACCTAAAGCACCAATAATGAAAACTATTTTTGTTTGAGTTATACCTTCGCTGTAATTTCTTAGAGCCTGATATAGTGTTATTGGTATTGCTCCAAATGCCACAGCTTGTAGATACCCAAGGCTTACCCTGCTTATGTTTTCTTCTGTACCAAGCAGGTTGATAATTATGCCAGCATTGAAAAGAAGAAAACTAAAGATAGCCCCAATTAACAAACTAACCCATAAAAATTTTCTTGTTTTAATTTTTATCAGATCAAATTCTTTAGCCCCAAAATGCTGAGCAATAATAGGAGCAATACCAAACATCACTCCTGCTGTTAAAAAATAAAGTGGGTTGAATATTGATGCACCTAGACCGACACCAGCAAGATCATTGGCAGAGTAAAGACCAGCCATAATATAGTCTGTTGTTGACATTGCATACATGACTAACTGACTGCCAAGAATTGGAAGACCTATTTTTTTAAATATTTTTGCTTCTTTTGAAAAATTAACAGAATTGAATTTGAACATCTAGGAAGTTATTCTAGCTTATAATTAGACTTGGAGCTTGACCATTAATATAGAAAAAAGACCGTTTTGGCTTAAACATTTTTTTAATTCAATAAGCTCGTTCTACATTCACCATTTTCTTAAACCAAGATTTAAAAATTTTGGTAAACATGTGATGATTTTAAATCCCCAGCATTTAAAAATCTTCGGAAATAATATCTCTATTGGAGATTACGCAACTTTAATCACAGCACCAGACAAAAGAATAGGTCTCTCAACTTGGGAAACAGACAAGATTAACGGAGAAATTAAGCTTGGTTCTTATATTTTAATATCTCCAGGGACAAGCATAAGAAGCGCAAAAAAAATTACCATAGGAGAATCAACTATGATTGCTTCAGATGTCACAATAACCGACTCAGACTGGCATGGAATTTATGATCGTACCGATTATGTTGCAACTCCAAAAGAGGTAATTATTGAAGAGAACGTTTGGATAGGAGAAAAATCTATCGTACTCAAAGGAACTAAGATTGGAAAAAATAGCATTATTGGTGCTGGTTCGGTTGTAAGTGGGGAAGTACCAGAAAACGTGATCTTTGCTGGCAATCCCGCAAGAGAAATAAAGAAACTTGATAAAGAAGATTTCGTTACCAGAAAATCTCTTTTCAGTGAATCATCAACATATTTGGATGACCTTCTTACTATTGAAAAGAAAACCTTGGAGAAAAATACTTTCTTTGGCTGGATCAAATCAATCTTTTGGCCTAAAAAATGAAAATTCTAATTGATAAAAATATTCCTTATACAGAGCATTTTTTTCAAGACTATCTTAATGATATTGAATATTTCACAGATCAAGATTTTGATATTAGTAAAGTAGCAATGGATTCTATTGTTATTACAAGATCAACCTTCAAAACACATGGAAAAAAAATTTCTAATGCTGTTAAATTTCTTTGTTCTGCCTCAACTGGTGAGGATCATTATGATAAGAAAGCTTTAGATGGGATGAATATTCCATATGCTTTTTCAACAGGAGCAAACGCTATTGCAGTGAGAGAGTATGTTTTTTCAGCCATAGCACTAATGTTGAAAGAAAGTAAAATCGATAAAACTTTTTCTGCACTTGTAATCGGTTCTGGAAATATTGGTGAGGGTGTATACAAAGTTTTAAAGTATTTTAACCTTAATGTTAGATCCTATGACCCTTTCAAACCAAGCACTAATAGCAATGATACTGTCGATGGATATGATCTAATTTCATTGCATGTTCCTTTTACATCTCCTTCTGAATCAGAATATCCTACAGAAAATCTTTTTTACTCAACAAAATTTAAACATTGTAAGGATGGAGCAGTAATTCTAAATACTTCTAGGGGAGGCGTGGTATCTGAAAAAGATTTCTTAGAACTTGATGATGATCGTCACTACATTCGACTAATCTCTGATGTTTTTGAGAATGAGCCCAAAGTGAATGAAGATTTTCTCAACAAAAACTTGTTTGCTACACCTCATATTGCTGGTCATTCACAATTTGCTAGATATCAAATGACAAAAATGGCATATGAAAATGTCATGAACTTTCTAGGACAAGGAATAAATGAAAGAAACGTGATTCTAGAAAATAAAATTATTAATTTTGATAAAAATGTTTTTGATAAGGATATTAATGAATTTGGTCTGCCAGTTTCTTTAATGCTTGATACGTATAACCCTAAATTAGACGACTTTAAACACTGTGATTTTAAAAATATAAGAGACAATTACAATAAAAGAATTGGTTACTCTCAGGTAATTGTTAAGGGATGTCAGAACATATCGGATTGCAATGACCTAAAGGTGCTTGGATTTACGGTTGATAGTAGCTAAAAATAGTACAATTTAGAAAATGAAAAAAATAAATGATGCACTTACTGAAGAAGAGCTTATTGTCCTGAGAGACAAAGGCACAGAAAGACCTTTTACCGGAAAATTTAACGCATTCTTCGAACATGGAATCTATAAATGCAAGAATTGTAATCAACCCTTATTCAAATCCGACACAAAATTTGATGCTGGTTGTGGTTGGCCAAGCTTCTTTGAAGCTGCGAATGAAGATGCCATCACATATAGAGAGGATAATTCAATTTTGGGAAGACCTAGAACTGAAATATTATGTTCAAACTGTGATGCTCATTTAGGGCATGTTTTTGAGGATGGCCCAGTAGATAAAACTGGTCTTAGATATTGTGTAAATTCAATATCAATGGACTTCGAATCAGAGAATAATTAATTGAACATCTCGAATTTCTGGAAATCTTCATTTGGATTCACATCCTTAACGCTCGTCTCAAGAGTTTTTGGCTACATTAGAGACTTGCTTTTTTCAGCCACTTTAGGGGCAGGTGTTATTCATGACATCTTTGTTGTTATTTTTAAAATACCTAATGTTTTTAGAAGTTTTTTTGGTGAGGGAGCTTTAGCTCAATCTCTGACACCAAGCATTATTGAAACGAAGGAAAACCTTCAACATTTTCTAAACCAAATTTTTACGATTCTTTTTACTACTCTTTTAGCTTTTATTTTATTTGTCCTGCTTTTTCCAAATATTTTTGTAAGTGTATTTGCACCTGGTTTTATATCTGATCAAGAAAAATTTGTAGCTGCATCAGAATTTTTAACTTATGTTTTTCCTTATATACTGCTTATATCTCTTGTTGCTTTTTTAGGAGCCATACAAAATTCAAAGAAGAAATTTCAAATAGTTGCTGCCACTCCAATACTATTTAACCTAACTTTAATTGCCTTTGCTTGTTTTTCAGAAAGCTTAACGCTTGCTGTTATTGGTTTATCTGTTTTAGTAGCTGGTTTATTGCAACTAGCTTTAAATTTATTTATTACAAGTAGTTTGGGTTATTTTCCAAAATTCACAAAGAGTTTTAATGGTAAGACTTTAAATTCATTCTTTTCTAGATTCTTTCCAGCCATATTAGCTGCTGGTATTTATCAGTTAAATGTTCTTATAGATACTGTATTTGCTTCTTTTCTTGTTTCAGGCAGCCCAACTTGGCTGTATTTATCTGATAGGTTAATTCAGTTTCCTTTAGGATTGTTTGGTGTTGCTATTGCATTGGTAGCACTTCCAGATCTAACAGAACAATTTATTAATCAGAATAAGAAGGAATTTAAAAAAGTTTTTCTTAAAGGTTTTCTTTCAACTTTTATTCTGGGCTTACTTTCGGGCTTATTTTATATAATGCTTTCATATGAAGTAATTCAGCTACTTTTTTTTAGAGGAGAATTTACAAACTATGATGTTGAGATGACCTCGCTAAGTCTGGTGGCTTACTCTTATGCTTTGCCATTTATACTGAGTTCAAAATTTTTTACCAGTGTATTTTTTGCTGCCTCTAAGACAAGGTTTGTTTTAATTTTGGGTTGCACCTCACTTCTTATAAACCTCGTACTTAATTATTTATTTATTTTCAAATATGATTGGGGTCATGTTGGTTTGGCTTTGGCAACAACCTTCGCAGCAATTTCTGTCTGGTTATTGGCTATAATTTTTATTTTTAGGATAAATTCAAATAAAGTTTCATTATGAATAAGTTTGCCGCAACTATAGGTAATTTTGATGGAGTGCATTTAGGCCATCAAGAACTTATTGGAAAGATCAAACAGACAGCAAGTAAAAATAATTTAAAAACAAAGGTTATAACCTTTAATCCATACCCATTTGAATTCTTTCAATGGAAAAAGAAACGCATTCTATCTGAGTTTGATAAGAATAATTTACTTAATAAATTAGGAATTGATGAGATAAAGTCTATTAAATTTGATGAAGATTTTAGGAACCAATCTGCTGAAGAATTTTTTACAAATACCTTGTTAAATGAAAATATAAAATTTCTGAGTGTTGGTAGAGATTTTAAATTTGGAAAAGATCGTTCAGGTGATATAGAACTTTTAAACGAGTTATGTATTTCAAATAAAGTTGAATTAAATATTTTAGACGACTTCAAAGCAAACAATCATAAAGTTAGTAGTACATTGGTAAGAGAGCTTCTTGCCAAGAATGATTTTGTTGCGGCTTCGAAGCTCTTAGGTAGGCCTTATGCTATTTCAGGAAATGTTATCAAGGGAAAAAGCTTGGGAAAAAGACTATCTACTCCAACAGCTAATATAGATATTGATAATGTAGAATTCTGCTTTAATGGTGTATTCTTAGGGCAGATAGATAAAGATAATAAAAGTTTCTTCTGCATAATTAATTTTGGCCCCAAACCTACATTTGATGATTACAGGCAATCTCTAGAAGCACACATCTTAGATTTCGATAAAAATATCTACGATCAAGCTTTGAGCATTAAATTTTTATGTAAAATTAGAGATCAAGTTAAATTTAATTCGGTAGAAGAACTCAAGAATCAAATTAATGACGACAAAAATAATGCAAGGGAGCTCATAAAGAGTTATGAATGATAAAAAAGACCAAAAATTAAACTTACCTAATACAAGCATTCCTATGAAGGCTAACTTGAATGTTAGAGAGCCAGAAATGCTAGAAGAATGGTCAAAGAGAAAGGTTTATAAAAATATCCGAACAAAAAGAAAAGGTAAGAAAAAATTTATACTTCATGATGGGCCACCATATGCAAATGGGAATATACATTTGGGCCATGCTGTAAATAAAGTACTAAAAGATATTATTGTAAGATCAAAAACACTGGAAGGGCTTGATGCTCCATATGTTCCTGGCTGGGATTGCCATGGTCTACCTATAGAACATCAAGTTGAAAAGAAAATAGGTAAGAAAAGAAGAGAAATAACCCAATCTGAATTTAGAGATCTTTGTCGCGATTATGCCAAGGATCAAATTGCTCTTCAAAAGGAAGATTTTAAACGACTTGGTGTTTTTGGAGATTGGAAAAACCGTTATGCGAGCTTAGATAAATCATTTGAGGGAGAAGCAATTAATGGTTTTGCAAGAATTTTTCATAATGGCCATGTAGAAAAAGGTTTTAAACCTGTTCATTGGTGTCCTGAGTGTTCATCCTCTTTAGCAGAGGCAGAGGTAGAGTATATGGATAAAAATTCAATCTCAATCGATGTAAAGTTCAATTTAAATACTGAAAGTAAGAATAAATTTGCCAAGTCTTTGGGCCTCGATGCCGACAAAGATATCAGTGTTGTTATTTGGACAACAACTCCTTGGACAATTCCTGGAAATCAAGCTGTCTGTTGTAATCCAGACATAGATTATAAGGTTTTAGAATCAAGTAATGAGTATTTTCTCGTAGCCTCAGAGTTAACTGAAGACTGTTTAGAGAGGTGGCAAGAGCATAACTTAAAAGAATTAGATCAAGTTTATAAAGGATCAGAACTGGAAAATTTTATATTGCTTCATCCACTATATAAAAGAGATACTCCAATATTATTTGGGGATCATGTAACCACTGAAACTGGTACTGGTTTTGTGCATACAGCTCCTGCTCATGGTGTTGATGATTTTAATGTTTGCATGAATAAAAAAATTGAGATCAAAAACCCAATTTCAAACAATGGTTGTTTTAAAGATGATGTTGGTCTTTTTTCAGGAACGCATGTCAGAAAAGTAGAGCCATTAGTTTTAGAAGAATTAGCTAAAGCAAATGCACTTTTAAATAACGATAAATATCAGCACAGCTACCCACATTGTTGGAGACATAAGACACCTCTTGTATCTATGGCTACTCCACAATGGTTCATTTCAATGTCTAAATCTGGATTATTAGAAGGAGCAAATCGTGCAGTTGAAGATGTTGAATTTATTCCAGACTGGGGAAAAGAAAGAATGCAGATCATGTTAAAGGATAGGCCAGATTGGTGTATATCTAGACAAAGAGATTGGGGTATTCCAATCACGCTTTTTTATGATAGTGAAACTGGGGAGCCGCATCCTGATCAAGCTTCAATTTTCGACAAAGCATCAGAGGCCATTAAAAAAGAAGGGATAGATTCATGGACAAATTTAGATTTAAGTATTGATAAAGATGGTTTTGAAAAGTCCAAAGATATATTTGATGTTTGGTTTGATTCTGGAATTACACATTATTGTGTAGTAGATGAAATATTTGGTTCAAATACTCAATCAGATCTTTATTTAGAAGGTAGTGATCAACACAGAGGTTGGTTTCAATCGTCACTTTTAACTTCAATAGCAATGAAAGGTACAGCTCCTTACAAATCTGTTTTAACTCATGGTTTTGTAGTAGATGAAAGCGGTAGAAAAATGTCCAAATCAATTGGAAATGTCGTAACTCCTCAAGAAGTTATTAAAGATTCTGGAGCTGATATTTTGAGGTACTGGATTGCCTCAACAGATTTTAGAGGCGAGATGGCTTTTTCAAAAGATATTTTTAATAGGTCAATTGATGGTTTTAGAAGAATAAGAAACACTATGAGGTTTATGGTTTCTAATCTCTATGACTATGATGGTAAATTTAACAAAGATGATCTATTGTTCTTAGATAAAATCATATTATCAAAGGCATATAAGCTACAAGAAGATATAAGAGATAATTTCAATAACTATAATTTTCATCTAGTCATTTCAAAAATTCTAAATTTTTGCGTCAATGATCTAGGCGGCATGTATCTTGATGTAATTAAAGACCGTTTATATACAATGAAAAGCGACTCATTGGGAAGAAGATCTGCACAGTATGCTGTTAATCAAATACTAACAGTTTTAATTAAAAGCATATCTCCAATACTGCCATTCACTGCATATGAATTTCAAGAAAGTCTCAACCCTGGAAAAGGCGACAATATTTTCTATTCAGAGTTTGAAGATAACGATTTGCCGGCAACTTCAAAGGATCTGCAGCAATTTGATTTCTTGGAGGGGCTTAGATCGAGAGTATATCAAGTAATAGAAATAGAAAGGCAAATGGGAAATATCAAAAATGCCCTAGATTGCGAGTTAGAAATAACTCTTAAAAATGAACATTATGCCCTAGCAGATTCATTACAAAATGAGCTCTCTAAATTCTTTATAAGCTCTAGCTGCGCAATAAAAGAAGGCAATGAAGAAGCCATAGTTGTGAATAAATCAGTTTATGAGAAATGTTCAAGGTGTTGGCATAGATGTGAAGATCTTAATGAAGATAAAGTATGCACTAGATGCGAAACAAATATGTTTGGTGAAGGGGAAATCAGGGGTTTCTTTTAATTGAAGTATTTAGTTTCATTTCTAACCTTATTGATTACTGATCTTGTTGTTAAGTATGCATTAAATACTTCAAATATCGAATCGATTACCTTAATTCCATTCTTTCTAGATTTTTACCTGACAAAGAATACCGGTATTGCTTTAAGTTTATTTAGTTCATCAGGAACCCTCACTCAAATTTTTCTTACAATTACAATATTTATCGCTTTAATGTTCTTGGTATATACCTTCTTCACAACAGTAGATAAGATGCAAAAAATTGGTCTTATCCTTGTTCTCTCTGGAGGCTTTGGCAATTTTATAGAAAGGCTTTTTTTTGGTTCTGTAACTGATTATTTACATTTAAGAATTGGCACCAATTCATTATTTGTTTTTAATCTTGCTGACTTTTTTATAACATTGGGAGCCATAATAATAATTTTAGTTTGGTTGCGAGATGGAAGAAATGTCTAAAGAAATAGTATTAGCAAATCCAAGAGGTTTTTGTGCTGGTGTTGATAGAGCAATTGAGATTGTTGAAAAATCCTTAGAGAAGTATGATGAGCCAGTCTTTGTTCGTCATCATGTTGTACATAACAAAAAAGTAGTTGAGGACCTTGAAAGAAAAGGAGTTAAATTTGTGAAAGAGATTGATGAAATACCAGATAATGCAGTAGCAATCTTTAGTGCCCATGGTGTTAGTAAAACAGTTGAAGATGAAGCAAAAAATAGAAAATTTATGTATTTTGATGCTACATGTCCATTAGTCACCAAAGTTCACCTCGAAGTTCAAAGACATGCAAGGAAAGGACGAGATATCATTCTTATAGGTCACAAAGGACATCCTGAGGTAATAGGTACATTAGGCCGTCATCCTGTTAACTCAGATACCACAATCAACTTAGTTGAAGATTATGAAGATATTGAAAAATTAAAGATAAATTCTTTTGATATAGCATACGTTACTCAAACAACACTTTCTGTAGACGAAACAAAAGGGCTCATAGAAGCTTTAAAAGTAAAATATCCTCAAATAATTGGACCTAGTGCTGATGATATTTGTTATGCAACACAAAATAGGCAAGATGCTGTTAAACAACTATCTTTGGAGTGTGAAATTGTCTTAGTGATAGGGTCAAAAACTAGTTCAAACTCTAATAGACTAAAGGAGTTAGCTGAAAAATGTGGAACTAAGTCGTTCCTCATCGATGATAAGTCTGATATTAATATTGAAGAATTAAAGCAGACTATGTCCGTTGGTATAACCGCAGGCGCCTCTGCACCTGAAGAGATAGTGCAAGAAGTAATTTCCTTTCTATATCCTCTTGGCTATAAGACAGTCAGAAATTTATCAGAAAATAATGAAAGTATGACTTTTAAACTGCCCAAAGAACTGGCAGATTAATTCACAGTCGTATTGTCTTCTTGTAAGGTTTAAAATCATATAATGCACCTCGAAATTGAAAATAATCTTATCGTTGGAGCTGAGGTTGAATTATCAATAAATAGTTCAGAAAGATGTGACGATATAGAATTAATAGTAATTCATTGCATAAGTCTTCCGGAGGGTGAATATAGCAATAATTATCCAAAAGACTTATTCCTGAATCGGCTTGATTTCAATATAGACCCCAGTTTTCATACTTTAAAAGACTTGAAAGTTTCTTCGCACCTGCTCATCAATAGAGATGGATCATTAATACAATTCGTACCTTTTGATAAATGCGCATGGCATGCAGGACAATCGTCATTTGAAGGGAGAGAAGATTGCAATAAGTTTTCAATAGGGATAGAGCTAGAGGGCACTGTAAAAGAAAGTTTTACAGAACAGCAATATGATATTTTAAATGACGTAATTTATTTATTGAAAAGAGAATACCCAATAAAAAATATAGCTGGACATAGTGAAATTGCTGCGGGTCGCAAAAACGACCCAGGACCTTATTTTAATTGGAAAAGATTAGATGTTTGAAAAACTAAGAAAAACACAATTTAACTTTGTATTTTTTGGAATCTCGGCAGCCATGCCTAGCTTTGCTTTAGGCATTCCTTTTGGTTTATGGCTCCTTTCAGCAGGCGTAACCAAACAGACCTTAGGTTTAGTGACAGTTTCATCAATCATTGTTGCGTTTAATTTTTTATGGTCACCATTCGTTAATAAAATCAAATTACCTATACTTTATGAATTATTCGGCTTAAGGCGGTCCTGGATATTTATTTCACAAATATTGCTGGGCTTCTTATTGCTTACATTATCTGTTTTGAATCCACAAAATGATCTTCTCTATGTGGTTTTAGTTGCTTGTTTAATTTATTTCTTCTCTTCTGTACAAGACATTGCTTTAGATGCTTATAGGGTTGAGTACGATAAGTTTTTTAAAGCAGAAAATTTAGCTACTATTTACCAAATAGGTTACAAAGTCGGCGCTTTCTTAATTGGTGCACAAGTCTACGGGATTATTGGCTCAGACAATTGGCAAGTAGTTTACGTTTATCTAGCAGTTTTAATGTTTTGCCTTCCTCTTGTGACTGTTTTAAGTAGCAGGGTAGATGAAGTTGAATTTAAAGAATCTACTTCTAGGCATTTTCTAACAGCCTTTAAAGACTTACTACAAAAAAATAATATATTTATTCTGCTTCTGCTTGTAGGAATGTATAAAATTTCAGATATTGTTCTTGGGCCAATGGCTGCTGCATTATATGCCGATGTCGGATTAAATAATCCTACCTACCTAGAGCAAAAAAGCTACTACAACTTTCTAGCAACTTTTGTTGGATCTGGAATAGCCCTCTGGTCAATTAAAAGCTTAAAAATTGAGCCAACAATGTTTATTGGTGCCTTGCTTGTAGTAACTACAAATATATTTTTTTCTTACTTATTTATTTATCCAACTTTATTTAATTTTATTTTTATTAATTTTCTAGATACCATTGCACAAGCATTTACTGCAGTCTGTTTTATAACTTTCCTAGTTGATCAGGTAAACAGACGTTATACAGCAATTCAATATGCTTTTTTAGCATCTTTAGTAATAATTCCTGGCACACTTTTGAAGGGAACTTCTGGCTTCATTACAGAAAGTGTAGGATTTTATAATTTCTTTTTGGTCATGGGGTTAATGGGCATCCCCTCAGTATGTCTCTCTTACCTGCTAATTAGAGGATTTAGCTTTAATTTTCAGAATAATCTAAGAATAGTTGCTATAGCTTCTGCTATGCTAATCTGCATTTTCTCATTAGTTCAAATTCAGCCTACAGAGACATATTTAATTAACGATAAAGTTCTTCATTTTCTAGCATACTTTTGCTTAGCCAGCATTGTCCTAAAAGCAAGTGAAGCCACTAAAGTTCCATACTTATTGTTAGTTATGTTTTCAATGGGAGTCTTAATTGAAATAGTTCAAGGAAATTTAGGTTTGAGGTATTTCGAGTATATGGATATAATAGCCAATTCTTTAGGCATTTTAGGGGGTTTTCTAATTTACATAATTAGAAATAAGACCTTGAAAAAAATACCTTAAATACCTAAATAAAAGTTTGTTATTGGAGGATAACCAAAAAATGAAAATAAGACCTTTACAAGACAGAGTTGTCGTTAAAAGACAAGATGAAGAAACAACATCCGCGGGAGGCATAGTTCTTCCTGGATCAGCAACAGAAAAACCTCAACAAGGAGAAGTAGTTGCAGTAGGGCCTGGCAAGAAGACAGAGGATGGCAAAAGCACCCCTGTAGACTTGAAAGTAGGAGATCACGTAGTTTTTGGACAATACGGTGGTAACACTGTAAAAATCGATGGAGAAGAATTTCTCATTATAAATGAAAGTGAAATTTATGGAGTTATAAAGTAGGAGATATTATGGCAGCTAAAGATGTAAAATTCGGAGAAAGCGCAAGAGTAAAACTTTTACAGGGTGTAAATGTTCTTGCAGACGCAGTTAAAGTCACATTAGGACCTAAAGGAAGAAATGTAATTTTAGATAAGTCATTTGGAGCACCAACAGTAACAAAAGATGGTGTTTCAGTTGCAAAAGAAGTTGAACTTGAAGATAAGTTTGAAAACATGGGCGCACAGATGGTTAAAGAAGTTGCATCCCAAACAAGTGATCAAGCCGGTGATGGAACAACTACAGCAACTGTATTGGCTCAAGCAATCGTTAATGAGGGTTTAAAGTCTGTTGCAGCAGGAATGAACCCAATGGACCTTAAAAGAGGTATAGATAAAGCTATTTCATCTGCAGTTGAAGAAGTAAAGAAACTTTCAACACCTTGCAAAGATAGTTCTGCTATAGCTCAAGTTGGTTCAATTTCAGCCAATGGTGATACAGCAGTTGGTGAAATAATTGCAGAAGCAATGGATAAAGTAGGCAAAGAGGGAGTTATAACAGTAGAAGAAGGCTCTGGTATTGACAACGAACTAGATGTTGTTGAAGGGATGCAATTCGATAGAGGGTATTTATCCCCATACTTCATTAACAACCAAGACAAAATGAATGTAGTGCTTGAGGATCCATTCGTACTTCTTTTTGATAAAAAAATATCGAACATAAAAGATTTGATTCCATTATTAGAGGGTGTTGCAAAAGCTGGAAAAGCACTAATGATTATTGCTGAAGATGTTGAGGGTGAAGCCCTAGCAACATTAGTGGTAAACAATATGCGTGGCATCGTAAAAGTTGCTGCTTGTAAAGCACCTGGTTTTGGTGATAGAAGGAAAGCAATGCTTGAAGATATTGCTGTACTTACAGGTGGTAGAGTGGTTTCAGAAGAGGTTGGAATGTCATTAGAGACAACAACAATTGAAGATCTAGGCACAGCCAAAAAAGTCGTTTTAGATAAAGAAAATACGACAATAGTTGATGGTGCTGGATCTAAGTCAACAATTTCTGGTAGGGTTCAGCAAATTAGAACTCAGATGGAAGAAACAACTTCAGATTATGATAGAGAAAAACTTCAAGAGCGTGTAGCAAAGCTTGCAGGCGGTGTTGCCGTCATTAAAGTCGGTGCTGGCTCCGAAGTCGAAATGAAAGAAAAGAAAGCAAGAGTTGAGGATGCATTGCATTCAACTAGAGCTGCTGTTGAAGAAGGGGTTGTTCCTGGTGGCGGCGTAGCTCTTATGAGAGCACTTCAGAAAGTCGGAAAATTAACAGGCGATAATGAAGATCAGCAAGCAGGCATCAATATAGCTCTGCGAGCTTTTGAATATCCTTTAAAAACAATTGCAAGTAATGCTGGTGAAGAAGCATCAGTTGTTGCTGAGCATGTAAAAAAATCTAAAGGTTCAGATGGTTTTAATGCTGCAACTGGCGAGTATGGCGACATGCTTAAGATGGGTATTCTTGATCCTGCTAAAGTTACAAGAACTGCTCTTCAAGCAGCTGGTTCTATTGGTGGAATGATGATAACTACAGAATGTATGGTATCCGAGCTTCCTTCAAAGGACCCAGCACCTGCTGGTATGCCACCTGGTGGAATGCCAGATATGGGCGGTATGATGTAATTGAGAAATTACCACTAAAAAAAGGGAGCATTGAGCTCCCTTTTTTTTTGTCTTACATTACAATAAGAAATGAAGGAGAAACATAATGTTTGAATATTTATCTCAGATTGACAGGTTCTTGCATGTTTTATTTGGAATTACATGGATTGGACTTTTGTATTATTTTAATTTTGTTGGAGCGGGTTATTTAAAAGAAGCCACGCCCGAAGGAAAAAAAGACGTCTTAATAAAATTACAGCCTAACGCATTATGGTATTTCAGGTGGGCAGCACTATTCACATTTCTAACTGGTCTATATTTGCTATGGTACCTCGATTATAAGAATAGCTATAGCATAGGTATTTCATTAGGGTCACTGATGGCAACAATAATGTTTTTAAATGTATGGTTGATTATTTGGCCAAATCAAAAAAAAGTTATTGCAGGAACTGACGATGCCGCTCAAGCAGGCGCTAAAGCAGCTTTGGCTTCAAGAACTAACACATTATTCTCATTTCCAATGCTGTATTTTATGATTTATTCAGCACACATAAGTGATGGAAAAAATTATTTTTATGAAATACCAGGAGTAGCAGCTTCTGGATGGGATATGCCAGCTCTATATATTGGATCTGCAATAATCTTAGCTATTGAAGCAAATGTAATTTTTGGCAAAATGAGAAAATTTATGGAGTCTGTAAAAGCTGTTATTCATTCTGGTTTAGCATTGACTGTATTATTTGCTTTATTGGTTTATTACTATTGATCAGATATCTTTGAAACTTTTACTTCTTTGACTTTATTTGATTCAATTTTTTGCGTTTCAAGTTTGTAACCTGGTAACTGAATGCATATATTATTTGTTGGGATCTGATCTAAATGATCTATTATTAAACCATTCAGTGTTTTTGGTCCTTCCTCCGGAAGGTTCCAATTCATTTTTTTATTAAGCTCTCTAATTATTGTGATACCTTCTGCAAGAACAGAATTATCTTCTAAGATCTCAAAATCTTCCTCAAGCTCATCGGAATTAAACTGACCTACAATCTGTTCAATCAAGTCCTCTAAAGTAATTAACCCTGTAACTTCACCATATTCATCTACTACCATAGCTACCTCAGAACCATTTTTTTGAAAATTTTTCAGTTGAGCAAATAATTGAGTGCTTTCCGGAACGTAATAAGGCTCAATAAGAAAATCAGTTAAATCTGTTTTAAAATCCTCAAGTTCTTCAATTTCTTTAGAGTGAATGAAACCAATAATGTCAGAACTCTCATCTTTACGTACTGGATAAAATCTGTTTCTTTCATCATTCTCAAAATCCTCTATATCATCTAGATTTAAGGTTATAACTTGGTTTACGGGTATCAAAATATCTTGCACAGATAGTTCTTTGAGAGCAAGCAATGATCTCATTGCTTCCATTTCCTCTTTGTCGACTTGTTCAGTGTCCTTATCCAATACAGACTTAAGTTCTTCTCTATTAAGGTTTTTTGCAAAGTAGTTTTCTCCACCTTTCACTCCTGTTAACCATGAGCTAAAGAAGTTCAAAATTCTTGATAACCAACCAAAATAGTTGGTAAGAAACTGTAGAACTATACTTGCTGGGTATGCAATTGCTTCAGGTTTTTTTGCAGCAAAGTTTTTAGGCGCTATCTCAGCAAAAATTATAATCAGAACAGTCAACACCAATGTCCCAACCCAAACATATTCATCACCAAACCGTTTTATAACAAAATATGTTAGCAGTGCTGATGCAGATATATTAACAAGGTTATTGCCGATTAATATCACACCTAATACCTCATCAATTTTATTTCTTAATGAATTGACTCTTTTTGCTGATTTCTCGCCGTTTTCAGCTGCACTATCAAGTTTAATTTGATTGATTGCAGTAATAGATGTCTCAGAGCCAGAGAAGAAAGCTGATATAAAAATCAGCACAACAAGAACTATTATTAGAACAATGCCAATATCATCCATTTAAGTAATAAATAAAATTAATCAATAAAATAAGAAATAAGTTGTGAATCTTCGCAAGAAAAGGTGTAAAATGCCATTTTCAAATATTATACAGCAAAACATGGTAGTAATTAGACTTTCAAGAGCAGGGGCAAAAAAACGTCCTTTCTATCACATATGTGTTTCTGACAAAAGAAACAAAAGAGACGGAAGATTCATTGAAAGAATTGGTTTCTATAACCCAATCGCAAAAGACTCAGAAGAGAAGATTAGGTTTGATAATGAAAGATATGATCATTGGACATCTGTTGGTGCAATACCAAGTGATACTGTTCTCATGTTAATGAAAAGATCAAAAATGACTGAAGAAGAAATTCAAAAAAAAGAAAATAAAAAAACAGCACGTCAAGAAAGAAAGAAACAAGAGAAAATTTTAAAACAACAAGAAGAAGTAGCTCCAGCAGAGGAAGCTCCAGCAGAAGCAGCAGAGGAAGCTCCAGCAGAAGCAGCAGAGGAAGCTCCAGCAGAAGCAGCAGAGGAAGCTCCAGCAGAAGCAGCAGAGGAAGCTCCAGCAG
>SHBL01000011.1 GCA_004321845.1 SAR86 cluster bacterium | reverse complement strand
AGGGTTTTGGTTATGAAGGCATATAATTATATCTTCAAGAAATCTATGCTCTCTTTTCTGGGAGCTCTGGTAATAATAGCTGCCATAGACTTTTCTTTTAATTTCTTTTCGGAGATTGAAGACATCAATAATAACTACACTTATCTAGACGCATTACTGTATCTGCTTGCAACAGAACCATACCGTATAAGAGGTTTTATCTATCTTGCAGCAGTGGTGGGATTTCTTGCTGTATTCGTTGATGCGAATTTCCTCAGGGCTTTCAATACTGTCAGACAAGCTGGTCTTAACAAAACCAAATATGCTTTTATGATCTTTGCACCAGTAGTTCTCTTATCAATGACTTCATATGAATTCTTCATTCCTGAACTTACAAAAAATGCTTCAGAGGTACGAAAATCCAAAGTTTCATCCTCCACCGATAACTTGCCGGTAATAATAGAGATCCAAGAGAGAGCTGATGAGGGTTTTATTTTAGTATCAGAAGACTTGTCACTTAGTTTCGATAAAAAAGGCTACCTAGAAATAAAAGATCAATACAGCGGAGAATTCAGCAAACTTAATTACAATTCAAATATTAAGCATCTTTCATTCTCTGAGTTGATTGAAAATTCATCTTCATCGTTTGAAAAATTTAGTCTTGTATCAAAAACAGAGCTGTTAAGAAGGAGCCTCAACTTCTTATGCTACATAATAATTTTCATGATTGGTTTAGAAATCTTGCTGTCATTTAGTAAGACTTTAAATGTTAATCGAATATTGGTTTATGGTTTTGGGGCTTGTTTGATATATGGGTTTATCGAGTCTGTTTTTGCCGATTCTATTGCTGTTTTCTTATTGCCTTTTTACTTGCAAGCTTTTCCGATAGTTTTAATTTTGATCTACTACCTGTTTAGGAAGCGCTTTTTCTTTTAACTACTTTTAAACCTAAAATTTTATCTGGCAGACATTTATTTTCTTTATCAAAAATTATCCAGAGCATGCCTAAAGCGCTTAATAATGCGTAAAGCAGAAATCTTTGAAACGCAGATTTTTTTGATAATTTTCCGCCTTGATCATCAACTATTTCATGACTCCAAGTGCTCATGCCGAGGGTATTTCTGCCATTTGACCAGAAGTAAACATAATAACCAGCAGTAGAAAGTAAAAGAATCATAGCTCCTATTGGGGGAGGGAAGTAATCGTTATCAGCTACGATTAATTTGTATAAGCCTAAAACCACAAAGCCAAATAAAAACCACAAAGCCGCCACAAGAAAAATGTCGTAAGTGAATGACATTAAGCGGGAAAATATTCCGGGATAGGTGAATTTATTTTTCATATTATGCTAATGTAATTCGTACTTATGAGTAATCAAAATAATCTTACAACAAACGATACATGGTTTTTTGGACATCCGAAAGGGATGGTGACTTTATTCTTCACAGAGATGTGGGAAAGAATGTCTTATTATGGAATGAGAGCTTTACTTGTCTTATATATGACAGGTACAGTAACTGGTTTTAACCCCGGTCTAGGTTGGTCTCAAGTAGATGCGCAAGCAATTTATGGCATCTATGTTGGAATGGTATATTTTATGGTCATTCCTGGAGGTTGGCTGGCTGACAATGTGCTCGGCCATCAAAAGGCTGTGCTTATTGGAGCAATAATAATTGCTCTTGGCCACTTTACGCTCGCAATGCCTTTAACTGAAACTTTCTTCTTAGGCTTAATACTCGTTGTATTGGGTACTGGGCTTCTAAAAGGAAATATTTCAACAATAGTAGGTCAACTCTATAAACCTGGAGACTCAAGAGTTCAAGCTGGGTACACGATCTTTTATATGTCTATAAATATCGGCTCAACACTAGGTTTCTTAATCTGCTCTTATTTGGGTGAAAAGATTGGTTGGCACTGGGGATTTGGTGCTGCTGGTGTAGGAATGTTTTTTGGTGTGATGCAATACATTTACTTTAAGCATTTGCTTGGTGAAGCAGGTAATAAACCAAACGACATGCCTCAAGCTCAAAGAGACTCATATGTAAAATGGTCAAAGATCACATCAACTGCAATGGTAGTTGTTATTGGTTTAGGTTTATTGGGTTTCGTAACTGTTGAACCAAAAGCCTTTGCAGAAAACTTCGCTATATTTTTAACAGGAGTAGCGTTTGTATATTTTGCTTATCTATTCTTATTTGCAGGATTAACTCAGATAGAGAAGAAGAATCTATTCTTGCTCTTAGTCCTATTTATTGGTGCAGCGGCATTCTGGTCAGGTTTCGATCAGTCAGCAAGCTCTTTAAGTATTTTTGCTCGAGATTATACAGATCTTTCAGTAGGTGGTTATATTATCCCAATTGGTTGGTTGCAATTTGCTAACCCAGTTTTTGTGGTGATCTTTGCTCCAATATTCGCAGGAATGTGGATGCATCTTGGTCGTATGAATCTTGATCCATCACTGCCTGTGAAGTTTGCTATTGGCTTATTCTTTATGGCCTTAAGTTTTGTTGTGATGCTTTATGCAGTGCAACTAGCAATGGAAGTAAGCCCAGTTGGTATGCAATGGCTACTTATTACTTATTTGCTTCAAACATGGGGTGAGCTAGCTCTATCACCAATAGGACTCTCTGCATTTGCACAATACGCACCGCGTAAATACATTGGTCAAATGTTTGGGCTCTGGTTCTTAGCATCAGCAATTGGTGGTGTTATGGCAGGACTACTAGGTGGCGAAGCCTTAGGCGAAGGCCTAGAAAGCATATCACCGGTCTTTGAATTCATGATTCAATACTATGTAGTGATAGGTTTAGCTTTAATAGCTGTGGCTGTGTTTGGAATAGCAAGAACAGCAGACAATGTGAAAGCTAAAGCTGAAACCTAGAATTAATTTTCTTAGAAAAGGGCGGTTAGAGATGACTGCCCTTTTTTTATATACTGAATTTATGAAAGAAAAGCTTTGGTCTGTCTATTACAGCCTACTACTAAACAAAAAACTTTGGACTATCTATTACTACATAATGGTAATTATTTTAGGTTTTGGCATTTACATTCTTATTGATATCCATCTACTGGACCAGTTTCTTTTCAGTAATGAAGATCAAGGATTAGCTCAAACTAATCTTTTAACTTTTTTTGGTATGACAATTCTTAGATTCGCTACCATAGGCAAGCATTTTTGGAACAAACCATAATAGTTTCTGGAGATTAATTAGATTCGTTAGTTTGAATGAAGAAGTTAACAGGTGTTAAGTTTGTTTCAGCATTTACTTCACCCTCAACTGCAAAGATGACATCAATATCAAAGTCACTGTTGTAATCTATAAATACAGTGAAGGCGTGACCTTCTGGAATATTGGCTAATCCAAGCTCTTCATCATCTTGGGCAACATACTCATACGTAGTAACATCTTCTTCATCGGTAGTTTCTTGTTTTTCAATGACCAGGAAGCTTGCTGTAGTATCGCCATAATTTTCGAAAGATAAAAGTATGTCACCACCATCAAAGTCTGTATCAAAGTCTGCTTGAACCACACTATTATTCAAACTAGTCGTCGCTTGTTTTGTATAAGCTATATCAACTTCATTCTCTAGAATATTTACTTCTCCAGTCTCATATACCTTAAGAGTCGAGGTAGGGTTTAGATCAATGCCATTTGAAGGTGTGCCATCACCCATGACAAAAACATCTAATTCTGTATCTTGATCGTAAACAATTGTTTGCACAACCTTCGTGTTTGGCACGTTGTCATAAACTAATGTTTCTGCCCAGTTTGTACCGTCACCTGATTTAGGTACAGTAATAAATTTTCCTGCACCATTGCTGTCATAAGTTGAGAAAACAAGATCTTCATTTGAGTCTGCATCAAAATCAAAAGCACTTATATTATTTACGGTTAAATCCGTTAAAGCAGTGTTATCGTAATCAAACTCCTCAAATTTTGGCCCGTCGGTCGCGCCAACTTCTATCCAATATTCATTTGTTTCTGTAAGAAGATAGATATCAAGTGCAACATTATTATTTCTATCAACTAGCCCAGCTACCCTAAGGTTGGCATTAGCTAAATCTAGACTTGTATCATTTGTTACTAACTCATTGTCGAGCACTAACCCAGTGGCAGTGCCTTTAAAGAGACATATTTTTGATGTGCTAAGGTTTTGTCTTTCATAATCGTTTGAAGTACCAATTACGTCTGTAAAACTGTCTTGGTCCAAATCTTTAGGAATAAGTGTGCTAATAGCATCGCACTCATCTGTCACAACTTCAGTTATTAATGGAAATGGTCCACCAAGCATTTGCAGTAGATGAGATTTTACTAAGGTATTATCTAAAATCTTCCTTATTTGCACGCCAAAAACGACATCAGGAACATTATCATCATTAACATCGCCTCTTGCCTGACCAGTAAAAACTACTTTTTCATCTTCAGCGTACTCAATGCTGAAATCTGGAGTATCAGCAGGAGGAGAGAAGATAAAATAGTCGCTGGTTTCTTTGACTATTTCGACAGCTACTGCTTGGTTAATAAACTGATTATTTCTTCGGCAATCCAAGATAAATGTACTGGATCCACCTCGTTTAATTTCAATTTCTTCTGAGCCAGTAATCTCTTTTTCACCAACCCATCTACCGCCGGCATAACATTGGCTAGCATTTGAGCTCCAAGTTAATGTAAAAGTGTCCCCATAATCTACTGATTCGGCACTGGAATCTAATTCAAGGAATAAATCCTCAAGTGGCTCTTCCTTATCGCTACAAGCTGCGAGGACAATTAAGCTGGAAAGTATTAGTAAATTTTTAATTCTCATATTTCGACAATGTCTATTCTATACAAAAAGTTCAGTTATTTGTCTCTTCATTTAGATTTAATAAGATTTGATGGTATATATCAGTTAATCGTTCCAATTCTTCCTTCTCAATTCTTTCATTTATTTTGTGAATCGTTTCAAATTTAGGGCCAAGCTCCACAATCTCACAGCCAGTCTTTGCTATAAACCTACCATCTGAAGTTCCACCTGAACAAGAAAGTGCAGTATTAAAACCTTGCACTTTTTCTATACTTTTCTGCACCACATCTGTAAATATTTTTGGGTTTGAGTAAAAAGGCTCTGCATTTATATCAAAACTTATATTGTATTTAACATTTTCCTGCTCGAGAAAATGCTCAATTCTTGCTTGTATCTCTTGGCCTGTAATTTGAGGTGAGAATCTAAGATTAAATTTCAAATTAAGATTATTAGGTGTGACATTATGAGCTCCAACTCCTGCTGTAATATTGGTAAGTTGTAATGATGTAGGAGGAAAATGCTCATTGCCTTCGTCCCAAACTTCAGACAACAATTTATCTAAGAAAGGCACAACTCTATGAATAGGATTATCTACCCTTGCAGGGTAAGCTGCATGCCCTTGTTTGCCTAAAACTTCAAGCTCTATATTTATGGAGCCCCTTCTGCCAATCCTTATATTGTCTCCAACGGTTTCGATAGTAGACGGTTCGCCTATTAAACAGTAATTAATAACTTCCTCTCTTTTGAGTAATTCTTCGACAACTTTGACCGTACCGTCTTTAGATGGCCCTTCTTCATCTGAAGTAATAATGAAACCCAGTGCAAAATTTAAGTCATTAGGGTTGATGCGAGACAAGGCAGACATAAAGCATGCTATTCCACCTTTCATATCTCCTGTACCCCTACCATTGATATAAGTGCCATCGTCATGCCCTGAAAAAGGGCCATGATCCCATTGATCAATGGGTCCTGTTGGTACCACATCTACATGCCCTAAAAAGACTAATAGAGGTCCTGGCTTACGATTAATACTCCAAAGGTTTTTTACTCTACCAAAGGTAAGGATTTCATTTTTAAAGCCTCTTTGCTTTAAAAAATCTTCGATATATTGAAGACAGCCAGCATCATTTGGTGTGATTGATTCTTTGCGAACCAGGTCTTGAGTTATTTGTATTTCCAAAATTAATTATTGTCGTGTAAAACTTCATTAAGTTTAAAGTTACCTTTATTGGGTCTTGCACAAACTTTCCCTGAAAGAGAATCCCTAAAATATAAGATACCATTTTTGCCACTAAGCTCTAAGGCCTTTAGAACTTTATTATTTTCAAGCACTGTTACTTTTGTCCCTGCAGTTAGATACAATCCTGCTTCAACTATGCAGTCATTGCCCAATGATATGCCAATGCCTGAGTTTGCTCCCAGCAGACATCTTTCCCCAACTTTTATAACTTCTTTATTTCCTCCTGAAAGAGTCCCCATTGTTGAGGAGCCACCGCCTAAATCTGAATCTTTACCTATAAATACACCAGCAGAAATTCTACCTTCAATCATGTTAGGACCTTCAGTCCCAGCATTGTAGTTCACAAAACCCTCATGCATTATAGTTGTACCTTCGCCTAGGTAGGCTCCTAAACGAACTCGAGAAGAATCGGCAATTCTGACACCCTTCGGAACAATGTAATCTGTCATAGGGGGAAATTTATCAATAGCATAAAGTTTAAAATCTTCATCAGCGACAGTACTTTCAAGTCCCTCCGCTCTTAATGGTCCTTTATTTGTCCAAGCTATGTTCGGCAATACAGAAAATATATTTTCAAAGCTAAGTTCATTAGGTTTAAAAAAGCGCAGCGATAGAAGATAAAGCTTTAACCAAGCAGTAGGAATATCTTCGATAGGTTTGTCTTCAACAAGATGAGTAATTATTTTTGTAGACTTTGCACCTTTGTCATCCAATGAAAATTCATTAGCATCAGCAGTGGAAGTTTGGAACTTTGTATATCTGATACTAAGCAAACCGCTTTCATCTTGCTGAGCAATACCATGAGCTTCTATAGGTAATTTCACGTCACTAATCTCCTAAAGTTAATATTTCATGACCGTTACTCGTTACTGCAACAGTATGTTCCCATTGAGCTGAAAGTTTTCCATCTTTTGTTACAACAGTCCAACCATCACCAAGTATTTTGGAATGATGTGAGCCTAAATTAATCATTGGTTCAATGGTGAAGCACATGCCTTCCTCAAGTTTCAATCCTTCACCTCTATTTCCATAATGCATTACCTGAGGTTCTTCATGATAAGTCTTGCCGATACCATGGCCACAGTAATCTCTAACAACTGAATAATGATTCTTTTCAGCTAACTCTTGAATAGCAAAACCAACATCTCCCAAAGTTGCTCCTGGCTTTACTTCATCTATGCCAGCGAACAAACAATCCTTTGTTACATCAACAAGTCTTCTTGCATGAGCTGGTACTTTACCTACCAAGTACATCCTGGAAGTATCGCCATGCCAGCCATCGTATATCACTGTGACATCGATATTAACTATATCTCCATTTTTTAATTTTTTATTTTCTGTAGGAATGCCATGACAAATTACGTTATTGATTGAAGTGCAAAGAGTTTTTGGAAAACCGCTATAACCAATATTCGCTGGTATGCATTTGAGTTCTTCAGTTATGTATTTAAAAGCTATGTCATCCAACTCCCCAGTTGTTACTCCTGGTACCACATATTCTGTTAACATTTCCAAAACATTTGCTGCTTTACACCCAGCAATTTTCATTTTTGCAATATCTTTTTTACTCTTCAATGAAAATGACATAGGGTTAATTCTAAATGATCTATAAATTATGTTCTAACTTCTTTATAGTATTCGGAAGCGAAAATGAAGTTTGGAGCAAAGCTACTACTTGAGAATGGAATTTCATTCGAAGGTTTTGGTTTTGGTTTTAAAAAAATTGGTGTTGGAGAAGTCGTTTTCAATACCTCAATCACTGGCTACCAAGAAATTCTTACAGACCCATCTTACGATGGCCAAATAATCACATTTACATACCCGCATATTGGGAATACTGGTATTAATTTTGAGGACAATGAATCTAAAAATATTGCAGCACGCGGTATGATTGTTAAAAATTTCTGCGATTTTCCAAGTAGCCATAGATCAAAGATGTCGCTCGAGGATTTTTTAGTTGAACAAAAAACAATTTGTATATCTGATATAGATACAAGACACCTAACAAAAATTTTAAGAGACGAAGGTTGCAAAATTGGGGCTATTTATCCAACTCAGCTTTTTACTGATGAAGAAGCTCTATCAGAGATCAATAAATTTGGCAGTATGGATGGTAAGAATTTTACTGAAAATGTAGCTGTCAGCAAACAATATAATTTTGGGGATCCTGGTACAAATAAAAGATATAAAATTGTCGCAGTCGATTTCGGCATTAAAGAAAATATATTACGAATTATGAAGAGTCTGGGGGGCGACATCGTAGTAGTACCGCCTAGCACATCGGCAGAGGTGATCAAGGCTTTAAATCCAGATGGTATTTTTCTGTCTAATGGTCCGGGAGATCCCAGCGTTTTGCAAGATGCAGTCAAAGAAGTAAAAAAAATGATGAACTTAGGTCTGCCTATTTTTGGCATATGTCTTGGACACCAAATAATGTCATTAGCCTACGGTTTAGAAATTGAAAAAATGCCCTTTGGTCATCATGGAGCAAATCATCCAGTTCATGACTTAAAAAATAATACTGTCTTTATTACATCGCAAAACCATAATTTTGCAGTGGCAAAAGTCGCTGATAGAGATGACATTAATGTTACTCATAAATCATTATTCGATGGATCGATTCAGGGAATAGAACACACATCTAAACCTTTTTATTCTATTCAGTGCCATCCAGAGGCGAGTCCTGGACCAAAAGAGTTTGAAGTTTTATTCAAGAGGTTTTTTGAGGATATGAATGCCTAAGAGAGAAGATTTAAAAACTATTTTAATTGTTGGTTCAGGTCCAATTATCATTGGGCAGGCTTGTGAATTTGACTATTCAGGCACCCAAGCCTGTAAAGCTTTAAGAGAAAATGGTTATAGAGTTGTTTTAGTTAATTCAAATCCAGCTACGATTATGACCGACCCTGAAATTGCTGATGCAACTTATATTGAACCAGTTGATTGGCAGTCACTAGAAAAAATAATCGAAAAAGAAAAACCAGATGCAATCTTACCAACTATGGGAGGGCAAACTGGCTTAAATGTATCACTTGAACTTGCAAAGAGAGGAATTCTTGAGAAACATTCTGTTGAAATGATTGGAGCAAACAGAGAGGCAATCGATAACGCAGAAGATAGAGAGAAATTTGACAATTGTATGAAAGAGCTTGGTCTTGAGACTCCAAGATCCGGTTTTGCTCATTCTATGGAAGATGCATGGAAGATTTATAAAGATATTGGTTTGCCATGTGTTATTAGACCATCTTTCACAATGGGGGGAACAGGAGGAGGCATTGCTTACAACCTAAAAGAATTTGAAGAGATTTGTATGAATGGTCTGAAACTTTCTCCCACAAAAGAACTGTTGATTGATGAATCGCTTGTTGGTTGGAAAGAGTTTGAGATGGAAGTTGTCAGAGATAAAAATGATAACTGTATAATTGTTTGTTCAATAGAAAATGTAGATCCCATGGGAGTTCATACAGGTGACTCAATAACTGTAGCTCCAGCCCAAACTTTGACAGATAAAGAATACCAAGAAATGCGTGATGCATCTTTCAAAGTTTTAAGAAAAATAGGAGTTGAAACAGGTGGTTCTAATGTTCAGTTTGCTCAAGATCCAGAAACAGGTCGTCTAGTAGTGATCGAAATGAATCCGCGTGTTAGCAGATCATCAGCTTTAGCATCTAAAGCAACTGGTTTTCCAATTGCAAAAGTAGCTGCTCTTTTAGCAGTTGGTTATACATTAGATGAATTAAAAAATGACATTACAGACGGAAAGACGCCTGCATCATTTGAGCCTACGATTGATTATGTTGTCACCAAAATACCTCGATTTAATTTTGAAAAATTTCCAGAAACTGACTCTAGACTTACAACTCAAATGAAATCAGTTGGAGAGGTTATGGCTATTGGTAGAAATTTTCAAGAATCATTTCAGAAAGCTATTCGATCAATGGAAAATGGTCTAGTTGGACTCTCTAGCATTTTGAAAGAAAATGAGGGTAATGGTGCACTTAAACTAGAATTATCAACTCCTGGAGAAAGTAGACTCTGGTTCATAGCTGATGCTTTTAGAAGAGGTTGGTCAATGCAAGAAATCTTTGATTCATGCCAAGTAGATAAATGGTTTTTACACCAAATAAGAGAAATAGTTAATGACGAAAAAATTATTTCTGAATCAGATCTAAGTGCTATAGACCAAACGACTATGAAATCTTATAAAAAGAAAGGATTCTCTGATGCTAGGATGGCAGATCTTTTGAACATCAAGGAACAAGAAGTAAGGAATTATAGGTATGAGCTTGACGTGCATCCAGTTTTCAAAAAAGTTGACTCTTGTGCTGCTGAGTTTGACAGCACCACAAATTATTTATATTCCACATACGATGAATTCAATGAATCAGAAGTCTCTGATAAAAAGAAAGTAATTGTTCTTGGTAGTGGCCCAAACCGAATTGGTCAGGGAATAGAATTTGATTATTGTTGCGTTCAGGCAGCTTTGGCATTTAGAGAAGAAAATATTGAAACAATAATGATTAATTCTAATCCAGAGACGGTTTCCACGGATTTCGATGTGTCAGATAAATTGTATTTTGAACCTATCGTTGCAGAAGATGTCTTGGAAATAATAAGGCACGAGAACCCTTATGGTGTAGTTGTTCAATTTGGCGGACAAACACCCCTTAAACTTACAGATGAATTTGAAAAAAATGGAGTGAAAATACTTGGCACTTCACCCTCTGCAATTGACACAGCTGAAAATAGAGAAAAATTTAAATCTTTTCTTTCAGACTTCAATTTTCTTCAACCCGAAAATAGAATTGCACAAAGTGTGGAAGAAGCTTACAAGTCAGTAAATGAACTTAGTTATCCAGTTATTGTAAGACCATCATATGTTTTAGGTGGTAGAGCTATGGAGCTAATCTACACGGATAATGATCTAAAAAATTACTTAACTAAAGTTGCTCTTATCTCTCCTGAGAACCCTTTATTGATTGAAAAGTTCCTAGATGACGCAGTAGAGCTTGATATAGATGTAATTTGTGATGGTGAAAAAACTCTTATCGGTGGTGTGTTGCAACATATTGAAGAAGCAGGTATTCACTCTGGAGATAGTTCATGTTCATTCCCACCTTACAGTGTTGGAGACACACAATTACATACCCTAAAAAAAGAAATCAAAGCAGTTGCTAAAAAATTAAATGTCGTAGGGTTAATGAATGCTCAAGTAGCAATTAAGGACGATAAATTTTATATGATTGAAGTTAATCCTAGAGCTTCAAGAACTATCCCTTTCCTTTCAAAATGTATTGGTAATTCTTTAGCTAAGATTGCTTCAAAAGTTATTTTGGGCAAAACTCTTGATGAATTGGGCTTAAGTGCAGAAATAATGCCAACAAATTATGCAGTGAAAGCTCCAGTTTTTCCATTTAATAAATTTAGAAAAGTTGATCCAATTCTTGGGCCTGAGATGAAATCTACAGGTGAAGTTATGGGCAGAGGGGATTGTTTTGGTGAGGCATATGGTAAAGCTGTAAAAGGTGCTGGTGAAAGTATACCTAAAGACGGAAACGTTTTTGTAAGTGTTAAAGACAATGATAAAAAGTATCTACCAGATTTATGTACTAAGCTGACAAAACTAGGTTTTAAAATTGTGGCAACCAAAGGTACCGCTGAAGCACTTGAGGGGACTGGAATCAATGTGAAAGTAATTAACAAAGTTCTTGAAGGTCGTCCTCATATTGTTGATGCAATTTTAAACAATGAAATAGACATGATAATTAATACAACAGAGGGAAGACAATCCATTAAAGACTCGTTCTCTATAAGAAGGTCAGCCCTTGAACATAATGTTTTCTTTACCACAACAGTCTCTGGTGGCTTCGCAATTGTTGAATCTTTAGAAAAAGGAGTAGAGAATTGGGAATATAAACCACTTCAATTATCTTAAAGATGGAAAAAAGACCAATAACGCCAGAAGGGCAAAAAAAACTAAGGGCTGAATTAGATCAGCTTAAAAATGTTAAAAGACAAGATATTATTGATGCTATATCTGAAGCAAGAGCGCATGGCGATTTAAAAGAAAATGCTGAATATCATGCTGCAAGAGAAGAACAAGGTCTAAATGAAGCAAGAATAAGAGAATTAGAAGAAGTTTTATCTGTTTCTCAGGTTGTTGAGTATAAAACAATGGGAGTTGAAGATAGGGTAATCTTTGGCTCAACTGTCACAATTAAAGATTTAGATTCAGAAACTTTGAAAACATATCAGATCGTTGGTGATGCTGAGGCTAGCATTGAGAATAATACAATCTCATTTACTACCCCAATCGCAAGATCTTTAATCAAAAAGGAACTAGGTGAATACGTAGAAGTAGAAACACCTGGCGGTATCAAAGAGTACGAAATAACTGCAATAAAGCTAGTTTGAAAGATATACAGGACACTTGGGCTAAAAAAGCCAAGAATGAAGGCTATAGATCGAGAGCCTCATATAAATTAATTCAAATAAACCAGACCCACAACTTAATCGAACAAGCTGATTTAATCATTGAGCTTGGATCGGCCCCAGGAGGTTGGTCGCAAGTTATAAGCAATAAAAAGAAAACACATACAAAATGTTTAGCAATTGATATTCTGTCTATGGAAAAAATTAATTCAATAGATTTTTATAAAATCGACCTATATTCGGATGAGTTTGCAGAATTATCAGAAAATTTAACAAAAAAGCCTGATTTAATTTTAAGTGATATGTCAGTAAATCTCTCAGGTATAAAACTAGTAGATGATGAAGCAAATTTGGAATTGAACTTATTTTGCTTAAATTTATCAAAAAAAATACTAAATAAAAATGGAGCCTTATTAATAAAGACATTCAGCAATCAAAATTTAAAAAAATTAAAAAAGCTTTTTGAAGAAAATTTTAAAAAGGTTGTAGTAGAAAAACCACCTGCTTCAAAAACTTCTTCTGCTGAGGTTTATTTGTTAGGATTAGTCCCTAAATAATGGAAACATGAAAAATTTTGGAAGAAATATACTTTTTTGGTTAATTGCTGGATCAGTGCTATTTATGGTGCTTGAGAACTTTTCAGGCAGCACATTAAAAGAAGAACTAACGTACTCTGAATTTAAACAGGAAGTCAAAGGGAAGAAAGTCAAATCTATCGTGTATAAAGGCGATCAGATGACAGTTGAGGTTGAAAGATTTAACGGAACAAAATATACCACACAAAAACCTGCGTATATAAGTGACTCTGATTTAAATGAAAGTCTTACAGAAGCAGATGTGGAAATAGCATTTGAAGCATTAGAAAAGCCGAGTGTTTGGTCACAACTACTTATAGGTGCTTTTCCACTATTATTACTTCTAGGTATATTTTTTATCTTTATGAGAAATATGCAGGGGGGTGTTGGTGGCAAAGGTGGACCAATGACCTTTGGAAGAAGTAAGGCCAAACTATTAGATGGTGGTCATGTTAAAACAAATTTCACTGATGTGGCTGGATGTGAAGAAGCAAAAGATGATGTCAAAGAGCTCGTAGATTTCCTTAAAGACCCAGCTAAATTTATCAAAGTAGGTGGAAAAATTCCAAGAGGCATATTAATGGTAGGCCCTCCAGGAACAGGTAAGACTCTTCTTGCAAGAGCTGTTGCAGGAGAAGCTAAAGTTCCATTTTTCACTATTTCTGGCTCAGATTTTGTTGAGATGTTTGTTGGTGTCGGTGCTTCCAGAGTGCGAGATATGTTTGAGCAAGCAAAAAAACATTCGCCTTGTATCGTGTTCATTGATGAGATAGATGCTGTAGGTAGACAAAGAGGAGCAGGACTAGGCGGAGGTCATGATGAAAGAGAACAAACATTGAATCAGCTTTTAGTTGAGATGGATGGCTTTGAAGAAAATCTAGGAGTAATAGTTATTGCGGCAACCAATAGACCAGATGTCCTGGATGCTGCTCTACTAAGGCCTGGTAGATTTGATAGACAAGTAATGGTTGGATTGCCTGATATTAAGGGTAGAGAGCAAATAATGAATGTTCATCTGAAAAAAGTTCCAGTTGATAAATCCGTTGAGCCAGGAGTAATAGCTCGAGGAACTCCAGGTTTTTCTGGCGCAGATTTAGCTAATTTAGTTAATGAAGCAGCCTTGTTAGCGGCAAGAAAGAATCTTAAGAAAGTATCACAAGAAGAATTAGATTTTGCGAAAGACAAGATCATGATGGGTGCCGAGAGAAAATCGATGATCTTAAATGAAGATCAGAAGAAACTTACCGCATACCATGAAGCAGGACATGCTATTGTTGGGCTTAATTTGCCTGAACATAGCCCAGTTTACAAAGTAACAATTATTCCGAGAGGACGCGCTTTGGGAGTAACAATGTTCTTGCCAGAAGAAGACGTTTATACATACTCTAAAACAGCTCTAATAAGCCAAATTACTAGTTTATTTGGAGGCAGGGTTGCGGAAGAAATAATAAATGGAAAAGATGGAATCACAACGGGTGCATCTAACGACATTGAAAGAGCAACAGACTTAGCTAGAAATATGGTCACAAAATGGGGCTTCTCAGACAAACTAGGAACCCTTAAATATGATGATGAAGATGAGAATCCATTTCTAGGAAGGTCAGCAGGGTCTAAGAAAAGAATATTCTCGGAAGAGACAGCTAGACAAATAGATGAAGAAGTAAGATCTATTATTCAGACATGCTACGAAAAAGCAGGGTCAATATTGGCAACAAATCTCGACAAACTACATAATATGGCAGATGCATTATTGAAGTATGAAACGATAGATCAAGTTCAAATTTCAGATATAATGGCAGGTGCACTTCCAAGAGATAAGAGTGATGACAATGATCAAGGCACAACAAAAAAATCAAAAGTTTCTAGCTCTTCAAAGCCAGTCCAAGGAACTTAAATCATGAAATTTGGTACAGATGGCTTTAGAGGGCCAGCAGATACCGTTATTACCCCTGAGTTTTGTTTAAGCTTAGGCTTTCATACAGGTTCAATAATTAAAGAAAAAGGGTATGACTCTGTCATTATTGGTAAAGACACCAGGGTCTCTGGCTATATGTTAGAAGCAGCTTTGCAAGCTGGTTTTATCTCAGCTGGCATAGACGTTAAATTAGCAGGACCTATCCCTACTCCAGCAGTTTCTTTTTTGACAGCAACTTATGCAGGACAATTCGGTGTAGTTATTAGCGCTAGCCACAATCCATTCTCTGATAATGGTATTAAATTTTTCAATAGGCATGGAAGAAAAATCTCACGTGAGCTAGAAAAAGAAATAGAAAACAGATTGCAAAATAGTAGTCAGCCCTTAAAAGCAAAGGATCTTGGTAAAGCATTTAGGATTGATAGTGCTTCTGGAAGATACGTTGAGTATTGTAAAAGTACTTTGAAAGGAAATTCTA
Organism: SAR86 cluster bacterium; assembly: GCA_004321845.1. GTDB lineage: Bacteria > Pseudomonadota > Gammaproteobacteria > Magnimaribacterales > TMED112 > TMED112. The sequence continues at coordinate 4,923 of SHBL01000011.1, read as the reverse complement.
TTTTTCAGAATAAAACTATTCTAGTTGATGGAGCAAATGGTGCTAACTATAAAATTACTCCAATGTTATTACGTGAACTTGGAGCAGAGGTGATACAGGTTAACTGCAATCCAGATGGTTTTAATATCAATGTTGATAGCGCAGTTCTAAATCAAGAATTATTTAAAGAATATGCCAAGAACTATAATTTTGATTACTGTGTAGCAGTAGATGGAGATGGAGATAGATTAGTTTTATCGGATAGTGATGGCATTATATTTAATGGTGATGACATCCTTTACACCTTAGCTGCAAGAAACAAAATTATTGGTAAAAAAGCATCTGATAAAGTGATCGGAACTACTATGTCTAACCAAGGGCTTGTGGAAGCTCTTGATAGTATAGGAATTGGTTTTATTAGAACCGATGTCGGAGATAAGTTTATTTCTAGAGAATTAGTAAAAGAAAATTTGAATGTCGGTGCTGAGCCATCCGGCCATATTATTCAAAGAGAATATTCAGAGAGTGGTGATGCCAACATAGCTTTAATACAAACAATATCTGCTTTAGAAGAGCTTGATACAACTATGCAAGAAATAAAATCAAAAATTAACTACAAACCATTAACTCTCAAAAATTTCCCAGTAAAAAACATACATATAATTGAAACAAAAAACTTTAATGAAACTATAGATGACCTAAAAGATCACTTCCCATCTGCACGTATATCTGTAAGAAAATCAGGAACTGAACCTATCATCAGAGTTATGGCAGAAGCTGATACTGAAGACGATAAAGATGAAATTCTAAATAGGATAGAAAGTCTTATAGTCTAATGTCTAATTTAATCGTAGCTAATTTCAAAATGCATGGTTCTCATGCTTTTATTGAAGACTGGTTTACTAACTTTAATCAAAATAAAACTAACTCTCATGATGTTGTTGTTGCACTCCCAGCTACCTATATAGCTGCTTTTAGGGACTATGGAATAATGCTCTCGGGTCAAAATGTTTCAGCATACGAATCTGGAGCATTTACATCACAAATCTCAGCAGAAATGCTTAAAGATTCTGGTGCAGACTATTGCATTATTGGTCACTCAGAAGCACGCGAACAATTAAACGAATCAAATGAATCAATTAGAGAAAAATTTGATCAATTAAAAAGAATGCAAATTAATCCAATAGTATGTGTAGGTGAGTCTTTACAGGTAAAAGAAACCGAGAAAACTAAAGATCACCTTAGAAACCAACTGAGTGTTTTGGATTCTGAAACTGAAGATTTAATAGTTGCTTATGAACCAATTTGGGCAATAGGGACTGGTCTTGTACCAACAGAAAAAGAAATAGATGAAGCAATCGGCAGCATAAGAGAAATTTTTAAAAAACCTATTAAAGTTCTTTATGGAGGAAGTGTAAAAGCTTCTAATGCTCAGATTTTACTGGACAATACAGATATTAATGGACTTTTAGTTGGTGGGGCTTCTCTAAACGCACAAGAATTTGCTAAGATAGCGCAATTATGTTGATCAAGATAGCATTAGTCATTTTAGCAGTCTTAATAGTCGGCTCTATTATGTTGCAACAAGGAAAAGGATCAGATCTAGGATCTGCTTTCGGTGGAGGAAGCTCAGATTCTCTTTTTGGCCCACTAGGCCCTTCTAATTTTTTCTCCAAACTTACTTGGGGGCTTATAACTGTATTCTTTGTTCTTTGTCTTTTATTGGCATATATATCAAAACAAGAGCTTACTCTTAATATCAGTGATGATGTAATAGAGGAAGTTTTTGATGAACCTCCTGTAGAATAAATGGTGCCGAAGGAGGGACTTGAACCCTCACAAGCATTGCTTACTACCCCCTCAAGATAGCGCGTCTACCAATTCCGCCACTTCGGCTTTTTTTAGAAAGAGTAAATTATAGTCTATAAATATTGACCATTCTAAGTCTTTTAATTATCCTTTAACGTCACTGCGGGGTAGAGCAGTCTGGTAGCTCGTCGGGCTCATAACCCGGAGGTCGATGGTTCAAATCCATCCCCCGCTACCAATTACGATGATAAAGAAAGATATAGAAGCCTTTTTAATCCCAATTATTGAGGAAACTGGATGTGAACTCTGGGGAATAGAATTTGGCTCAGCCAAAGGAAAGGGACGTCTCTTAAGAATTTATATTGATGCGATACAGGGCGTAGATATAGATGATTGCACTAAAGTGAGTAGAGAAGTTGATTATCATTTTCAACATGAATCAATTTTTTCTGAATTTGCTTTTTTTGAAGTATCATCTCCCGGTTTAGATAGAAAGCTATTTAATCAAAAACAATATAAAAAATTCGTTGGAGATGTAGTATCATTATCACTCTTCTCTAAGGTAGATAACCTTAGAAAATTTAAAGGCACTCTCCTTGAAGTTTTGGATTCAGAAATTTCTGTCAAAACAGAAGGAGAAACCTTATTGCTAGAATTAAGCAATATAGAAGTTTGTAAACTTGATCTTGATGATCAAATAGAGAAAAAAAAGAATGGATAAACAAATTTTAGAAGTTGTCGCTTCAGTCTCAATGGAGAAAGGAGTTGATAAAACAATTATTTTTCAAGCTCTTGAAGAAGCTATTGCTAGTGCAACTAAGAAACTAGTTGATGATGAAGCTAATATAGAGGTACTCATTGATAGAGAGACTGGTGAGTATCGAACATTCAGGAATTGGGATGTGGTGAATGAGATAGATGAAAGCAATGTTTTTCAAATACTTGAGGGAGATCTTGATGGCCATGTAGTAGAGGATGGAATGGCCAAGAAGGAAATTGAGAATATAGATTTTGGTCGTATTTCAGCACAAGCAGCTAAACAAGTAATCATACAGAAAGTAAGGGAAGCTGAAAGAAGCAAGATCACGGAAAAGTATGAAAGCCTAGTTGGAGAAGTAATATCTGGCCAAGTAAAAAGAATCAATAGAGACTTCTTGCTTCTAGAAATTGAAGAAGATTTAAATGCTCAGATACCAAGAGATGAGATTATTCCAGGTGAAATATTCAAGTTAAACGATAGAGTTAGAGCAGTTATAAAAGAAATTGTAACAACTCCTAGAGGTCCTCAAATTATTTTAAGTAGAACCGATGAAAGGCTTGTAGTTCAACTATTTTCACAAGAAGTTCCTGAAATATCTGAAGGAACTATTGAAATTAAGGCTATTGCTAGAGATCCTGGGTACAGATCAAAAATTGCAGTCAAAACTTATGATGGCAGGATAGATCCTGTTGGTGCTTGCGTTGGCATGAGAGGCTCAAGGGTTCAAGCAGTTTCTAATGAGATTGGAAATGAAAGAATAGATATTTTTATTCATAGCGATAACCCAGCAGAATTTGTTGTAAATTGCCTAGCTCCTGTAAAGATCTACTCTATTCTTGTTGATGAAAGAACCACAACATTAATTTTAGAAGTTGAAGAAGAAAATCAAGCACAAATTATTGGAAAAAATGGCCAAAATTTACGTTTGATGACTCACATGATTGGTTGGTCTTTTAAAGTTCTTAATAAAGAACAATTTAAAGAACATCAGGATTCAACATTGATTGAAAAATTTGATGGTCTTGCAGCAAGATTAGGACTTTCCGATAAAGAAAAAGAAGGTGTTATTGCTAGCGAAATAGATAGTTTAGAAAAAATTATTGACCTAGATACTGAAACTATTTCCGGTATATTTGGAGAAGAAAAGAGAACAACAGAAATCTTAGATAAAGCTAATGAATTATTGCTTCAAGATGCATTCAATGCAGACTTTAGTGACCCTACCATGGAAGATTCATTGGTTAATTTAAATGGAATAACAAATGATATCTTAAGTTCATTAAGTGCAAATAAAATTAAGAAGCTTGATGAATTGGCTGAGATGTCAGTTGGAGAGTTGATGGATATGTCAGACAAAATAACTGAAACAGAAGCATCGGCTCTTATAATGGAGGCTCGAAAGCCATGGTTTGAGTAAGGAGTAGCTATAATGGATATATCAGTAAAAAAACTCTCTGAAATTTTAAAGATAGATCCCAATGCTCTTCTTGAAAAAATGATAGCCGCCGGCTTATCTCAGACAAATCTAGATGACCTCGTTTCTACAGAAGATAAACAAAAACTCCTCTCTTACATAAGAAGTGCTAAAGATTCGCCAGTTTCTGAAAAAAAAGTAGAAGTTCCTAAAGAGCTTGAGCCGCAAAAAGATAAGCCTGAACCAATCGAGAAACCAAAACCTGTCGAGAAACCAAAAAAGGTTGTACAAAAGAAGGCTTCTGAACCAACAAGAGAAAAAACAAAAAAAACAGTAAACATTAATGGGTCAATACGTGTAAATGACTTGTCTAGGAAATTAAATAGAAGAGGTAATGAAGTTGTTAAAAAGCTTATGGATCTTGGAGAGATGGTTTCATTAAATGATGAAGTTGATCAGGAGACTGCTGTATTAGTTGCTGAAGAATTTGGTTTTGCTGTTAAATTTCAAGAAGAGCAGTTACTCAGTGAGGAAGCTACAGATTACCCACAAATAGAAAATAAATACTTAGATGAGAGCTCTCAGAAAGCTAGACATTCAGTTGTAACTGTTATGGGACATGTGGATCATGGAAAGACCTCATTGTTAGATGCAATCAAATCTTCAAATGTAGCTGATGGTGAATCGGGTGGAATAACTCAACATATTGCCGCATACGAAGTAAAAACAAAATCAGGCAAGATTACCTTCATTGATACTCCTGGACATGAAGCTTTTACGGCAATGAGAGCTAGAGGAGCTAATACAACAGATATTGTAATCCTTGTTGTGGCTGCTAATGACAGTGTTAAACCACAAACAATTGAGGCTATTACACATGCTAAAGCAGCTGAGGTTCCAATTATTGTTGCAATAAATAAAATGGATTTGGAAGCGGCTGATATTGAAAAAGTTAAAGGGG
>SHBL01000010.1 GCA_004321845.1 SAR86 cluster bacterium | reverse complement strand
TTCTAAATGGGTTAGTACAGTTTGAACTACCAGTACAAGAACCGTCACCATTGTTGATAACAATAGAAACAGATGGCATGTCATCTCCTCTAACAGGATCCTGATTATCAGTTTGTGTTCTGGTTGAATAAGTCACCTGAGTTGATAACTTATCATTCCAATCACTGAAAAGTTTAGTTGTAACCACTTCCAGACCTTGTCTGTCATCATACCATTGTGAATCTAGAGCAAAACCAAAAGGTGGATTACCTCTTACTTTTACAAGATTTGAAGTTGTATCGATGTATGACATTTCTGCTTCATGATTATCATTAATTAGATAATTAAGTTTAAGGAATGTATTTTCAGATTGATTGTTTTGTTCTGAATCATAATTACCTATATCTAAGCCATATAGACTACTAGCTGACGCTCTCACTCTATCGACTAAAGCTTGAGTTACATAATATGCTTCATCTGTAGCACCACTACCGACTGGGCCATAGAAAGATGGATATGTTTGTTCAAAACTCTCAAAGTTTAAGTAGAAAAACAATTTATCTTTTATTATTGGGCCACCAGCACTGAAACCTAAAGTATCTTCATTGAAGACATCTGGATCATTACCAAAAGCATCAGATCCGACCATGCCTTGATCTCTATTAAATACATAAAAATCACCTTCAAATTCGTTTGTACCAGATTTAGTAACAGCGTTAACACTACCTGTTGTAAATCCACCTCTTGATGCATCAAAAGGAACAACGTCAACTGAAAGCTGTTTAACAGTTTCAATTGAAAACGAATTTCTTAAAGTTGGTTGACCACTATCATTAAGACCAAAAGCATCATTAACGGATACACCATCAATTGTAATGTCATTAGTTCTAGGGTTACTACCACCTATAGAAAGTGAAAAGAAGTCTTCTGACTGACCAACTGATACTCTAGGATCCAATGACGCAATGTCTTGAATACCTCTATCAGTAGATGGTAAACCATCAATAACATCTTCACCAAAAACGGTTCCATTACCAAATCTTATTGTGCTTTCAAGAGCCTGTGCGCTAACAACAACCTCTTCAAACTCAGCAGCCATAAAGACACTAACACTAGATGTTTCACTAAATTTAGTGAATACGTCCATTGCTTTTGCTTCAGCATATCCGGCCTTTGTTACAGTAACTGTATAAGGACCGCCTGGAGCAAGGTTGTTAACAACGAATGCACCAGCTGCGTTTGTTACAGCACGATCAGTAGAACCCGTTGGTGTAAAAACAACGACAACGTCTGCACCTGAAACAGGGCCAGAGCTATCGGTTACAGAACCTTTCAAAGACGACCTAACGTCTACTTGGGACACTGCAAACAACGAAACTATCACTAAACTAAGTGATAAAAGAATTTTCTTCATAAAATACCTCTCACATCGATACTAAGTTTATTTTATAACTAAAGATGGTTAAGAGTTAACTATTTATGTGAATTTCATGTGACTTATTTCACAATTTCAATCAAATCAAAATTTAAATAAGGTTTTAGTGCTTTAGGCATGTGCACACCAACTCCTTTTTCAAAATTATTTTCTAATATCGCTAGAAGAGTTCTGCCAACAGCAAGCGCAGAACCATTTAAAGTGTGTGGGTAATATTTTTGTTTGCCATCTTTTATTTTTGTATTCATTCTTCTTGATTGAAAATCTCTGAAATTTGAACATGAAGATATTTCTCTAAAGCAATCTTGGCTTGGTAACCAGACTTCTAAGTCTATAGTTTTAGCGGCTGAGAAGCCTAGATCCCCTGTACACAATATAACTTTTCTATAAGAAAGTTCTAACCTATCTAAAATACTTGCAGCATTATTAACTAGTTCTTCTAGGTGCTCCTCTGATGTTTCAGGGTGTACAAATTTTACAAGTTCAACTTTCTCAAATTGATGTTGCCTAATCATCCCTCTCGTATCCTTTCCATAGCTTCCTGCTTCTGCTCTAAAGCAAGGTGTATGCGATGTCATTTTAACGGGTAAATGATCTGAATTAATGGTTTCGCCCCTATAAATATTAGTTAAAGGAACTTCAGCAGTAGGGATAAGAAATTTATTTTCACCAACACTAAATTGATCATCCGCAAATTTTGGAAGCTGTCCTGTTCCAACTAAACTATCAGAATTGACTATAAACGGAACATAATATTCCTCATAGCCATTTTCCTTTGCTTCATCAAGCATTAATAGAATTAAGGCTCTCTGTAATTCTGCGAGTTTACCTTTTAAAACTACAAACCTAGAACCGCTGAGTTTATTGGCACTATCTGTATCTAACAATCCAATTGCCTCTCCTATTTCAACATGATCAGGACCTCCAGATGTTTGGTTATAAATTTTTATGTCAATTTCCTTATTACAGGATTCATCTGAACCGATGGGTACGTCATCATCGGGAAGATTTGGTATCTCTAGTAGCTGTGCCTCAAGGTCAGTTTTCAAATCATTAAAAACTATTTGTTTTTTTTCAATCTCAGATGATAGTCCATCAGAATCTTTTTTTAGTACATCTATCTTCTCTCCATTGCTAGCTTTTATGCCAATCTGTTTGGATACAGAATTTTTCTTATTTTTAAGCTCATCTAGTTCAGTTTGAAGAGAGTTTTTAGAATTAATCTGAATGTTTAGATTATTCAAATCACCTGTATAGCCTTTAAGTTCTAACTTTTTTTTACAAAGTTCAAAATTATCTTTTAAATTTGAAATATTAATCATTATTTATAATTTCGTAATTATTTGGTATTACATAAGTAATATTAGATGATTCAACTTTAAAATTCTCAAATTTAATCAAAATTCTTTCATCCTTTACATCAAGAACTCTTATCCAGTCTATTGATTGATCTTTACGAGATATAAGAGCTTCTTTGAAAGAACTATTATCATCAGGTTTAATTTTGAAACAATTATCTGGGCAGGGAAAGTTTTCAGTTTTATATGCATTGTTAAGCAAATCCTGCAAGAAGAAGGAATTATCATTTTTATAGATCATTACTTGATTAAAATCATTATCTTGTACATAGATATTTTTCTTGTCGCTGGCAATTATTTGATCTGATGGAAGTTTAAGAGAATATATGAAATTACCATTTCTATAAAAAATATCCCCACTGGATACTAACCCTCTTTCGTTATTTATAGTTATTGAAGAATTAAAATTTAAGGGAGATTTAAATATTTTTAGAGAATCACCAAAAATTGAAAAACATAGACTAAAAAGTACGATCCACTTCATTAAAGAACTTCTCTTGATCCATTAGAATTCATTGGTGTAACAATTCCATTCTCTTCCATGGTTTCAATTAATCTTGCTGCCCTATTATAACCAATCCTAAATTTTCTTTGGATTGAAGAGATGGAGGCTCTTCTAGATTCAACTACAAATTCAACAGCTTCATTATATAAATTATCTTCATTTTCAGAGTCGTTATTCAATTCCTGTATTTCGATAGATCTTGTAACTTCCTCAATATAATTAGGTTTTCCAGTACTTCTTAAGTACTTGGTAATTTTTTGGACTTCCTCATCTTTCACAAATGCTCCATGAATACGTTTAGGTATAGAAGTACCTGGCTCAATAAAAAGCATATCCCCTTTACCTAAAAGCTGTTCAGCACCACCTTGATCTAGGATTGTTCTTGAATCAACTTTAGATGAGACAAGAAATGACATTCTAGATGGAATATTTGCTTTTATAAGACCTGTAATCACATCAACAGATGGTCTTTGAGTAGCAATTGCTAAATGTATACCAGAAGCACGGGCTTTTTGTGCTAGCCTTGCAATTAACTGTTCAACCTTTTTGCCTGTAACCATCATTAAATCTGCTAATTCATCAATAACAACAACAATATAAGGCAAAGGCTTTATATCACCTTCAGTTTCTTCCAGTAATTGTTCTTTTTGTTCTTGTGGAATAGAGGATGGTTTTAGAGCCTTTTGGTTATAGCCTTCAAGGTTCCTGACTCCAAGTATAGACATTAATTTATAACGTCTATCCATTTCTTTTACGCACCAATTAAGTCCATTAGCAGCTTTTTGCATATCCGTAATAACCGGTGTAATTAAGTGAGGGATATCATCATATACAGACAGCTCTAACATCTTTGGATCAATTAGTAAGAGCTTTAAATCAGCTGGATTATTGTTTCTTAATAAGTTTAATAACATCGTATTAACCCCAACAGATTTACCAGAACCAGTAGTCCCTGCAATTAGTAAATGTGGCATTTGTTGTAAATCTATTTTTGCAGTTTCTCCAGCAATATCTTTACCAATACAAAATTCTAGTGGTTTTAAGCTCTCTGAGTTATGTTCATGGATACTTGAAAATAATGTAACCGTCTTTCTTTTTGGATTAGGTATTTCAATACCTATAGAAGATTTACCTTCAATCACTTCAACAACTCTCACACTCTTAACAGCAAGGGATCGAGCTAAATCATTAGCTATATTAGAAACTTGAGATGCTTTGGTGCCTGGTGCTAAGCTAATCTCAAATCTCGTAATTACAGGCCCAGGTAGAGAGCCTTCCACTTTCCCTTCAATCCCAAACTCCTCTAATTTAGTTACTAGATTTTCAGACAAGTTATCTAAGTAATCTTTGTTAATATCACTAGAATCATCAATCTTTTGATCCAGAAGATTAATAAAATCTTCTTGCTCAGATACGTTTGAAATTTCAACTTCCTTTTGTTCTTTTTCTTTAGAAATCGTTATTTTTTTAAGATCAGGTTTAATTACTTCTTTGACAATTGTTTTATTTGATACTGGTTTTTTTGGTTTATTAAGATCAGCTTTAAAAAATGAATTCATTAAGTTTATAAGGTCATAAAAAATAAAATACTGGAATGATAAAAATAGTAACCCTGCAAGAGAGCCTAACACTAAGCTAGATAAGTAAGAGCTTAAAATTAAAGAAAGGTTGCTTCCTGCTATACCTCCACTATCGATAGATAAAAGACCAATCTCTGTGCCTGCTGTGTCAATGAAACTTATACAAAATAAAGTTAAAGGAAATATTGAAATAAATGCGTATAACACGTTGTTAATAAAATTTAATCTATCTGTAAGATTTTTTGATGAATTAGAAAAAAATAAAATCATCCCAAAATAGAAACATATCAATGCTAGATAATATGAAGAATACCCTATGTAAGAAAGAATAGTTGAGGATACAAGAGCACCAATATATCCAAAGTTATTAATGTAAGTTTTCGTACCTGTTAGTAAATTTTCAATATTATCTTGAGCTGAAAATGTTAATAAACTAACAAAAAGAAAAAGCGATATGATTATTAGACTAAAGCCAAAAAACTCTCTATATATTCTATCAATTGACATGCTAAGATATTGTAACTAAAAAACCACAAGTACTCTTGTTTTTAAATAAATAATTATGGAACATCAATTAATAATACTTGGATCAGGCCCTGCAGGTTATACATCAGCTATTTACGCTGCTCGAGCAAACCTTAAACCAACGTTAATAACCGGTTTAGAAGTTGGTGGACAGCTTACTACTACAACAGAGGTGGAAAATTGGCCTGGAGATTTTGAAGATCTTCAAGGACCAGACTTAATGGTTAGGATGAAAAAACATGCTGAGAAATATAATGTAAATATCATTCATGATCATATTAAGAGTGTAGACTTTGGCACAAATCCTCTAATTCTTAATGGACAAAAAGACTCATATAAATCTCAATCTTTAATAATTGCTACTGGAGCGTCTGCTAAATATTTAGGACTTGATAGTGAAAAAGCATTTTTAGGCAAAGGTGTCAGTGCTTGTGCAACATGTGATGGATTCTTTTATAAAGATCAAGAGGTAGCTGTAATAGGCGGGGGTAATACTGCTGTTGAAGAGGCATTATACCTAAGCAATATTTGTTCTAAGGTTCATCTTATCCATAGAAGAGAGGAATTTAGAGCAGAAAAAATATTACAAGACCGTATGTATAAAAAAGTGCAGGATGGAAAGATATCACTTGTTCTGAACGCTAACTTAAAAGAAGTCCTTGGCGATCAAGTAGTTACTGGTATAACAGTTATAGATAAAGCCAATACAGAAAGTCATATAAAGGTTGATGGTGTTTTTATTGCTATAGGGCACAAACCTAATACCGATATTTTTGCTGATCAAATAGAGATGAAGGACGGTTATATTATAACTAAATCTGGTTTTGATCACGGTGCAACCTCAACATCTGTTCCTGGTGTTTTTGCTGCAGGTGATGTTGCTGATTACACCTATAGACAAGCAATAACTAGCGCTGGTTTTGGTTGTATGGCTGCTTTAGATGCTGAAAAGTTTTTAGCAAGTTAAATAAGCTTTACAATACCACCATCACAAGTGATTGTTTCGCCTACTGTATAAGCCCCAGCTCTTGAACAAAGAAATATACATAAACCTGCTATATCATCCGGTGTACCTATACGTTTTCTTGGAACAGAGTCAGCTATAAATGAATAATCAAAATTAACTGCTTTCCCTAACATATGGCTATCAAAAGGTCCTGGTGCTATTGCATTAACAATAATATTTCTTTCAACAAGTACTTTTGCCATATGTTTTGTTAAATGAATAATGCCAGATTTAGATGCGCTGTATGAGAATGTTTCCATCATAGGTACATGTAAACCATCAATTGATGCAATGTTTATAACTCTTGAAGGATCAGAAGCAGTAGCTTTTTTCTCAAGCAGTGAGGTAAGTTGTTGTGTAAGAAAAAAAGGAGTTTTAAGGTTAAGATCAACAACCTTATCCCATCCAGATTCTGGAAAGTCATCGTAATTTGCTCCCCATGCTGCACCCGCATTATTTATTAAATAATCTAAACCATCTGGTTCTGCGTCATTAATAAATTCCACTAATTTTTGTATACCCTCTTGATTAGATAAATCTCCACTGAAGGGAATGCATTCAACACCATATAAATCTGAAAGTTCTTTTGCTTTGAGATTAAGAGCTTCCTCTTTTCTGGCAGTTATATAAACTTTAGCACCATTTGCTAAGAAGCCTGATGTAATCATCTCTCCAATGCCTCTTGACCCACCTGTAACAAGAGCAGTTTTCCCACTTACATTAAAAAGATCTTTTACTTGAAGACTCATAATGAACTTACGTATATAGATGCTGCAATTACAGCACAAATTATCATGACGAGCGCTAAATTAGCGTCCGAAGAAGAATTTTCTTTTTCTTCCTCTGAATTATAAAATTGATCATCTTTCATTATTATTTTCCTTAATTGCTAATACAGGATTAGCATACTGAATCATTATATATTTTAAGTCTTCATTAGTCATAGTAGCTCTTAAATCGTTAAAGTATTTACTAGCTTTTGGGTACTTACTGTCATCTACTTCTCCTTGTAGGAACTCGTAAGCATATAAATTTGTGTCCCATAATTTGTAACTATTTAAAATTGAATTGTCTATTGCTTGTGCTAATTCATCTGGAGTGTAATTACCTGATAATTGTTCCCCAAAGGACAAATTAACATTACCTTTAAATTCCATTACTCCTTTGAATATATGTGATATATCATCATTTTCATTTTTGGTTGACTCTCCTTGGAGATGCATTCCCTTTTCTTTAGCCAAAGGATCTATTTCATAAGAAACTGATTGAGGTACGATATTGTAATAATCAGTAAGTTCTTCAAATTTACATTCTTTGCGTAATGCAATGTGAAGCATTTTTAGAACTGCAGGATCAGTCTTATCTAATCCATCTTTAGATCTTCCTTGTTTTTGTGCTATCCAAACGTGTTTACCAGAATGTAAGGTTTTCTTAATAAATTCAGAAGCTTTCAATAAATTGCTATATATTTCCTTTTTTGTATCTCCAGATCTAGAAATAACAAAACTTTTATTGAGTCTTAAAAGATCACCCATCCACCCAACACTGACAAGATTGTCACCTATAGCATTATAAGTTGTCTCCAGCCCTACCGAGTCAAGGGAGAAGTTACATAAGGCTGAATCTAGTGTGATATCTCTATGGTTTCCGATAAAAAGATATGGCTTATTGTGATCTAGTGATTCTAAACCTGAAGTTTCAAAATTCTCAATTGTTTGTTTAACAATATTTTTTAATACAATTTTTACTTGGTCTTGAAATTCATCTATTGAGTTAATTTTTTTTATTTTTGATTTGAATAGTTGCATTACTAAAAATGAAGATCCTGGAATTGACAAAAATTTAGAAGTTGAACTATTTAGATTAGTTTTAATAAACTTTACAAAGGCTTTATCATCAAGCAGGTTCTTTAAGACAGATTTAACCTCTTTATCTGTGTACGGCTCTATACGAATCATAAGAATGTTTATAAAATTTAAGTATGGAAGATGATAAAACAGTAATGAAAAATATAATAATATTTTTTATCTTAATAGGTGTCATTGTCGCTATTTTGTTAATAGGCGCATCGTTTGTTTAGCCTGGAGGCCAATTAAGGCTTCTACCACCCAATAAATGCACATGGATATGAAAAACACTCTGGCCTGCTTCAGCACCATTATTTATAGTTAATCGATAGTTATCATTCAGATTATACTTAGCAGCAATTTTTTTAGACACATAGATTAAATGTCCCAATATGCTGATATCTTCAACAGAGGCATTAGAAACTTTATCTATTTCTTTATGTGGAATAATTAATACATGTACTGGTGCTTGCGGGTTGATATCTTCAATAGCAAAACAGATGTCATCTTCATGAACAATATTACCAGGGATTTCCTTGTTTTTAATTTTCGTAAAAATTGAATCAGACATTACTAAATAATAAATCTAAATAATCGAATAAATAGATAGACACAAATAATAGTTAATACTATGGCAGCGAATTTAATTAAGAAATTTTTAATTAGTCCGGAAGTTTTTTGAGTAAAAAAATAGTGCAACAGCAGTAATACAAGAATTACTAATAAAACTAAACTTAATAAACCTATCATTTTTTAAAATAAATTAGCTATATAATCCCATAAAACTACTAAAAGAACCAAACCAGAAGCCCAGACACTACAAGCAATTAAATCAAATATTAAAAATCTTTGATAATTCAATCTAAACACTCCAACAAAAAAAGGAGAAAAAGGTCTTAAGCTTGGTGTCATTCTGCCAATTAAAATAGCTGTAAACTCATATTTATCAAATGTTTGTTTGACTTTATCTACTTGCTTTTGTCTTTTTTTAATAAATGACCAATTTAAAGCATTAGTTCCATATAATCTTCCCATTAAATAACTCGATTGATCACCAAGAAAAGCTCCTATATAACCACAAATAGTTATTAAAAAAATGCCTGATATATTCTCTAGATATAGGAATACTGCCATTAGATAAAGCAATAAGCTTGGGAAAAAGAAACCACTGATTACAAAAGATTCTAAAAACCCTAAAAGCATTATTATTAGCGGTGCTAATAGAGCGTTATTTACACTAAAAGTCTTTAATGTGTCGAGCCATGATGACTCAGTTTTTTTTTGAGCACTTCTTCCATGCTGATAATTTTAAAATTTTGATTGCTTGGTAGATTTCTACCATCTTGAACTACTAAGAAACCATTGGGAAAAATACCTTTAACTTGATTATTAGTAACATCTAAACCATCAGTATCCTCTACCCCATTAATTTTAAATTTTTCTATAAATGTTAAATTTTGTCGATCATAAAGGTTAAACTCATTGCCACCTTGAGAAGATAGAATTATGTATCCATCATTTTCTGAAGTTGCATATATTGCTACGCCTTCTGGGTCACCGGTAATATTGCCATCTCTTGAATCAACTACTTTAATCATTTCTAAAGTATCTGATTTAAATGCTTTTAAATAACCTCGTTCTCCTTCACGAGAAATTAATAAATGTTTATTTTCATCATCAAATACACATCCTTCAGCTTCGTTACCTGATTTTGGCACATTTATTTCATCGGCTGTAATATCTAAAGTATTGATAACTTGCTTTGATATTAAGTCCCATAATTGTATTGTGGGGCCCTCTTCTTCTGTTAAAGCAGCATAAGGTTTGCCATCAACAATCCCCATACAAACACCATATACATTCATATTGGCTTTTAAATGATGATGCATTATATCTTCTGAAAAAGGATCAGATGTATTTGTTTTAAAATAATTAAATAGATTCTCTTCTGGAAAAATCCAATAATCTAACGTGCTTAGAGTTCTATTTGAAACTACTACATGTACATCCTTATTAATTACTCTTAAATCAACATTGTTAGTTGCTCCTTGTTTACTGAAAGCCAACTCATTGCCATAAATATCGTAGACATGTATCCCCTTCCTTTTATCTGTACCAAAAATAAGTGATTCTGTTGGATTTGATTGATTAAACCATATTGCTGGATCATCAGCTGCATCACCAAGAGATGTTACAGATTTAGTTTCATATTTATAATCTAAGTCAGATGCTGTTAGATATTCTGTAGAAAGAATAAGAGCAAGTAAAAAACTTGCTCTTATAATCAAATTAACTGATTTAGTAACTATATCTGACGCCAAATGAAAGTGTGTAACCATACTCGTCATATTGTGACAGCCTATCGCTAGTATTCCAATAGTAATATTCAGGTCTATTGCCTAAATTCTTACCTTCAAATTTAAATGAAAGATTATTTTGTGAAAATTTATCTAGTATGTGAATAAATTTGTAAATACTTCTAAAAATGCAATTGAGAGTAATGCTCCAGCAGGTAATGTAACTACCCATGAAAGAACTATAGTTCGAACAGAATTAAAATTTATTGAACTTGCACCTTCTACAAGACCAATGCCAATTACCGCTCCTACCAGTGTGTGAGTTGTAGATACAGGCATATCTAATTGACTTGCTATAACTACAGTTAATGCTGCTGCTAGCTGGGCTGAAAAACCTTTGCTTGGGGTAAGTTTAACTATATTTTCACCTATGGTTTTCATAACTCTGTAACCTAATGTCGCTAAACCAACAACAATACCTATAGCACCTAAGAATAATATCCATAAGGGAGTTTCTAATGTGTATGGTTGATTAAGTAATTGACTGGTTGCTTGATTAATAGCAGCTAGTGGCCCTATTGCATTAGCTACATCATTAGAACCATGAGCAAATGCTACAGCACAAGACGTAAAAATCATTAAATATGCAAATTGCGCTTCAGGGTCTACAGAATTCTTAAGTTTAGCTTTTGAAAAGTAGTAAAAAATAAATGTAAACAAAAGAGCTGATAATGCTGAAATTATGATGCTATCTTGAAATGTAACAAATAGTTCTTGTTGCTTAAAAATGTTTTTCAACCCTTTGGTAACTGTGATTAAAGATATAGCAAAGCCTGCTAAAAAAATATAAAGACGAATAATCAAACCTTTAAATTTTGACTGTTTATCTATGATGAATTCTTTACATATGTAATAAAAGAAGCCAGCAACTACTGCTGATGATAATGGTGATGTGATCCAGGATAGCCCTATATTTCCTACCACAGACCAGTTTATAGCCTCGTAGCCTAAAGCATAGATCCCAAAACCAACAATAGCTCCTACAATCGTATGAGTTGTTGATACAGGCCAACCTCTAAGGCTTGATATTAAAAGCCAGGTGCCAGCTGCAAAAAGAGCTGAGATCATGCCGTAGATGAAAATTTCTAGGTTGCCTTCGAATAGAGCAGGATCTATAACTCCTTTTCTTATTGTTTGTGTTACGCCGCCACCAGCTAAAAAAGCCCCTAAGAACTCAAATACTGCTGCTACTAGTACAGCTTGCTTGATAGTAAGGACTTTACTGCCTACTGAAGTACCCATTGCATTAGCTACATCGTTGGCACCAACACCGTATGCTGTAAAAAATCCAAGCATAGCTGAAGATATTAGTATCAGCGGTATACCAAATAGTGTTAATTCAACTAACGTCATAACAAGGGGGCAATATTTGTTTATACTATACCCTCTTTTCTAAGATTTTACATGAGCGTTATAGAATATAAATTTGAGCAATATAAGACTTTAGGCCCAATTATTTACAAGAAAGAAAAGTATAAGCTGCAAGTTGAACTTTTAAAATTACAAGAAGATGTAATAAAGAATAAAAGAAGAATAGCTTTGTGTTTTGAAGGTCGTGATACAGCAGGAAAATCATCTACTATTAATTTTTTCTCAGAACATTTAAGACCTTCAAATTTTAGATATGTACATTTAGGCATACCCACAACTGAT
The DNA here is from genome assembly GCA_004321845.1 of SAR86 cluster bacterium. GTDB lineage: Bacteria > Pseudomonadota > Gammaproteobacteria > Magnimaribacterales > TMED112 > TMED112. The sequence continues at coordinate 8,262 of SHBL01000010.1, read as the reverse complement.
GAAAAAAATAATTGGTTTAAAAGATGGGAAAATCATTTACCTGAAGAAGGGAAATTAGTCCTATTTGATAGATCATGGTATACAAGGGCACTAACGGAACCCACTCTAGGTTATTGTTCCAAAAAACAATACGAAGAATTTATGACTAACGTAAATAAATGGGAGGATAAGTTAATTAATAATGGTCTTGAGGTTGTAAAATTTTATTTTTCTATCGATAAAGATCAACAAAAAAGAAGGTTATCAGCTAGAAAAAATAGCAAACTTAAATATTGGAAACTTTCAGCTTCAGATAAATTGATGGTTAATAAATGGGATATTTTTACATTATATAAAAATCAAATGTTTGATATTACTGCAAGAAACAATTCACCTTGGGTGCTTATAAATGCAAATAACAAAATGATAGCTAGATTAAGTGCTCTACGATATATTCTTAATACCCTAGAGTACAAAAATAAAAAAACTCTCGAACCTCCAAAATGGGGAGAAGATTTGGGTGCCTATACTTGTTATATAGAGGGTGTGCTCTTTGAAAATCTTACTTATGAGCAATATAAAATCCTCGCTCCCTTTTCTGATTAAAATGAATATTGCCATCGTTGACATAGGGTCAAATGCTATTAAATATAAAATTTTTGATTCAAAATTTAATTTAGTTGAGTACTACAGACATCCTCTTAGGTTAGGAAGAGATGTTTTTTCTAATGGCTATCTAGAACAAAATACAATTAATGAAGTAATACAATTGCTTGAGAAATATTTAAATATTTTTATTGAGAAGGAAATAGTTGAACATCATTTTATTGCTACATCTGCATTAAGAGACTGTAAGAACTCCAGGGAATTACTTTCTCTGCTTAAAGATAAAAATATTAGCGTAAGAATAATATCAGGCGATACTGAGGCTGCTTTGCTTGCAGAATATAATAAAAATATAAAAAATTCAGCAGTGATTGATATAGGTGGTGGAAGTGTAGAAGTTTGCATAAATAGTGAAAATAAAATTTATACAAAATCATTTCAACTAGGTGCTGTCAGACTATTAAATATGTCTCCAGATTCTAAGATTGCGGCATTGAATGAATTCAAATTTTGGTTAAGCCAATTTTCTAATATTAATCATATATATGGTTTAGGAGGAAATTTAAGAGCTTTAATGCAAGTAAACGCGTTGGAAAGTGTTATGGATGCTTCAAATTTTAAGCATCATGTAGATAAGTATTTAAAAGTACCAGAAGAAGAGCTCGTATCAAAACACAACATACCAAAAGATAGAATCGACATAATACCTGAAGCATTAAATTTATATCAATTAATAATTAACCAATTACAGTCAATGAAAATAGAAAATACTTTTTGGAGCATTTCTGATGGTTTGGTAAAGAAAATTGTTAAAGGTCAACTGTAAACGAAACTTCGTCTGTAAGTAATTGCAACCTTCTGTCAGGTAGAGCTTTTGTAGAAATAGAAACTTTTACACTTGAATCAAAGTATTGAATAGTCCCTAAAATTTTATTTTTATCATTCTTTAAGGTTGTAGATATTTTATTTCCATCCCTGCATGATAGATCACCATTTAAGTTTTCTTTGATAGAGTCAGCCGATATAAATATTGAGCCGTTTATAGTTGAGCACTGAAAATTTTTAATCTTCAATTCATTTATATTAACTTTGAGTTGTATATTTTTAATTAAATCCAATGAAATTACTTCTTCTGCTAAAAAATCAGTCACAGTAAAATTAGATAAATTAAAGTTGTTAAAGGATTTAATAAGACTACCTGATATTTTTTTTTCATCTGTAGATATGAATTTTACTTTTATATCTTTAGTGCTGAGCATGGTTTCGTATGTATAATCTCCAATAACCTGACCATCAACATAAAGATCTAATACAGATCCCGATAGGATATTTCCCTCTAAATAAGCGTATTCAATATTCAGATTTTTATTTTGATTTAGAAATAATCCTGCAAAAAAATTAATAGGTGTAAAAAATATTGTAGAAAATATAAAGATTAAGAAAAAAATTATAGAAAAAAGAAATTTATTCATCTATATCTACAGACATTGATACTAAGCCATCATCTTTCATAGTTAAATTAAAACTATTTAAGTCAATATTTTTATCTTCCATTATATTTAATAGTTTTAAAGCATCAGAATTATCTAAACCTGGTATGAGAATATTATTATCGTTAATCTCATAATTTAAACCTTGATCAGTAATTAATAATAAGAATTCATCACGAGACAATGATATATCTGCTTCATTTTTAAGTGCTTTTATCTGGGCTAATAGTTGCTTACTTTCATTAAAAGTGTCTAGCTGTACAAATAATTCATTTTTTGAATTTTTTATATTATTAGTCACGTAATTAGTTAGTGATATAAAAGAAATAATGATTAACAAGCCGCCCACATATTTCAATAAGATTTTTTCTCTATCTGAAAGTTTATAAATCATAATTAATTGTAGTTATTTTTCCGAGGGGGTTTGATTCGCTACCCTTAACGGATATTGAATAATTTAATCTGTTCTGTTGATTGATAAAAATACTTTCTTCTGCATCATTTTTAAAAAGACACTTAATGGTTAATCTTTGATTAATATAGTCAGCCTCTATTATTTTTGTTGTTTGAGAAACCATAGATAATATCTCTAATGATCTCTTAAGGTCTGATTTATCCTCAATATTTAATGCTGTTATTTTATTTTGTATATCTATTGTAATATCAGAAATTTCTTCATCGGGATAAATAGTTTTGTAGATAGAGGTTAAAGTGGCGTTCATATTATTAATTTGTGAATAGTTAGAATTAATATTAAGTAAGCCAGCCCCGTAGAGAATCATAAATAAGGAAAATATAGCAATCAGTGGTTTTTTTATGTTGGAAAACTGAAATAAAGATTGTAAGTCAAAGGTACTGAGTTCATAAAAGTTTTGATTTTCTAAACTTATATTAATTAAATCTTTATTGGTTATTTCATGGATCTTTGTCTCATCAAAATCAAGCAAATTAAAGGATTTTTTTGTAAGTTTTACAGGATCTGTATTTTGAGTTAAATAAAAATTATTCTCAAATTTTATATTTTCATCAAATGCTTCATTAAAAAAAAGCAAATCAGAAGTAATAAAAACTTTGTTATTAAATCCTGAAAAGGTTTTTTTTAATATTTTTTTAGTAGCCTCCCCTATAACAAAATAATCTGGGCCTTCTTTTTTTGTTTCCAGTACGTCTAGATTTGATGATGATAAATTAAGAATTGATAAGTCATTTATTATTTTTGCATGAATATTTTTTTTATTTTTTAATTCATGTACAAAGCAAACATATTGCAACAGTTCATTTGGTAGCACAAAAAGAGTTTGAGGTGAATCAGGAATTTCAGATATTAATTTAATTGAGGCATTTGTTCCATTAATGAAAATGCCCTCTGTTAAATGTAAATCTTTGAATATGTATAAGTTCATCTTATTAAAGTCCTGTACACAACGAAATTATTACGTTGTAACGATAATAAACTAACAAAGTTAAAAATTTGCCCCTCTAAAGCTAATAAATAATTAATCATAATGAAATCTGGTTTAAAAATTATACGAGATTTATCAATTTTATTTTCGTCTATACCTGAGATATCTATAAAATTTTTAAAAGTTGTATACCCATTTACTGGTTTATTAAGCAATATCCTTTCTATGTCATTAAGAGTTAATTCTGAAAATAAAGATAGAAATACCTTAGCAGTCATTAAATCTAGACTATTAACATTAAATTTAAGTTCTGTTGAAGGTATGGCACAAATATCATTATGAATTCTGCTTAAATCATTCTTATTCAACAAAGCTAAGTTCTTAATTTGACTTTTATGTATAAACAATTGATCCGGATTTAAAGATAAATTATCGTTTGAGATGTAAAAAAGATCTTCAGCACCATAGGTTTCTGGTAAAGAATCATTATCAAGTGCATCATATAATCGATCTAAAAGTTCACTATGTATGGATCTATCGATGTCTGATAGCTTAAGTAAATTAATAAATAAATCGCCATTTTCTTCATTCTTAACATTTATATTTTGAAATGGTTTAACCAATGAATTTATATTAAAACAAGTAGAATAATCGGTTAATGATAGTGTTAGCTGTGGAAATTTCTTTTGTATTGAAAAGTTTATTTCTTGTTCTGCTAAATTTAAGTTTTTATTTAGCACTGAATTATCAATTAATAAATCTACTAAGAAAGATTCATAATTAATAATTTCTATGCGCTTTTCTATAGAATTTGCGTAAATAGTAGTTTTTAACGTATCGCTATAAATGGTTCTGCTTAATACAAGCACTAAAAAACTCAATATGACTATCAATGCAAGAGTAGAAATTAGAACAAAACCCCTTTTCACTTGAAAAAACCTAAGACCTGTTGAAACTTCTCATTTTGAAATTCATATGATATATAAATATAAGATGGGAAGTTTATATTTTCACTATACTGTGCATCGGGATAGTAATCTGATAGATCTGACAATTCATCACCAAACCTTAGATTGAGATTTTCTATATTATCAAGCAATAAATTTTCGCTAATAACAACATTCTCATTATTAGCCAATGTTGTTTTACGGCTTAATTTATTATCTTTATAAATATATATAACTCTTCTTAAATTTGAGCCAGTAAGTGTTAAATCATTGGTATTCAGTGATACAAAAGTAAGTATTCTTTCGCTATTTGAACCAATCAATGAGACATTCAAGTTGTTAAAATTTTGATCTTTCATTTTGTAGGGCACCGCTTGCATCATATCTAATCTAAGTGCATGAATAGCTCTAGAATGTTTTGAATCTCTCTCTATAGATGTATCTACCCTTTCTTTTAAGAAAATAGTATTAGATAAAAAATCAAAAGACATAATTGATATTAAAGCCGCAACTAATAATGCAATAAGAACTTCAAGCAGTGTAAAGCCTTTTCGTATCATTTAAGAACTGTTATGTAAGTAGTTTGATTGTCTAGGGAAAATTCAATTCGTATTTCATCAAATTTTTGATATTTTGTAATAGTCGTTTCAGATATATCTCTAATATCGAATACTTCTGCAATCTCTGTATTATCAATTTGTGGTTCTATCGTATAGATAGTGAGGATATTGATCCTATTATCAGAATCTTTAATAAATGATTTTTTTAATTCTTGGGATTTTAAGTTTTGTTCGATTAATTGACTGTAGGCAACAAAAGTAATGGATATTATTAGCAAAGATATAACTACCTCTAACAAGCTAAAACCTTTTTGTAATTTATGTATCATTTTTTTCACCATTCATTAAAGTTATAGATTGAATAGAGGATTCATATCCTGGAGAAACAATTAAAAAAATTTCATCACCTTCAATAATTATCTCTTGATTAAATTTATTTGTTACTGAATATATATCTTCAAAATTTTCATTTTTAATTGGTACCCAAATATCATCATTTAAGATATGTATGTTTGATTTAGTGAAACCATATGTATTGCCATTGTAAAAGCTTAAGACCTCATATTCATGAATTATCTGTTGGTATGAATTGCTATTATTGGGTTGATTTAAAATTAAATAAAATGAAGTGCCAGAAATAGCTATTATCGTTAAAACGATTAAAACTTCTAGTATTGTAAAACCTTTATTGAGACCAGTTCCCGATATCTGCATTTTCACCTTCACCACCAGGCTGCCCATCTGCACCTAATGAAACTATGTCGTATTCACTATTTTGACCAGGAAAGATGTAGACATAATTATTTCCCCAAGGATCTACCGGAATTTTATTGATATATCCACCATTTGGATATTTTGACGGATTCCTAAGGTTACCAGGGTTAGTCTTTAAGCTCTCCAACCCTTGAGAGGAATTAGGATATTTCCCTTCATTAATTTTAAACATTACTAAAGCTTGTTGTAGCCTAGAAATGTCTTGTTTTGCAACTTCAACATATGCATTACTTAGAGTAGGTAAGAAGTTAACAGAAACTAAAGAAACCAAGAGCCCTAAAATAACTATTACTATTAAAAGCTCTAATAAAGTGAAACCTTTTTTTATTAATTTTTTCATATATTGAATATTAAATTATTCATTTGCAATAAAGGCAACATTATTGATAAAACAATTAACATTACGAAAATACCCATCGTCAATATAACAATAGGCTGAAGTAATGTTAATAGTATATTTCTTCTTGTATCTACTTCTTGATCTAAAAATTCTTTAGTTTTTTCAAACATTTCACTAACTTGGCTACCCATATCACCAGAACTTAATAATTGTTCGAAAACGTCAGGAAATATACGTGCTTGAGAAAAGGCCTTACTTATAGAAGTGCCTGAAACAACTTTATTAACAACACCATTTACTTGATAACTTAAATATTTATTTCTGAATGTATTTTGAGCTATCTGAAGGCTATCTATAGTATTAAGTCCAGCTTTGGTCATTAGACGCATAGAAGAACAAAATCGTGCTGTCTGATCATATAAAATAATTTGTCCTATCAGTGGTGTAGAAAGAAAATACTTAGCTGTTCGTTGTTGATAATTTTTAGACATGATATTGGTAGTCTGTAGTAAATAAAAAGTTGATATAACTAAGAAAAAAACCAATAAAATGACTGGGAAAATATCTGAAAAATATAATAAAGATCTTGTTAATAAAGGCAGCTCAACATTTGAAGTGACAAATTGTTCAACTACTTGAGGTAGTACAAATGTTAATAGCGAATAAATTACTGCTAAAGAGACAAAAAATAGTATAGCCGGATAGACTAAAGCTCCAACTACTTGTGATCTAACTTTAGCTTCCTTATCTAAATAAATAGATAAGTCTAAAAATACTTCAGATAATGAAGCTGATGTTTCACCAGCGTATATTGTAGAAGTATAAATTTCATCAAATATAGAGGGATATTTCTTCATAGCTGAACTTAAACTATTGCCTTCTGTAATATCCTCATTAATGTTTAAAAGAACTTGAGAAAACTTTTTATTAGATGATTGTTTGCTCAAAAGTATTAAACATTTTTCAATAGGCGTTCCAGCTCCTAACAAAGCAGACATTTGTTTAGTAAAGATAGATAGGTTATTTGTAGAAAGTTTAAATTTAGATTTTTTTTGGGTGCTAGAATTTATGTGTAGGAGTGTAAGTCCTCGATCTTTTAGCAATTGCTTAGCTTCATCTATATCTGTAGCATTTATAAAACCTGTTGTAGTTTTTTCACTAGTATCAAAAGCATTGTATTTAAATGTTGCCATTAATCTTCCGTAACACGCATAAGTTCTGATAAGCAAGTATGACCATTTGCTACTGCAATCAAACCATTCTCATAAATCTTCTTATTTTCGGTATACACATAATCACTTATTTCGTTTTCTGAAGCAGAGTTATGGATAAGTTCACTGACTTTATCATTTATATTAATGAATTCGCCGATACTAAGTCTTCCTTTATAACCAGTATGATCGCATTTATCGCATCCAACTGATTTATAGATTTTTCCTTCAATTTTATATTTATCTAATAAACTATTCTTGGATTCATCGTCTTCTACTTTACAGTGAGGACATAAACGTCTAACTAATCTTTGTGATAATACATATACCAAACTTGATGATAATAAATAGGGCTCTATCCCCATATCACGTAATCTAGTGATAGCATTTACAGCACTATTAGTGTGTACTGTTGAGAGTACTAAATGTCCAGTTAAACTTGCTTGAATTGCAATTTCAGCGGTTTCTTTGTCCCTTATTTCTCCTACCATTACTATATCTGGATCTTGTCTTAGAATTGCTCTAAGCCCTTTTGCAAATGTAAGGCCCGTTTTATTATTTACTTGCGTTTGTCCTATACCTTCTAAGGCATATTCTACAGGGTCTTCGATAGTGAGAATATTTTGCGATCTATCTGATATTTCACGAAGACCAGAATATAAAGATGTAGTTTTACCTGACCCAGTAGGACCTGTCACTAAAATAATACCCTCTGTTTTTGAGAGATTTTTTCTAAAGTTTTCTAATATTTCTTCTGAAAATCCTAATTGTTCTAATTGAATATGAGTTTTGTCTTTTTCAAGGATTCTTAAAACTACCCTTTCTCCAAATGATGATGGCAAAGTTGATACCCTCAGATCGATATCTCTTTTTCCTACGGATATAGAAATTCGTCCGTCTTGAGGAAGTCTTCTTTCTGATATGTCTAATTTAGACATGATCTTAATTCTAG
>SHBL01000001.1 GCA_004321845.1 SAR86 cluster bacterium | reverse complement strand
AAGCAGCAGAGGAAGCTCCAGCAGAAGCAGCAGAGGAAGCTCCAGCAGAGGAAGCTCCAGCAGAAGCAGCAGAGGAAGCTCCAGCAGAAGCAGCAGAGGAAGCTCCAGCAGAAGAAAATACTGAAGAAAAGAAAGATCAGTAGTATAAAAATTATCCCAGTAGCAAAATTTGGGAAAACCCACGGTTTGAAAGGTGAAATTAATGTTATTTCATACTGCAACCCCCCAAAAAATATTCTAGCTTTTACAAAATTTTTTTTTGAGAATCATGATCCTATAAAAATAAAATTTATAAGTACTTCTAAATCTTTTATAGCAAAAATTGAAAACATTGATTCTATTGATGATGTAAAGGAGTTGGTAAACAAAGAAATTTTTGTACTTGAAGAAGATATGCGTCAAGATGATGACGCTATCTATTGGAATGATTTAATTGGCTGCGAGGTCATTGATCAAAATTCCAGATCCCTGGGTAAAATATATAAGTTAGAGAATCATGGAGCTTCTGATCTTATATTTATTAAAACAGACCAAGAAGATATTATTATTCCATTAGAAGACCAATTTCTTAGCAAATTTGAATTAGAAGAAAATATTCTAAATGTAAATTGGGAATAAGCATCCCTTAGATTCATATGATTGAGACTGTCGACCATATTATTATTGTTGTTGAAGACTTACATTCAGCAGAAGAAAATTACACAAAGATTTTAGGTTTAAAACCTGTTTGGAGTGGAGCCCATGATGCACTTGGAACCTCAAATGTACTATTTAACTTTGAAAACACATATTTAGAGCTTCTTTCAGCAACTGGATCAGGCATTGGCGCCGACCTAGTAAAGCAAACTATCAAGGAAAAAGGCGATAGTTTATTAGGTTTGGTTTTAGGAACAAAAGATATCAACTCTTTCAGAGAGATTATTAAAAAAAGTGGACATTCTTTATCAGAACTATCTGATGGAGAAGGAAAGAATGAACAAAATGAACAAAGAGAATGGTTATTGCAATTTTTGCCAAATGAATTAACAAGAGGCATATTTTCTTTTGTTATCGAGCATAAATCAGAAGGATTGCCATTATTTACAAAAGACAAAAGCACTGTAAGCAGATTAGAGCAAGTTGTAGTCAAGACTAACGATATTAACGGTTTTATTAAGGTATATAGAGATATATTTGGAATAAGGTTGGCTTTAGATAAGTTTGTTGAAGCTTGGAAAAAAAGAATTTTATTTTTTAGATTAAATAAAACAACAATTGAAGTCATCGAAGAAAAAAATGATGAAGATACACCAAAGGATTCTTTGTGGGGATTGGCATGGGGTGTAAGAGATATATCGAAAACTAGAAAAAGGTTGGTAGCAAATAATGTTGAGGTTTCAGATATTAGGTCAGGCGTAAAAGAAGGTACATTAGTTGCCACAATAAGCTCTCATACTAATAATGTTCCAACACTCTTGATTGAGCACACAAAAAAAGCATAGATTAAAGAATATGAATATAAATATAATTTCATTATTTCCAGAAATAATAGAATCCTCATTAAAAGGACTTACTGGTAAAGCAATTACAAAAAATTTTGCAGAGCTAAATCTTATAAACTTAAAAGAATTTTCTACCAATACTTATGGCAGCGTTGATGATACCCCATATGGAGGCGGAGAAGGGATGTTGATAGGAATAGAACCTCTTGAGAAATCCTTACATTCTATAGAATCACCTGGCCATGTAATTAATTTAAGCCCACAGGGCACATTATTTAATCAAAACAAAGCTATAGAACTGTCTTCATTTAAAAACATTACTTTTATTTGTGGAAGATACGAAGGTATTGATCAAAGATTTATTGATAGACATGTTGATGAGGAACTTTCAATTGGTGATTATGTTCTTAGTGGTGGTGAGATAGCTGCATCAGTAGTTATTGATGCAATTCTTAGGAATATTCCAGGTGTTATTGGAAATAAAGATTCAGTAACTAAAGACAGTCTTAGTTCTTCGAGGTTAAAAGGGCACTCATATACAAAACCTTTTGAATATAGGGGATCAAAAGTTCCTGAAATATTGCTGTCAGGAGACCATAAAAAAATTGAAGAATGGAAAATTGGCAATAGTTTATGGGTAACGAGAGAAAAACGCCCCGATTTATTTAAACAATTGCAACTTTCAGAAAAAGAAATGATATTATTACGTCAATACGAAGACTCTATATTATAAAAATGACTAAAAAAATTATTGAAAAGATCGAAAAAGATCAACTTAAAGAACAGCCAGAATTTAGAACTGGTGATACTGTTGTAATTAAAGTCAAAGTTACTGAAGGCCAGAGAACAAGACTCCAAGCTTTTGAAGGTCTGGTAATAAGTAAGAAAAATAGAGGTCTTAATTCATCATTTATAGTAAGGAAAATTTCTAATGGAGTTGGAGTTGAAAGAACTTTTCAGACTCACAGCCCTTTAATAGATTCAATAACTGTTAAAAGAAAAGGTTTAGTGAGACAGTCCAAACTTTATTACATTCGTGAAAGATCAGGAAAATCTGCTAGGATTAAAGAAAAAATTAGTTAGTGCAGTCCGAATCAAAATTACTCATTGAAACTTTCATAGACTCCCTTTGGCTCGAAAAAAACTTATCACAAAATACACTCTCATCTTATAAAACAGATTTAGATAAATTTAAAAACTTCTTAGAGAAAAATGAAAAATCTGTTTTGGTGGCTGATCATTTCTTAATTTTATCTTTTTTAAGCCATCTTCTAGATAAAGGCTTTTCTTCAAAAACAGTTTCAAGAAATATCTCATCGCTTAAAAGTTTTTATAAATATCTAATCTCAGTAGAACATCTGAAGATTAATCCTATGTTAAATATAGATTCTCCAAAATCAGGACTCTTCTTACCTACAACACTTACAGTAGAAGAAACACAACAAATTCTTGATGCTCCAAATGAAGAAAGAGCTATAGAGTTAAGAGATAAGGCAATGCTTTACACTTTATATGCAACTGGTATGAGGATAAGTGAATTAATTAGTCTAAATCTACATAATATAAATCTAACAAGAGGTTCTGTTCAGGTTATTGGTAAGGGTGGTAAAGAGAGATTAATACCACTTACAGATGATTCCATGAAAATGATTAAAAAATACTTACAAGATGCTCGAGATAAATTGGCTAAGGGAAAAGATCATAACAATATCTTTGTTTCTACACATGGAAAGCAGATTAGTAGACATAGTTTTTGGCACAGAATTAAAGCTTATATGAAAAGAGTTAATGTAAGCAAAGAAGTTCATCCACATACTTTGAGACATGCGTTCGCAACCCATATGTTAAATAATGGCGCTGATCTGAGATCTGTCCAGCTTTTATTAGGACACTCTGATCTAGCCACTACACAAATTTATACTCATGTTGCTCAAGCTGAAGTGCAAAAATTACATAAAAAACATCACCCTAGAGGCTAATGAGAAATTTAATATTTATTTTATATTTTTCATTCTTTACGTTGGTTTCTGAAGAAGACCTGTTAAGTAAAATTTCAAAAATTTTACCAGCTGGATTGCCCATAAACTTTATTGAAGAATCATCAATTCCAGAATTTTATGTGGTAAATGTAGCAAATAATCAAATTCTTTATGTTTCAAATGATTTTAAATTTGTTTTGGCAGGCGAGGTTATTGCACTAAATAACGGTGAAATAACAAGTTTAAACGATGTATATGAAAGTAAATTGATAAAAAATATTATTGATTCTATTGAAGCAGATGAGAGTATTGATTTTATTTCAAGCAATGAAAAGTTTAAATTAAAAATTTTTACAGATGTAACATGTAGCTACTGTAGGCTGCTTCATAGTGAAATTGATCAATATTTATCAAATGGAATAACAATTAACTATCTTGCTTTTCCAAGAGATGGTCTTGATAGTGAAGTTTATAAGGACATGGTAAGTGCTTGGTGCAGTTCAGACCCTAAAGATTCCCTAAACAAGCTAAAGAAAGGTGAAAATATTGAAAATAAAGATTGTAATAACCCAGTTGATGAACATTTTAGAAAAGGCAGTTTGATTGGAATTACAGGAACACCTACAATTATTTTGGAAGATGGAAGAAAATTTTCAGGTTATATACCTGCAAATGAGTTAATTAAGATATTAGAAAGTGGATAAAGCAGAATTAAATTTACTCTTAAATAAAACTTCAGATAGAGTTGAAGAATTGAGGGGGTTTCTTTGACCCTGAAAATCTTAACAATCAATTAGAAGAGTTAGAAAAAAAATTACAAGATCCAGATTTGTGGAAAGACCACAAAAAGCTTAATGGTCTTAATAAAGACAAAATAGGACTCGAAATAAAAATTCATGAGTTTGATGTTATTGAAACCAAGCTTGCTGATATTAAAGATTTAATAAACATATCTATTGAATTGGGTGAAATAGATGAATTGAGTAATCAAAATAGTGCTTTAGTTGAACTAAATGCTGAAATTGACTCATTAGAGACAAAAAAATATTTTTCCAGAGAGACAGACCCTAACAATGCATTCTTAGATATTCAATCTGGTTCTGGCGGTACAGAAGCACAAGATTGGGCCGAAATGTTATACAGAATGTATATGAGATGGTCTGAAGATATGGGTTTTAAAGTTAAGATTGAAGAATACTCTGTCGGAGATGTAGCAGGCATAAAAAGTGCGAGTATCCATATTAGCGGTCAGTATGCATATGGCTGGTTAAGGACTGAAACAGGGATTCATAGACTAGTAAGAAAATCTCCCTTTGATTCAGGAAACAGAAGACATACATCGTTTGCTGCAGTTTTTATTTCTCCTGAAATAGATGATGACATTGAAATTGATTTGGATATGTCACAGGTAAGAATTGATACATATAGAGCTTCTGGTGCAGGTGGACAACATGTTAACAAAACAGATTCTGCAGTTAGGCTTACTCACATTCCAAGTGGACTTGTAGTTCAATGTCAATCTCAAAGATCACAACATCAAAATAAAGATCGAGCGATTAAGCAGCTCAAATCAAGACTTTATGAAATGGAAATGCAAAAAAAGGAGGAGGAGATAAAAAAGATAGAAGATTCAAAAACGGATATAGGTTGGGGCAACCAAATAAGATCTTATGTATTGGACCAATCTAGAATAAAAGATATCAGAACAAAGCATGAGGAAACAAATACTCAATCAGTTTTAGATGGTAAAATTAATAACTTCATAAAAGAAAGTTTAAAAAATGGATACTAAAAATTTATCAAAAGTTCAGAAAGATAGAGAAGCTAAATTATTGAAACTTCGAAGTGAGGGCTTTAACTATCCAAACGATTTTGAAAAAAAATATGAAATTTCCCATTTAATTGAGGACTTTGGTAGTTTATCTAAAGAGGTTCTTGAAAAGAAAAATGCAACCGCTTGCAATGCTGGTAGAGTTGTCCTTAAAAGAGAAATGGGAAAAGTTGTATTCATGACAATTGAAGACTTTTCTGGTCAGATCCAAGCTTATTTCTCAAAAAATAATTTAGAAGAAAGGCTAGAGGAAGTTAAAGATTTAGACTTAGGAGATATCGTCGGTATTGAAGGGGTTCTATTTAGAACAAGAACTGATGAACTAACCATCGAAGTAAAAGATTTCAAGCTTATAACTAAGTCCTTAAATCCAATGCCAGAAAAACATGCTGGCCTAACCGACATTGAAAAAATTTACAGACAAAGATATGTAGACTTAATGAGCAATAAGGATTCAAGAGAAATATTTGTTAAAAGAAATAAAATTATCCAATCAATAAGAAAGAATTTAGAAGAAGCTGGGTATCTCGAGGTTGAGACACCAATGATGCACCCTATACCTGGAGGCGCAAATGCTAAACCATTCAAAACACATCACAATGCACTAGATAAGGAATTATTCCTTAGAATTGCTCCAGAACTTTATTTAAAAAGACTGCTAGTTGGTGGTTTTGAAAAAGTTTTTGAAATTAACCGCAACTTTAGGAATGAAGGGTTATCTACGATACATAATCCAGAATTTACAATGTTAGAGTTCTATGAAGCATATGGAACGCTTAAGAAAACTACCTTATTTGTACAAAAATTAGTTCAAGATAGCATATTGGCTGTCAATGACTCTCTAACGATTACATATGAAGAAAAAGAGTTAGATTTAAAAAATGACTTTGATGTTAAATCTTTAAAAGATTTAGTTAAAGATGAATTAAAAGCTGATCTTGATACAGAAGAACAAATATTTAACGCTGCTGAAAATAATGGCATAAAAATTAAAAAAGATTGGGGTTGGGGTAAGGTGCTTCTTGAGTTGTTCGAAGAACACGTTGAAAAGAAGCTTTGGAAACCAACATTTGTTAAAGATTATCCTTATGAAGTTTCTCCTCTTTCTAGAAGAAAAGATGATGACAAAGACTATACAGATAGAATAGAACTATTTATCGCTGGAAGAGAATTTGCAAATTTTTTCTGTGAGTTGAATGACCCAACCGACCAAGAGGAAAGGTTTATGCAGCAAGTTAAGCAAAAAGACTCTGGTGATGAAGAAGCTATGTTATACGATGATGATTATATCAATGCTTTAAGACATGGAATGCCACCAGCAATGGGTGTAGGCTTAGGGATTGATAGGCTAGTAATGTTAGCGACAAATAAAAGTTCTATTAGAGATGTAGTTCTTTTCCCTACATTAAAGTAATGTCGTTAAAAAATCTCATTACAATTTTTTCTATACTAGTTTTGACTGCTTGCGGCGGAGGTGGTGGAGGATCTTCAGCTCCTGAACCAATACCAACACCAGCCCCAACACCAGCCCCAACACCAGCCCCAACACCAGCCCCAACACCAGCCCCAACACCAGCCCCAGATACTGATCCAACAGACATGGATGTAACGGTACTAAATGATGGGAATGTTGGAGATATTTGGGGTGGAAATACGTATTTATCATTTTTTGATGAATTAAATGGATACTCAGATTGCACTAATGAAACTAGCGGCACAGAAACTTGTGAAAGTGTTGATTGGGAAGTTGTTATTGACGAAGAAAGAGGCGAAGTATTAGAAGTAACTTACTTATCAAATGCAGGGCATGCTGGCTTAGTAATTGGACCATCTCCTGCAGTGAATCTCAGCGATTATTCTGAAGGCTCTTTATCTTTTGATATTAAAATTATTGACGATGGAGCCTCTGAACTATCTGGTGGTTTTTATGTAAAGGTTGAAAGTGGTTCGTTAATCTCTGGAGAGTTATCAGTTAATGGCATTAATTCTACAGGTGAATGGGAGTTTATTGATTTTCCTGTCTCTTCATTAACAGAAAGTGGTGAACTGGATCTTGGAAGCATAACTGCACCAATGGTCTTTTTCCCAGAATTTCAAACGGGAGCAGGACTAATATACCAGATTGATAATGTTCGTTTCACAGGTATTGCAGATGGGGCAACGCCACCAACGGATCCTAATGATGGAGGTTCTGGAACTCCGGTAACTTATAATTTAATTGAATTTGGAGCAGGCAATGTATCAGATACTATAAATCCTGATAGTTATCGTTGTGCAGTAGATTTTGGAAACTGGATATATAATGCCGGTGTAGTAGAGCCTGCAATATCGGGCTGTGATGCATCAACTAACATTCCTTCAGGAAATCCTGTAAAACTACAACCACAATATACAGCGCAAGAAAAAAATGTTCCAACACATAGGTGGTGGGGATCAATTCCATTTCTAGGAGAGATGACAATAGGAGATGTGAATGGTACAGCGCATATTACTGCAGACCCAATTCGAGCAAGAGTAAGCAATAAAGGTGCAAGGCTAATGGGATTGCCAGGAGGTTATAAACTCTTTGGGAATTTTCCACGATATGATGGTCCTGAACCATTTGCTGAAGTCTTTGATGGTATTGCAATCGCAAATTCAAAACATTCAGAGTTAAATGCATATTTAGTTGATTATAGTGATGGCTCAGTTACAGTTGGATGGACTGCTGATAACGAGACAAATATCATGAGGGCAACTTTTGTTCATGGCTCACCATATGTTTACTTTACAGTCTTTGATGGCGATCCAATTATTGTAACTAAGGCCTCAGATGGTAATGAAAAAGGCACTTTTTATGAATTTGATAATAATCTTGGAGTTTGGACAGATGTTGCTGGAATTAGAAATAATTTCCTTATAACAGGCTCAGTTGGAACAGTTTTTTCAAATATTTCTAGCAATAATATTGAGATGACAAAACCTGATAATGGCGAAGCCTACCATTCATTTACTGTAAGCTACTTACCAATTTTAGATGGCATGCCGTCTGATAATATTTCTAATTTTTTTGCCAGTAAAGCAAGGAATATCGTTAGTGAAGTAGATATAAACTATTCAGTTGATCGATCATCTAATACAGTTTCAGTTAGTCATAATTATTTAGACTCTGAAGGTAACTCTGTAGATACTATTGTTGGAATGCACCCTATGCATTGGAAATTTTCTGACCAAGAAACTTCAGAATATAAAATCAGAAGTGCTAGAGGTATTGTTAAGTTTGCTGAACTATCATCTTTTGATTATCAAATTCCTTTTGTAGGCATTTTGCCTTTAATGCCATCGATACCAGATACATATGATGTGAATACACTTGAACAGTTCATACAAGATTACATGACGGGCGGTGAAGATAGTTGGATAAATAGTACAGATACATATTGGTCTGGAAAGGCTTATGGTAAAGCAGCTGAGATAGCAGGCATTGCTCGTGCAATTGGTATGGATCAAGAAGCTGATCAAATTATACAGTGGCTTAAATCACAGCTCTCAGACTGGTTTACAGCTGAAACAGGTGGAGCTCTCGATGAGGTGCGATATTTTGTTTACGATGAAGAGTGGGATACTTTATTAGGAATTGAAGAAGCTTTTGGTTCCCACCAAAGACTTGCAGACCATCATTTCCATTATGGATATTTTGTCAGAGCAGCAGCAGAAATTTGTCGACAAGACAGAAGCTGGTGTTCACAAGAACAATATGGCCCAATGGTTGAGTTGCTTATTCGAGACTATGCAGGCGATCCTGGTGACGAAATGTTCCCTTCATTAAGAAATTTTGATCCAGCTAATGGTTTCTCTTGGGCTGATGGTAAGGCAGATGCATTACAAGGCAATAATAATGAATCAACATCAGAAGCAGCAAATTCATATGGTGCAATAATTCTTTACGGCTTAATTACTAACAACCAGGAACTCGTAAACAAAGGCATCTATTTACACGCCTCCACTTCAGCAGCCTACTGGCAATATTGGAATAACATTGATGGGTATAAAAACCTTGGAGCTGATTACGATAATTTCATCCCAGGTTATGACAAGATCACAACTTCAATAATTTGGTCGGCAGGAGCAGATTTTTCAACCTGGTTTAGTCCAGCTTATGCACATATCCTTGGCATCCAAGGCCTACCTTCAAACCCATTAATTTTTCACGTTAGCCAATATAAAGATTATATGGAAGATTATGTCACATTAGGATTATCAGAGTCTTCCAATGGCAAACCATCTGGATTATCAGAAGATCAATGGCGAGATTTATGGTGGAATCTATGGGCTATGGTTGATTCTGAAAATGCTATAGCTGACTACGAAACTATGGCACCAAACTACAATACTGAAGCTGGTGAATCAAAAGCCCATACTTACCATTGGTTGCATACATTTAATGCTTTAGGCCATATACAAACAGGAACTGGGGATCTCACAGCTAACCATCCTGCAGCAGTAGCTTTTAAAAAGAATAATGAAATTAATTATGTTGCTTATAACTTTAATAATGAGCCTTTGGTAGTGACTTTCAGTGATGGTAAAACCTTTACAGTACCAGGCAATAGTTTTACTGTGGAGAACTAAGTCCACATAACATGCTTAATATTAAAAATTTTACAAAAATAGTTATTACAACAATATTGCTTGTAGCATGTGGCGGTGGAAGTGGTGGAGGATCTTCAGCTCCTGAACCAATACCAACACCAGCCCCAACACCAGCCCCAACACCAGAACCTACTCCAGCTCCAACTCCAGCTCCAACAGGTGTTTATGAAATGGATGAAAATTGCCCTACACATATCAAAGAAGCATTTTTAGATGTTAGCGAAGCTCCTGGACCAGGAGAACAGTACAATATGATGCCAAGATTGCAGGTGTCTTGTTCAAATGGAAACCTAGTTATAAATTCAAATTCTGTTCCACACTATAGTTTTATACCAATGACTCCAAATGACTTGGTTGAAAGAGATGAACAATGGAGTGTACCTCTTGAGCCTTCCTATGATGTATCAAGACAACCTACTAATATTGGTGCTAATGGCCCAGTTGTGCTTGGTTATATGGGTTTTACTAATACAGGCTTAAATATCTTTGGTCCAACAGAGGGAGGGCAGCCTGCAAACCAAGCTTACGGTGACCCTGTCTACAATAATATTTTAGATGATTGCGGTGGGCATACTGCTTTTGCCTATCATAACCATGCACTAAATTTTAGATGTTTTAATCCCAATGGTTTAACTGCTAACCCTGCAACAGACCCGCAACCAGAGATCTTATATACCTCATTAATTTTAGGTTTTGGACCTGATGGCTTCCCAATTTTCAATGAATATGAGTATGCCAATAACGATGGAGTTAATCTTGTATCACCACAAAGCAGCTATGAATTAATTGATGGTCAGAATCCACAAAGGTATGTTTTTGATGCCTATGAGTACGTTGAAAAGGATAATCTAGAAATTTACTTGGATGAGTGTAATGGCCATAGTCATGATAACCCTCATGGTTATGAATACCACTACCATGCCACTGAAGATTTTCCTTATATTTATGGTTGTATTAGAGGAGAGCCTTTTGGTATAGGTGGCGGTGGTCAAGGTGGCAATAATAATGATTAGAATCATTCTATTATTATTTTTAGCAAATTTTATGCAATCAGAGACTGTGGAAACTCATTACAAAACAGGTGAGTTGAAAGAAAGATTTGAGCTTCAGGGTGATATTAGAGAGGGCTTATATCAGAAATGGTATCTCAATGGTCAAATAGGAAAGCAATCATTCTATAAAAACGGAATTCTGGATGGCGAGTTAACTACTTGGTATCCAAATGGAGTGGTGAAGGGAACGTATCCAATTTCTAAAGGCAAAATAGAAGGTACGGCAAAATATTATGATAATGAAGGGAATTTAAGTTGGCAGGTATATGAAAGCAACAAACCTAATAAGAATAACAATATAGATCTCTCAGGTTGGTGTTTAGATTAAATCTTTGACTAAATCTCTTTCTTCAACCAATTCATTTGCAGTTTTCTCTAATCCTTTTTTTGCAAAATCACTAAGACTATAATCTCGAACAATCTCAACAGAGCCTTTACCATCTGAGATTAGAGGAAAACCAGAAAATATACCCTCAGGCATACCATAAGCACCATCGCTCATTACCGCAGCGTTAAAAACATCACCTGATCTAGTAGGATGTTCAACAGCTTTTACAGTGTCACAGGCAGCTCTAGCAGCTGATGATGCTGAAGAAGCACCTCTAGCTTTGATTATTTCAGCACCTCTTTGTTGAATTTTGGGAAGAAAATCATTCTCAACCCAGCCATGATCATCTATCTCTTGGTATGCGTTTTTACCAGCCACTAATGTATTTTCTAAATCAGGAAACATTGTTGGGCTGTGGTTACCAAATATTGCCAAACGGTATATATCATCAACATGGCAACCAAGTTTTTGGGACAGTTGTGCTTTTGCTCTAAGCGCATCAAGCATAGTCATTGCCAGCCATAATTGAGTATTTTTTCCTGCGCTTTTGTATCCAATCAATGCATTAGTATTTGCTGGATTTCCAACAACAAGAACTTTGCAATGTTCTTTTGCACGCGCACCAATTGCTTTTCCTTGTTCTGTAAAGATGCTGCCATTTATCTGTAATAGGTCTGATCTTTCTTTGATTTCCTTACCATTTAAAACTATTCCACGAGGTATAGATCCAACCAAGAGACACCAATCAGCATCTACAACTGCATCTTCTATTTTGTCAAAAGTATTTATTGAATTAACAGTAGAGTAAGCTGAATCCTCAAGTTCTTTTACAAAACCATCTAGCCTGCCCATTGCTTGCGGTATTTCAACTAAATTTAAATCTAATTTTTTACTGGAACTGAAAACACCCTTTTCACAAAGGAAAGGGATTAAGGAATATGCTATCTGACCTGCTGCACCTGTTACTACTACTTTCATTTCTTGTAAAAAATAATCTTTATTCTATGTTTACTTGTGATCGATTTCCATTAGAATTTACACTCTAACAGTTTATTTTAAAGGAGTCAGAGAATGTCACTAGATTTTGAAGGAAAAGTTGCCATCGTCACCGGATCAGGTGGTGGAATTGGTAAAGGTTATGCATTGGAGTTAGCACAAAGAGGTGCAAAAGTTGTTGTAAACGATTTAGGAGGTGCAGTTGATGGTTCTGGAGGTTCTGTATCTGCAGCTGAAGCAGTTGTGCAAGAAATAGAAGCTGCTGGTGGCGAAGCCCTAGCAAATGGCGCAAATGTTTGTTCAGAAGAAGATGTCAAAGCAATGGTTGAAGATGTTATGACAAAATGGGGCAGAGTAGACATTCTTGTTAATAACGCAGGAATCCTTAGAGATAAATCTTTTGCAAAGATGGAGTGGTCAGATTTTGTGACAGTCGTTAATGTTCATCTAATGGGTTCTGCATTATGCGCTCATACAGTATTTCCAATTATGAAAGATCAAGAATATGGAAGAATAATAATGACAAGCTCTTCCTCAGGTTTATTTGGCAACTTTGGTCAAACCAATTATGGAGCAGCAAAAATGGGTGTTGTTGGTCTAATGAATACACTGAAGCTTGAGGGTGCGAAATATAACATTCACACCAACTCAGTTGCTCCAACTGCAACAACACGTATGACAGAACATTTATTTCCTGCTGAGTTTGCAGAAAAGCTTGATCCACGTTTGATTATTCCTGCAGTCGTCTTCTTAGCTAGCGAAAAAGCTCCAAATGGAGAAATCTTAGAAGCTGGAGGAGGGGTTGTAGCAAATACATACATCATGGAAACTATGGGTAAGTATTTTGGCACTGATGAAGGGTTCAATGCAGAAGCTGTTGCTGATCATTGGTCAGAAGTTGCAGACACTACAGATGCTAAAAGACCATTCCAAGGCGGCGATGTTGCAATCAAACATCTAGAAACAATTAGCAAATCAGAAAGTTAAATTATTTCTATCATAAATAAAAAAGGCTCTTTATGAGCCTTTTTTTTTAAGAGCACCGCCAATAGTTGCAGACCTAAGGCAGTGCAAAACTTTAGTCGTCAAACTTTAGAGATCCGCCTACCTGATACTCAATTACTCTCGTCTCGAAAAAGTTTTTCTCTTTTCTTAAATCCATGATTTCTGACATCCATGGGAAAGGATTCTCAGCACCTGGGTAAGCTTCTGGAAGATTAATTTGAGTAAGACGTCTATTACAGACATATTTTAAATATTCTTCCATTGTCTTAGCATTCATGCCTAGAACACCTCTTGGCATTGTGTCTCTGGCATAGTTAATTTCAAGCTCTGTTCCTTCTATAATCATGTCAGAAGCTCTCTTTTTCATTTCATCGTCCCAAAGGCTTGGGTTTTCATTAATGATTGAGTTAATAACATCTATTCCAAAATTAACATGCATTGATTCATCTCTCATGATGTACTGAAATTGTTCTGAAACACCTGTCATCTTATTTCTTCGTCCCATTGAAAGGATCTGAGAGAATCCACAATAAAAGAACATCCCTTCCAAGACACAGTAGAAAGCGATCAGATTTGATAAGAAAAGCTTATCGTTTTCTGGTGTCCCAGTCTCAAAAGTCGGATCTTCAAGTGCTTGAGTATATTTTAGACCCCATGCAGCCTTAGCTTCAACGCAAGGCACTTCTCTATACATATTAAATATTTCACCTTCATCCATACCAAGTGACTCTACACAGTATTGATAAGCGTGTGTGTGGATAGCTTCTTCGAATGCTTGTCTAAGCAAATACTGCCTACACTCAGGATTAGTGATGTTTTTATAAACAGCAAGAACAACGTTATTTGCAACTAAAGAATCAGCTGTTGAGAAGAAGCCTAAGCTTCTTTTTATTATCGTTCTTTCATCTTCGGTTAAACCATCTTCTGATTTCCACAAGGCTATGTCTGCTGTCATGTTTACTTCTTGAGGCATCCAATGGTTTGCTGATCCATCAAGATATTTCTCCCATGCCCATTTATATTTGAAAGGAACAAGTTGGTTTAGATCTGCTTTTGAATTTATCATAGCTTTTTGACCTACTTGCACTCTACCCTCAAGAGCACTTGCCATTCTTTCGCGAACTTTTTCAAGCTCAGCTTCAGTTGGCTCTTTCATTGTTGTGTAGTTTTCAATATCTTGCATAGCTTCTGAATTCATATCTTCAGTTACAAGCGTATCTGTATCTGGTATTTGAACTTTTACTGCTTGAGTATTTTCTACTGCTTGAGCATTTTCTGTTCCAGTTACTTCTGCTACTCTCGGCTCAGGACTCTTTTTTTCATCCTTTTTTACCGGTGCTTCGTCTTTATAATAGTCTTCCCAACTTAACATAATTACCTCCGTTTATTGACACGCCTCACAATCTGGATCAAGTATGCTACAAGCACTTGGTGCCTGCGCAGTTGCTTGCGCTTCTTGATTTGATTGTACAGCATTCAAGCTGCTCCTCTCCACCGTTGATTTTTCAGTCGCAGTGGCTCCCATTGCTCTCAAATAATACGTTGTTTTGAGGCCTTTATACCACGCCATTCTGTATGTAATATCTAATTTTTTACCATCTACATTTGCAATGTATAGGTTTAATGATTGTGCTTGATCAATCCATTTTTGTCTTCTGCTTGCTGCTTCCACGATATATCTAGGTTCTATTTCAAATGCAGTTTTAAACTTTTCTTTTATGTGTTCCGGTACACGATTAATCTGTTTCAATGATCCCTCAAAATACTTCAGATCACTTAACATAACTTCATCCCAGAGATTCTCTTTCTTTAACTCTTCAATCAAGTAGGGATTAACAACTGTAAACTCTCCTGAAAGATTAGATTTAACGTAGAGGTTTTGGTATGTCGGTTCTATAGATTGAGAAACTCCAGTTATGTTTGCAATTGTTGCAGTTGGCGCAATCGCCATAACATTTGAGTTCCTTATGCCATGCTTTGCAACCTTTTCTTTAAGCTTGTCCCAATCAAGAGTTTTTTCTCTATTCTGATCTATAAACTCTTCGCCTCTTTGTTCAGCGAGAAGATTAATAGAATCTAGTGGGAAGATCCCATTATCCCAAAGAGAGCCTTTGTATGTTTCATATACTCCTTTTTCTTCAGCAAGCTCACAAGATGCTTCTATCGCAAAATAGCTTATTAGTTCCATAGATCTGTCAGCAAACTCAACTGCGTCGTCAGAGTCATATGAAATACCAAGCTTATATAAAGCATCTTGAAAACCCATTAAGCCTAAGCCTATGGGCCTATGTTTTTTATTCGAATTCTCTGCTTGTGGTACGGGGTAAAAATTTATATCTATGACGTTATCTAGCATTCGTATTGCTGTTTTTACAGAACCTTTGAGCTGTTCAATATTTATTTTTCCTTCATCTATGTGTTGCGGTAAGTTAATGCTTCCCAAGTTACACACTGCAATTTCCTCTTCATTGGTATTTAAAGTTATTTCTGTGCACAAATTTGAGGAATGAACAGTTCCAACATGTCCTTGCGGTGATCTGATATTGCATGGATCTTTAAATGTGACCCACGGATGGCCGGTCTCAAATAACATTGAAAGAATTTTTCTCCACAAGTCTTTAGCCTCTATTGTTTTGAAGTATTTTATTTCTCCTGCTTCCACCATCTTTTCATATTCTTCGTACTTTCTTTCAAACTCAGTTCCATAAATATCATGAAGATCAGGCACGTCTGATGGGGAAAACAGCGTCCATTTTTCATTCTTCTCAAGCCTTTTCATAAATAGATCAGGTATCCAATTAGCTGTATTCATATCATGTGTTCTTCTTCGATCATCGCCTGTATTTTTTCTTAGGTCTAGGAACTCTTCTACATCCATATGCCAGCATTCTAGGTATGCACAGAAAGCACCTTTTCTTTTACCTCCTTGATTCACAGCTACAGCAGTATCGTTTGATACTTTGAGAAATGGCACGATACCTTGGCTTTTTCCATTTGTGCCTTTAATTCTTGAGCCAAGAGCTCGAACAGGTGTCCAATCATTTCCTAATCCTCCTGCCCACTTGGATAACAATGCATTATCTCTAATTGCGCCATATATCCCGGAAAGATCATCAGGGACAGTAGTTAAATAACAAGATGAAAGTTGGGGCCGATTGGTACCAGAATTGAATAGTGTTGGGGTTGAGCTCATGTAATCAAAGCTTGATAACAGCTTATAAAATTCGACAGCACGCTCATTTTTATTTGTTTCGTTTATCGCAAGACCCATTGCTACTCTCATAAAAAAAACCTGAGGCATTTCATATCTAGTTTCTTCATGTGTTATGAAATATCTATCGTAGAGAGTCTGAAGCCCTAGATATTTGAATTGAAAGTCTCTCTCTTCTAGAATCGCTGATCCAAGCTTTTCCAGGTCAAATTTTTTGAGCTCTTCGCTGATGAAATCCAGCTCAATTCCTTTATCGATTGTTTTATGTAGTGCTTGCTTGTACATTTCAGCTCTGTTTTCTCTTTCTTTTATACCCAAGAAACCACAAACCTCATTTTCCATATTGTTTAACAGTAGTCTTGCTGTTGCATATGAATAATTTGGTTCTTTCTCAACCATGGTTCTTGCAGTCATAAGCATGCTATCTGCAAGATCTTTATCAGAGATGCCCTCATATGTGGCATTTTTTATTTCGGAAGCAAGAAGACTCTCATCAAGGTTTTCTAGACCATGACACGCTTTTTTGACTGCGGCGTCAATTGTCTCTTGGACACTCGTCTCAACGCTGAGGTCTTGTTTCTCTTCGACTCTTTCATTTTTTCGCGCCTCTCTGTATAGCACATATGTTCTTGCAACTTTGTGGTGTTCATTTCTCATCAACTGAAGTTCAACTTGATCTTGGATTTCTTCTATGTGGATTGTTCCTCCTGATGGCATTCTTCTCTTAAAGACTTCAATTATGTCTTGAGCCATTTGGTCGACTTCTTCATGTATTCTTGAAGAGCCAGCAGCTGTGCCTCCTTCTACGGCAAGAAAAGCCTTCATTATTGCGACTTTGATTTTTTCTTCTTCAAAAGAAACAACTTTTCCGTTTCTCTTTATGACTCTGATCTTTCCCGGTGTCATTGCTTGATTAGGAGCTATGTCCTTTTTTTCTTCCGGGATGTTGTGTGTTGCTTGTTGTTCCATTACTTTACGTATTTTTCTATAGATGGTGCCGACATTCAAGCATTTCAACACAATATATTGTGTTATTTTTTTATTTGGACACTATATGCTGTAATTTTCTTGTTGATAACTTATGGATAAAATATCGTTTATTTGGTAATACCCGTTTAAATAAAGCTTATAAATGTGTATTCTTTAAAACCTCTTGATCATGAAAATAAAGATATTGAATAACATAGCTAAAGAGGGTTTAGACATTTTTGATTTGAATAACTTTCAAATAGCCAATGAAGACCCTAACCCTTCAGGAATAGTTCTAAGAAGTCATGATTTGACGGAACTTCAAATACCAAAAAAGCTTCTTGGTATTGCTCGTGCGGGTGCTGGTACAAACAATATAAATATAGACGAATGCTCATCACATGGTGTCGTGGTTTTCAACACGCCTGGTGCTAATGCAAATGCAGTGAAAGAGATGGTGATCTGCTCATTAATACTGTCAAGAAGGGATCTGGTATCAGGAAATAGGAATTTGGACTCATTGATTACTGAAGGTAAAAGCGATCAGGAAATAAGTTCAGAGATTGAAGGAATGAAAAAAAAATATCAAGGAGAGGAAGTTAAAGGCAAGACGCTGGGAGTAATAGGGTTAGGAGCTATAGGTTCTATGGTTGCTGAACAATCAATGTCTTTAGGCATGAAAGTGAATGCTTATGACCCGGGCTTAACTGTTGATACTGCTTTACGCCTACCAAGCAGCTTGCAAAGATTTGAAAGTATGGAAGAGGTTTTGCAAAACTCAGATTTTATTTCTCTACACCTTCCTTTAACAAAAAATACCAAAGGGATTATAAATGAGGCGAAATTAAAACTTTTCAAAAAGAACTCAGTGTTGATTAATTTCTCTAGAGGAGGGGTAGTTGATGAGAATAGTTTGATAAAATTTTTAGACAATCAGCACTTACATAAATATGTAACCGATTTTCCGACAAAGCAATTACTACAAAGATTAAATACAAAAAAAGATGTAGTAATTTTTCCGCATTTAGGTGCTAGTACCAAAGAAAGTGAGGTAAATTGTGCAGTAATGGCTTGTTCTCAATTGTGTGATTTTATCAAGGAAGGGAGAATCATAAATAGCGTAAATTTTCCTAATATAGAATCTGAAAAAATTGGTAAGCATAGACTGTTCATAACAAATAAAAATGAGCCAGGCATAATAAGTAATATCGCAGAGTGCTTAGCCTCAAATAAAATTAATATTTTAGAATTTGTGAACAAAAGTCGTGGCACACTAGCATGCAACATTATAGATACCGACGACAACATTAATCACACAATTGTCTCAGAGCTAGAGAGAATCAGTGGTGTTACAATTGCAAGACTTTGCTACTAAAAAAAACGTCTTTTTTTTTCAATATCTATTGATTTTCACACAAGAATAAGCATTGGCCGCTTTTAACTAATATTTTTTGTATCAAAATAATATTATTTAAATGCATAGCTTGAAACACTGATTTTAACTGGTAAAAAACATATTGTTCATTTTTTATACAATCTGATGAAAGTATTTTCTTATATGGGATATATGATATTTTGATGCACTTTTCCCCAAAGTTATCCACAGTTTCTGTGGATAAAAAAAATGTGCTATTTTTATCTAGTGAATAAGCAATCAAGCTGGCAGAAATTTATCGACAGCGAAATAAAAAAACCATATTTTAAAGCTATAAAAGCTCGTTTAATCTCTGATAATAAGCAAGGTAAAATAGTTTTGCCTAACCCAAAAGATTATTTTAAAGCCTTTGAAATTTGTAAACTTGAAGACGTTAAAGTTGTAATCATAGGGCAAGATCCATATCACACTCCTGGTGTAGCTAATGGTCTAGCTTTTTCTGTTAGAAAAGAACAAAAATTACCCCCTTCTTTAATAAATATCTTTAAAGAATTGAAGAATGATTTGGGTGTTGAAAACATTCATGGTGATTTAACGCATTGGGCAAAACAGGGCGTACTTTTAATGAATACATCTTTGTCTGTTTGTGCAGGTATTGCAGCCTCTCATTCCACTATAGGATGGGAAAATTTTACTGACAAAGCTATTGACCTTATTCAAAAAAGAAAAAATATCATATTTCTTCTATGGGGAAATTATGCAAAGAAAAAGAGGATGCTAATTGGTGATGGAAACTATATTTTAGAAGCTTCTCATCCTTCACCACTATCAGCGCATAATGGGTTTTTTGGTTGCCAGCATTTTTCAAAAACAAATAAAAAACTTATAGATCTTGGTCTTGTTCCCATTGGCTGGAAACTGGAATAATTTTCTTACCTTCATGATAATACTCATTCTCCTCCACAAAAAACTGAGTTAAATTAAATTTTTTTGATTGTATCTCTAAAATCTTTTTTCCAATTTTTTTCCCGGACGAGTCTGATATAGATTCAATTGCATTATTGAATACAACTGCTTTCTTAACCTTCTTACCAAGATAAGTTAACCTAGCAATGATTTCTTGTCCTCTATAACAGCCTTTATCGTAGGAAACATAGTCTTCAAAATTATATCCCAACTCATTAATTCTGAATTTATTTGAGTGTTGTTCTTCAATATCGAAGCAGAAATTTTTCATAGTCTGCAAATCCCATTCAATATTTGTTTCTTGAAAATCCTTTTTTCCTAAATGTTTCTTGAAAACTTTATTTTTACATTCACCATAAATAATCTGATTTTCCTCAGAAACCTCACAATTAAAAAACTTTGCAAATTTTTCTAATTCTGCCTTTAGGAATTTGGAAACACTTTTTTTAACGATAATGGTAAAGAAGTCATCTTTGATAACTACTGCATTTGTAATAATGTAACCCTTCTCATCACAGAAGAGCCCATCAAAATACCTTTTATTTTGAGCAAGATCGCAAGATATCTGGCCTTGAAGAAGCTTTTCTGAATCAACTCCTTTGACTAATATCGAAGTATAATTTGGTAAGGAAAAACTTAATGCCATGAATAATGATCTGTTACTTAAAAAATTAAATTTTAAATCAAGAAGAGGAATGAAGGAAACTACATTTGTAGTAAAAAAACTTATTGCTGGCTTCCAGGATATGGATGCAAACCAAAAAGATGAATTGAATAAATTGCTAGATCTTAATGATCAAGAGCTTTTCGACCTAATCTTTAAAAATAAAAGGCTATTTTCTGAGAAATTTCCAAAGTTAAAAAAATTTGCTAATTAAATGAACTTATTTAAAAATTCAATATCAAAGGTGTAGATGAAAAAAAATAGTATTCCACAACTAGTGGAGCTCTCACAGAAAGGCGACTCGAATGCATTCGAGTTGCTTTTTACTACTTTTAAAACCCGACTTCATCATTCTTTATTCAAGATTTTAAGAAACTACCATGAAACAGAAGATGTTGTTCAACAAGCATTTATGAGAGCATGGGAAAAGATTGAAACTTTTAAAGGAAATTCTAATTTTTACACTTGGTTGTATAGGATCGGTTTTAATCTAGCAATTACAAAAATAAATTCTTCTAGAGAAAGCCAGATAGACGAAGGGTTTGAAAGTACACTTGCAGCCCCAAATAACGTTGTTGAGTCTATTGAGAATACTGAGCTATTTGAATCGGTAAAAAGCTTATTGAATGAGTTGCCCGAAGAGCAGAGAACAGCATACATATTGTGTGAAGTAGATTCAAAGAATTATGAGGAAATTGCAAACATAACAAGTGTGCCCGTTGGAACAGTAAGGTCTAGAATTTTTAGAGCAAGACAATATTTAATGGAGAATTTAAAAGAAAAATTATGAATAATATTTCAGACTATGATTTTAGCAGAATATCTGCATTTGTTGACGGAGAGCTAAGTACAGAAGAAGTAGATTGTCTTATTAAAGACATGAAGACTAAACCTGAGCTTAAAGATTTGTATTTCAATATTATTGAAATAAGTGATACAGCAAAAGATTTAAAACCCATTGGTTTTAAACAGCAATTAGCAAATATGTCACTAAAAAATTTATTTTCTGCTTTTAACCAAAGGCTTGTTATGCCTATAACTATATTCTCTGTTGGTGCCTTGTTAAGTTATTCAATTCTAAATAATGCGATAAATAATACAGATGAAAATAAGGCTAGTTTGTTATTGCAGCAATCAATAGCATCAGTGGAAGCTAAACAAATTCTAGAAAATATTAAGACAGATGAGATTTTGCAATTTGCATCCAGGCACTACGCACCAAATGTGAATACAAATATTATGCCTGTGGCATATCAGCCACAATGGTTGCCAAGAGGCTTCAATACAGACGACAGATTAAGTAATAGGTTCACAAATAAAGCTAACAAAAAAGAATTCTCAATTTTTATCGATAGTCCTAATACACTTAATCTTCCCGATGGTGTTTACAAAAAAGAAAATTTTATTTTGATTAAGAAAACCCTAATTCATTCTGATAAGCCGCATACTATTGCGATTTTTGGTGATATAGATATTGAATCAGGAAAAAGAATCCTCAACTCTATAAGACCTGTAAAATAAATTATTAATGAAAAAGTTTATAGCAATAATTCTAGTATTTCTGTTTAGTCTGGATGCTCACGAATTTGATTTTTCTGAACTTGTTAAGAACCAATCTGAATCAGTTGTAAATATTCAATCTATTCGAAAAATTAAATACAACAGAAGATCACTAGGAGGCTTCCCGGAGGAGCTTTTCAGAGAATTTGGCATACCTATGCCAGAGATGAATGATCCGCGAGGAAAAGAAAGAGAATCAATCAGCACAGGGTCTGGTTTTGTAATAGACAAAAATGGATATGTGATAACCAATTTCCATGTTGTTCAGGGTGCCGATGAAGTTCTTGTTAAGTTTCTAGATCGAAGGGAATTTAAAGCTGAGATTGTAGGTATGGACGAATTAAGTGATTTGGCACTACTAAAAATTGATTCGGATGATTTTGATCCAGTTGAAATTGGCAATTCTGATGAGGTTGAGCAGGGGGATGGAGTGATAGCAATTGGTTCACCCTACAATTATGATTTTTCTGTTACATTCGGAATAATTAGTGCAACAGGCAGAGGCATAACTTCTGGGCAAGGTATAGGCGACTATGTCCCATATCTCCAAACAGATGCAGCAGTTAATAGGGGAAATTCTGGAGGCCCATTATTTAATACCGAGGGAGAAGTTATAGGTATTAATTCTCAGATTTTTTCAAGGTCAGGCGGAAACGAAGGCTTGGCATTTGCAATACCTATTAACATAGCACTTGAAGTTGTTGAGCAGCTTAAAGACAACGGAAAATTTTCTAGGGGCTATCTAGGAGTTCAGGGTGGAGAAGTTTCTAGCGATTTAGCAGAAGCTCTTGGAATGGAAAAACCAATTGGAGCATTGGTTAGGGCAGTTGTTAAAGATGGAGCAGCTGAAAAAGGCGGCATTAAGCCAGGTGATGTAATTGTTAAAGTTGGAAAAAAAGATGTTATTTACTTTAAGGACTTGCAGCACTCTGTGGGGATGACAAAGCCAAAAACTAATCTAAAAATTAAATTATTCAGAGATGGTGAGTATACAAATTTATATGTGAAAGTTGGAGAACTTCCATCACAAGAAAGACCAGATCCAGTCAATAATGAACCAGATGTACCAAACTTTCCTCTTGGACTAGAACTTGAGAACACAGACAATGAAGAATTTACTGGTGTAAGAGTAGTCCAAGTAACAAGAGACTCTCCTGCTGTAGGACAAATTCTTAGCGGAGATATTATTACCAAAATAAAATCTGGCAACACGACTTATGATATTTCAAAAGTTGAAGATTTTAAAAATGCACTTGATTCATTTGCTGTAGGTGACAAAATAGCGGTATTTGGAACCAGAGAGGGTTCCAACTTTTTTGTTGCAGTAACAGTTGAATAAGATTAGAAATTTCTCAATCATTGCTCATATTGATCATGGGAAGTCCACTCTGTCTGACAGAATAATTGAATTCTGTGGAGGTCTTAGTAAAAGAGAAATGAAATCACAGGTTCTCGATACTTTAGAATTAGAAAGAGAACGAGGAATTACTATAAAAGCTCAATCAGTGGCATTAAATTATGTCGATGATGAAGAGTATCAATTCAACCTTATAGATACCCCAGGTCACGTTGACTTCTCTTATGAGGTCTCGAGATCGTTAGCTGCCTGTGAGGGCGCATTACTTGTCGTGGATGGATCGCAAGGAGTCGAAGCTCAAACATTATCAACTTGTTACAAAGCGATAGATCTTGGTTTAGAAGTAATACCTGTAATTAACAAGATTGACCTTCCTCAAGCTGAACCAGAAAGAGTTAAAAATGAAATAGAGGAGATTATTGGTATTGATGCATCGGAAGCATTGTTTGTGAGTGCAAAAGATGGAACAAACTTAAATGAATTATTAAGGCAGATAGCTCAAAAAGTTCCTCCACCAAAGAAAAGTACAGAAGAAAACTTGCAGGCACTTATTATCGATTCTTGGTACGATAATTTTCTTGGCGTTATTTCATTAATTAGAATTTTTAGTGGTTCCCTAAAAAAAGGAGACAAATTTATTGTTAAATCCACAGGCCAAACTTATACCGCTGATACTATTGGGAAATTCACACCAAAGAAAGTTCCTTGCAATGAATTAAAAGAAGGCGAAGTTGGGTATTTGGTTGCAAGTGTTAAAGATCTCAAGTCTGTTCCAGTAGGAGACACTCTGATATCTTCAAAACATCCTGATACAAATGAACTAGATGGTTTTGAAGAAGTTCAGCCACAAGTGTTCGCATCTTTTTTTCCAATTGATTCAAATGATTACCAAGCCTTCAGAGAAGCTTTACAAAAACTAAACCTGAATGATTCTTCACTTACTTTTGAGCCTGAGAATTCAGAAATTTTAGGCAGTGGTTTCAGATGTGGTTTTCTAGGAACATTACATCTGGAAGTAGTGAAAGAAAGACTGGAAAGAGAATATGACTTAGATTTGATAACTACAGCTCCAAGCGTTGCATATGAAATACTAAGAACTAATGGAGAAGAATCAACAATTAGTTCTCCTGCCGAATTACCTACAGTAAATGAAATACAAGAAATTAGAGAGCCGATAATACGTTCAACTATTCTATGCCCAAATAAATACGTGGGAGATGTAATTGAATTAGCTATGTCTAAAAGAGGGGTGCAGAAAGATTTACAGTACTTAGGTGGGCAAGTTTCCATCATTTTTGAAATGCCATTATCTGAAATAGTTATGGACTTCTTTGATATTCTTAAATCAAAAAGTCAGGGATATGCATCAGTTGATTTTGTATTTGATAGGTTTCAAACTGCCAAGCTTGTGAAAGTAGATGTGGCAATTAATGGTCTAGTGGTAGACTCTCTCTCATCGATAATGCATCGTTCACAAGCAGAGCGAAAAGGAAGAGAAATAGCCAAGAGACTTCGAGAAGTAATTCCAAGACAAATGTTTGAGATCCCCATTCAAATCATGTTAGGTAGTAAAATAATCGCTAGAGAGAGCGTTAAAGCTTTCAGAAAGAATGTTACTGCTAAACTTTACGGTGGTGATGTCACAAGAAAGAAGAAGCTTCTTGAAAAGCAAAAAGCTGGAAAGAAGAAAATGAAACAAATAGGTAGAGTAGCCCTGCCTCAAGAAGCTTTCTTAAGCTTCCTATCCACTGACAAAAAATGAGCACATTCTTTTCCCTTATTCAGCCCATATCAAATGTTCCTGTATTTATATTTCTCAATTTAGTTATTTGTGCAATTGCAATTCATTGGTATTGGATGAAAGCAACAAATAACTTTAATCAAAATATTCATCGATGGGCTCAAAGATCAGGCTTATTAATATCAATACTAATTATTGGAATATTATTTGTTAGGCAGTGGAATATAGGAGATTTGCTGGCTTTTTATTCATTTTTTTCATTAATTTTATTTATCGCTTCTTTGGTAAATGGACATAAGGAAATAATTAAAGAAAGCAGAGGTTGGTTTATTAATATTTTTTTAGTTTTTTTTATAAGAGGCTATGTTTATGAGCCTTGGCAGATACCATCGGAGTCAATGAGACCAAATTTAGAAGTAGGTGACTTTGTTCTAGTTAATAGAAATGCTTATGGTTTAGAGATACCTTTTACAGGTCGTGACAAATTATTTTCAACTGGACCGGAGGTTGGTGAGATAGTTGTCTTTTTCCCGCCACACAAACCTACAGTACCTTTCGTTAAAAGAGTAATTGCAAAAGGTGGAGATGTTGTTACGTATGTGAATAAAAAATATTACGTAAATGGGGTTGTCTTGCCTCAAGAAAATTACTTACAGGATGATTCTGCAAGACTTTTAATCGAATCAAATGTAGGTAAAGAATATACAATTAGACATATGGACAGAACAGGTCAAAGTGGCAGCTGGACAATACCAGAGGGCATGTATTTTGTGAGCGGAGACAATAGAGATAACTCTAATGATAGTAGAGCATGGGGTTATATTAGTGAAGATGTTATTTGGGGAAAAGCAGAATATATTTGGATGTCCTGGAAACCAGGCAAGTGGCCATCTACCGATAGGGTTGGAAAAATAAATTGATAAAGTGTGGCTATACAACAATTATTGGTAAAACCAATGTTGGAAAATCAACATTTTTAAACAAATTTCTTGATAAAAAAGTATCAATTACTGCCGATAAATCACAAACCACAAGATCAAATATTTATGCCATCAAAACATTAGAAAAAACACAAATAATATTCATAGATACACCAGGAATTCATAAAAAAAGTGAAAAAACTTTAAATAAAGTTCTTCGAAAGAAACCATCAGAAGTTATTCATGATGTCGATGTAATAATTTTCATGGTTTCTGGAACAAAGTTTGATGATATTGACAGGGAAACATTAGAATTGGTTTATCAGTCAACTGCAAAGAAAATACTTGTTATAAATAAAATTGATTTAGTAAAAAATAAAAAAAATCTTTTTACTTTTGTTGAAGAAACTTTCCAGAAAGATGATTTTTTTGCCATTGTCCCTATTTCAGCCAAAAATGATGATGGGATTGATCTAGTAGAGAAAGAGTTAGAGAAAGCTTTGCCAGAAAATGAGTTTTTTTATCCCGAGGAAATTAGTTTTCAAAGCAAGAATTTTGAAATAAGCGAAATAGTCAGGGAGAAAGTTATACGTCTCTTAGGAGACGAGCTACCTTATGAGACAGCAGTAGTTATAGAACATTTAGATGAGAAAAAAGAAACTTTTGAGATAAGTGCAAACATCTATGTTTCAAAGCAAAGTCAAAAGAGCATAGTCATAGGAAAAAGTGGAGAAAAAATTAAATCTATAGGTATTGCTGCAAGA
Organism: SAR86 cluster bacterium; assembly: GCA_004321845.1. Taxonomy (GTDB): domain Bacteria; phylum Pseudomonadota; class Gammaproteobacteria; order Magnimaribacterales; family TMED112; genus TMED112. Next base: position 34,519 of record SHBL01000001.1, on the reverse strand, counting down.
GTAGACTTAGAGAAAAAATTTGAAAAAAAAATTATCCTAAAACTCTGGTGTAAGGTACAAAAGAATTGGGTAAACAACCCAATAAGCTTAGAAAGTTTTGGTATCAAGAGCTAATGGATTCAAACTATCAAAAAGCATTTGTAATCCATTCAAGACCATATAAAGAAACCAGTTTAATCGTTACTTTTTTAAGTGAAAATAACGGAAAAATAAATGCAGTAGCTAAAGGTGCTAAAAGAAAGAATTCTAGGCTCTCTGGGAATCTTGAGCCCTTTCAGTGTTTAAATATAGACTTTAGAGGAAGGTCGGATCTAAAGACATTATATTTAGCTGAGCCATGTGAGGTATTTAAAGACTTTAAAGGGAGTGAAAATCTTTACTCAGCATTTTATATCAATGAACTAATAAATTTCCTTATAACACAATCAGAGGAATCAGCTGAGCTATTTGATATCTATAAAAACTGTATCTCTAACCTCAAAGATAAAAAATCTATAGAAAATATATTAAGAAACTTTGAATTAGATCTACTAGGAGTGTTGGGGTATGAAATAAATTTTTCTACAGAATATGGCACAAATAATGACATAGATTTTGAGCAAAAATATAAGTATTCACCCCAATCTGGTTTTTCAAAGAGTGCCAGTGGTTTTGATGGTAAAATATTAAATGAAATTTCAAAAAGAAGTTTTTCAAGAGAGGCTCTAATAGCATCAAAAGAAATCAACAGAAAAACCATAGAGTATTATTTCGAAGAACTTAATATAAAGAGCAGAGTATTTTTTAAATGATTTTAGGTATAGGTACTGATCTGGTTCAAAGAGATAGGGTGAAAGCTATTTATGAAAAATATGACAAAAGATTCTTAGATAAAGTGCTTTCAGACTTTGAGAAAAAAGAATTTATCAAACTAAAAGAGAATGCAAAAGTTAACTTTCTTTGTTCATCATTTGCTGCAAAAGAGGCTTTTGTTAAAGCTTTAGGAACAGGCTTTAGAGGGATTTATCCTTCAGATATCTCTATCGAAAAAGATGATTTAGGAAAGCCATCGATAAGAAGCAGTAAATTAGATGCAACCAAACACCATCTATCAATAACTAATACTGATAGTTATACTTTATCTTTTGTAGTTATAGAAAAATGAACTTAATTCTTTTAGGGATGCCAGGCGCCGGAAAAGGCACACAAGCTGAAATAATTCAAAAAGACTTTGATATTGCAAATATCTCAACTGGAGCAATGATGAGGGAAGTAAGCAGATCAGAGGGAGAGCTTGCCAATAAAGTTCAAACTTATTTATCATCAGGAACTTTGGTGCCAAATGACATAATAGTTGAAATGCTTGTTCAAAGAATAAGTGAAGATGACTGCAAAAAAGGTTTTTTATTAGATGGTTTTCCCAGGAACCTTGATCAAGGTAAAGCTCTTGATTCAGCTAATGTATCAATAGATCTAGTTTTATACCTCAGTATCTCAGAAGATGAAATTATTAATCGTATGTCAGGCAGAAGAGTGCACCCATCGTCTGGTAGATCCTATCACGTAATTCATAACCCTCCACAAAAAGAAGGTTTTGATGATATTACGGGAGAAGCACTCATTCAAAGAGAAGATGATGCACCAGAAGTAATTAAGAAGAGATTAGATGTTTATTTTAATGAAACAGAACCACTTCTGGATTTCTATAGAAATAAGAATTTAAAATTTATTGAAATAGATGCTTCAAAATCACTAGAAGAAGTAACAAAATCTATTCGTCAAAGCATTTCAAATTGAACGCCTTAGTTTTAGACCTTACCTCAGACATGCATTTCATTACACTTCAATATGATGGACAGTCATATAAATTTTTATTTAAAGAAGAGCAAATAGTTAAAAGGAATAATTGGGATAAAAAGATAGAAACATTGAGAGAAACAGTACCAGATTTTGAATTTAGCAAGTTGGATAGAATGGCCTATGCAGCTGGCCCTGGTTCATATACAGGCGCAAGACTAGCTTACACATTTTTACAAACATTGGAATTAATTTTAGAGAAAGAATTTTATGCCTTCTCTAACTTGAGTGCTTTAAATTTTAATTGCCCCAAAAAGATTCCAGTGATCAAGGGAAATAAAAATGATTTTTTTTACAGACATGAAGGTAAAGATTTCTATTGTGAGAATGCCAAAAATATACCCAAAGGACAATATATTGGGCTTAAGAAAGACCAGCTTGCTCTAGGTTCTTTGGAGGAAGTTGAGAGTACAGCGATACCCCTTAATATCCTTAATATGCTTTTAAAGGAAGATAACCATCAATTATCTTCAAATTACCCTAATTATATTAAAGAGCTCAGTTACCACAAAAGCCAATGAACGATTTAAGCATATTTCAAACTATAGTCTTGAGCATAATTCAGGCAATAACAGAGTTTTTGCCTATTTCAAGTTCTGCACACTTACTATTGCCTAGCAAGTTGCTTGGCTGGCCAGATCAGGGCATATTGTTTGATATCACTGTACATTTTGCGACTTTACTAGCTGTTTTGATTTATTTTAGAGATGAATTTCTAAGAATTAACTTTTATATGTCAAGATCCTTTGTTTATCTGGCTATAAGCACATTGCCTATTGTTCTAATAGTCTTGCTTGTCGAGGGTGTAGGGGATTATAGATGGTCATTAACATCAATAGCATATGCAAACTTATTTTTTGCATTATTACTCCTATTTTCTGAGAAAATTAGCTCAAACAAGCTAACAAATTCAAATATGAACATCAAACATGCGATAGTAATTGGTGTATTTCAAACCTTCAGTTTAATTTCAGGTGCTTCAAGATCTGGAACAGCTATAACTGGGTCACTAATCCTAGGGTATAAGAAAGAAGAAGCAGCTAAATATTCCTTGATGCTATCAATCCCTACGATACTAGGAGCCTTATTATTTAGCTTTAAAGATATAAACACTTTAACAGAAGATATAAACATATTAACAACATTTGTAGCATTTTTAACAACATTTACAGTATCTTATTTTTCAATTTCTATCTTTATTAAGCTCGTAAAACAGCTAGGTTATATACCTTTTATTTTATATAGATTAATTTTAGGCTCTGTGTTGTTGTGGCTGATATAAAAGGAATTAAAACTGAAGATCCAGACTTTTTTCAACGAGCTAAAGATTTGTCTTCTAAATACGATGTTCCATTAATTGGACCAGAATTTCCTGATATACACATTAATTTAGATAATCCGTCAGTTTTACACTTTAACGGCATGAAATTAGTCAATTCATTTAAAAAAGGTAAGTTTTACTCAAGAATTACAAAATTTCAAAATGAAGCTCTTTTAAAGAAAGCATTTGCCCTACAATCAGCTAAACCAAAAAAGATATTAGATGCTACGGGTGGACTTGGACATGATGCATTCATACTAGCTTTGCTGGGACAAAAGATTACTGTTGTTGAAAAGAATATTGGTCTTTGTATATTGCTGGAAGAGGCTCTTAATGAATTGCCAAATTATTCCTATTTTGATGATGCTGTAAATAACATAACTATCAAAAATAGCGATTCACGTAAATTTTTAGATTCAGCTCAAGCTTACGATGTTATCTATGTTGACCCAATGTTTAATTCAAATAAAAGATTAAAAAGAACTAAACAAATGGAATTCATGGATAAGTATCTTGCTGAGTACGATAACCCATCAGATGATTTCTTTAAATCAGACTTTAGAAGATTGGTTATAAAGAAAGAATTGAGAGCACCAGCTAGTATAAAAGATAGCTCTGCTATATCATTTAATGGTTCGTCAATAAGATATGATGTCTATACAAGGGAGAAAAAATGAATTTTAGTCAAGCAGTAAAGTCAGCATTAATAGAAAAATATTCTACATTTAGCGGTAGGGCAAGCAGAGCAGAATGGTGGTATTTCTTGTTATTCACCATAATTATATCGATCGTGGTAAGTGCAGCAGTAGCTTTTACGACTTTTGGAAGTGTTGATTGGGAGTATGTTGCAACTTTAAACGAGGGCCAAGCAACAGAATTTCTTTTAGATTCAAGTTTTGGTATTGGTACTAGATTGTCAGCAGTCGTTTTAGCTTTAGTTTTCTTCTTACCATCATTAGCTGTAACTATCAGAAGGTTACAAGACCTGGATGCAAGCTACTATTGGGCAATTCCTTATTTCATTGTCAGTATTATGAGCATATGGATGGCAATTTTTCCTTCAGTAGAGCCAGCAGCTGTCAGGCTTGATGCAGCAGGAAATCTTGTCACTCTTCTTTATTGTTTAGCTTTTTTGAGAAAAGGTGGCTACGAGGATAATAGGTTTGGAGCTAATCCTCTCGAAGAAGAAGATACCTATTAGTCTTCAATAGTTACAGCTGTACCGTAAGCAACGACTTCAGATGCACCTTGCGCGATAGTGCTGCTTTGTATGCGAAAACAAATTATCGCATTAGCGCCTTTGTTTTTTGCATCTGCCATCATCCTCTCTACAGCTTGATCTCTCGTTTGTTGAAGTAATCTTGAATATTCTTCCACTTCGCCACCAACAATATTCTTAAGGCTAGCAAATATATCTGCTACCGCGTGTCTAGCTCTTGCAGAACTGCCTTTAACATAACCAATTGTGCTAATAATGTTCTTTCCAGGAATATGCTCTGAGGTTGTGATTAACATACTATTATTCTAACAAATAATTTCAATTGATTATTATGCTTCACAATAAGTATTAAAAGATTTAAAATGCATGCTTCATGGCTGTACAAAAAAGTAAAAAAACAAGAAGCAGAATTGGAATGAGACGTTCACATGACTCATTATCAAGCAATTCATTGGCTACTGACCCTGTTTCAGGTGAGAGACATCTAAGACATAACATGTCAGCAGATGGTTTTTATAAAGGCAGGCTAGTCAAAGATCTCAAAAAGAAATCAAAAGAATCTGAAGAAGAAATTCAACAGTAGATTTTAATGGCTTTCTCATTCTTATTCCCTGGACAGGGAGCTCAATATTCAGGAATGTTCAAAGAGCATTTTCAAGAATTCCCTGAATTTCAAGAAACTCTAGCTATTGGTGAAGAATTCTATAAAGAAGATCTCAAAAGCATTATATTCACTCAAGACCCTAGGCTTAATGATACCTACTACACACAACCTTTATTAATGTTGATGAGCTATTCGCTTTTTCAAATCTGGAAAAAGCACAAATGCCCAATGCCAAAAGTGGCTGCAGGACATAGCCTTGGTGAGGTGTCTGCATTTTTATGTGCTGGTGGTTTCAATGTAAAAGATGCATTGAGGTTTATAAAATTTCGAGCAACTTTCATGATAGAAAGCAAAGGGGATACAAAGACCAAGATGTCAGCTGTACTTGGCCTGGATAGCGAAAGTATTAAAAAAATATTAGCGGATAAAAAAGCTAAATTTTTAGAGGCTGTGAATTTAAATTCACCACTACAAACAGTAATAGCAGGTAATACAGATGAGATTGAAGCAGTAAAAAATGAACTAGCTGATAAAGGTGCTAAAAGAGTTATTGATTTAGCAGTATCTGTGCCATCCCATTCAAGCTTAATGAATATTGCTTCCACAAAACTAAAACTTGTTTTAGATGAGCTTAATCTTGCAAAACCAAGTTTTCCAGTGATACAAAACCTACATGCAAAGATCCCATTAACAACTAAAGAGATTTGCAATAATCTTGCTGAACAAATATCCAATCCTGTTCAGTGGGTATCATCAATGAACAGATTGAAGAAATATGGTCTTGATGAGCATATAGAATTTGGCCCTAATAAAGTTCTTTCAAGCTTAGCAAAGCAAAACAGAATTAAAGGAACATTTTCATCTCTTGATAATATTGATACATTTAAAGAACTACTTGATAAATATGGTAAATAAGAAAGTTATTGTTACAGGCGGTAACAGAGGAATAGGAAAAGGCATAGTTCTAAGCTTACTAGAGCATGGTTATGAAGTTCTTGCCACTTGCCGAAATGCCTCAAATTTTGATTTTTCTCATGAAAACCTTTCTGTTGCTAATCTCGATATTTCTGATGATGCTTCGATAGAGGCTTTTAGTGTATCTGTTGAGGAATTCGAACCAAATATTTTGATTAATAACGCAGGGATAACCAAAGACAATCTTTTTTTAAGAATGTCTGAGGATGATTGGAATGAAGTAATAAATACAAATTTAAATGGAGTATTCAAGATTACTAAATTAGTAGTTAAAGGTATGCTCAAAAGAAGATGGGGAAGAATAATAAATATAAGTTCAATCTCAGGCTCAATGGGAAATCCAGGCCAAACAAACTATTCAGCATCAAAAGCTGGTGTGGACGCTTTTACTAGGTCTCTGGCTAAAGAGTTGGGCTCCAGAAATATTACAGTAAATTCAATTGCACCAGGGTTTATTGAAACCGATATGACACAGGGTATTTTAGCTCAAGAAATATTAGATAAGATCCCACTTAAAAGAGCAGGAAAAGTGGAAGATGTAGCATCACTAGTGAACTTTTTATCTTCCGAAGAATCAAATTATATAACCGGCCAAACTTTAGTAGTTGATGGCGGGCTATTTATGAAGTAATGTATGTTTTACGAATTTACTGAGGAGTAATTATGAGCGAAGTTCTAGATAAAGTTGTAGAAATAGTTTGCAATCAGCTAAGTGTTAATAAAGATGATGTCACATCAGATTCTTCCTTTGTAGAAGATTTAGGGGCAGATTCACTAGATACTGTTGAATTGGTAATGGCATTCGAAGAGGAATTCGGTCTTGAAATACCAGATGACGAAGCTGAAAATATCACAACAATTAAGAGTGCCGTCGATTGGATCCAAAACAATAGCTAAGAAAACTTTCCTTTTTTTCCTAGTTCTTGGGTTTTTGTTTATATCCCTAAAGCTCCATTATGCACTTGAGCAAAAGATTCCTATCCAAGATCACAACCAAACTTTTATAGTTGAGAAGGGCGATAGCCTTTATGGAATACTTGCTGATATAGAGGAAGAATATAACCTCTACAGCACATGGTGGGTTAGGTTCAAATACTTATTTAAAGACCACCCTTTAATAAAAGCTGGAAGATATAACATACCAGCTAATTCAAGCATCTCAGAGCTAATTACACGCTTTAAAGAAGGTGATGTGCAGTTATTTAAGCTTGCTGTTATTGAGGGCACAGTAGCTAAGAAAAGTTTAAATAGTTTAGATGACATAATTCAAAGTCAAAATTTACAATTTAATGTACCCACAGAGGTGAAAGAGATCTTCTCCAAAGAGGGCTTAATTATGCCAGACACTTATTTCTTTAGCGATGAACAAGACTTGGTTGAAGTTTTGGTTAATTCTCAGTCATACCTTGATGAGTACTTAGAAAGAACATGGCAAAACAAGCCCAAAAATAACCCGTTAAAGTCTCAACAAGAAGCACTAATTCTTGCCTCTATTATTGAGAGAGAGGCAGTTTTAGCTTCTGAACAAGCAACAATTGCCTCAGTATTTCTTGCAAGATTAAATATAAATATGAAATTACAAGCTGATCCAACTTCCTCATATGGCTATTATCAGGATTATGGGAAAAAAATTGGTAGAGCAGTGCTAGATGATAAAAATCTTTATAACACTTATCAGGTAAAGGGACTTCCACCAGGACCAATTTGTTATCCATCTAAAGGCGCAATAGATGCTGCAATAAAGTCTTCTCCTGGTGATTTTTTCTTCTTTGTTGCTAAAGGCGATGGGTCACATATCTTTTCAAAAACATACGAGGAACATAATAAAGCTGTAAAAAAATATATTTACAGTAAATAATATATATCGTGTTTATTTCATTTGAAGGAATTGAGGGGTCAGGAAAATCTACTCAAATTGATCTATTAGAATCACATTTAAAAAAGTTAGGACATAAGGTTGCTAAGCTAAGAGAACCTGGGACCACTCTTATGGGAGAAAAAATAAGAGATATTTTTCTTCAAGATACTGTGGAAAAAGTTGATCCTATTACAGAAGCTCTTTTGCTTTATGCGTCAAGGAAACATCTAGATCAAAATTTCTTAAGAGAAAAGATCAGTCAAGATTACATTGTAATTGCTGATAGATATTCAGATGCAACGTTTGCCTATCAATGTTTTGGTAAGGGTTTAAGTAAAGATTTTATAGATTTTATTCATAACAGCTCAGATTTATTAACCCCAGATTTAACTTTTTACATGGATATTACTGCTGAAATGTCTCGAGAAAGGATATCTAATAGAGCAATGGATAGAATGGAAAGTGAGTCAATTGAATTTTTTGATAAAGTGAGAAAAGGATATCTAGAGATAGTATCTGAAAACCCAGAAAGAGTTATATCTTTGGATGCAACTAAAAGCATTGATGAATTGAAAGATGAGATTACACTTAAAACAATTGAAAAACTAAATGCTTCCTTGGGATAAAAAATTTCTTGAAAAAATAGGAAACATAGAGCCTAAAACAATCTTATGTGGTCCAGATGGACAAAATATAAACGAAATTTCAAGAAATATAGTTAAAACAATAATTTCCAAAACAGATAGTAGAGATTACTCAAATTACGAATTAGAAAATATAGCCTCACCTAACTTTTATTTTTTAAAAAAAGACCCTGAAAAAAGCAACATCCCAATATCTGATCTTAGGGAACCAAGAGACTTTCTCAACCTAAGCACTGCAAATAATAGACTGCTCTTTATTCAAGGGGGTGAAGATATTAGAGTAGACGGATACAATTCATTGCTTAAAGTTGCAGAGGACACTGGCCCTAATACTTTTATATTCATTTCAACTAATAATATTTCTCAGATTCCAGCAACAATTAAAAGTCGATTTCATACAGCAAGAGTTCCAAGACCATCAGTGCCAGAAGTAAAAGAATATATTCTGTCCAAATCCTTTGATTTATCTGAACATGCACTATGTTTTTTAACAGAAAATCCAAGTGAACTTAAAAAACCTATTGATGAAATATTAATAAAAATAGAGAAATATGATTTATATTTGAAAAACAGAAATATTCAATCAAAAGATAAAAATGAAATTTCAGAATTTACTGATTATCTTATATTTCTTGAAAAAGGTAGAGTTACATCAAACAGCAAAGAATCCCTGATAAATCTAGAAAAATTAATAGATATAAAAAAATCAATAAACCTACCTAACAACTTAAGTCTTGATGTTATTAAATTAAGACTCAATTCTTGTCTTGAATTGGTCTAGGTAAAAAGTTGTTATATTGCTCGAATGAATAAGCCAAATTAAGTAGTTTAACCTCATCCCATGCTGCACCCATAAAAGATACTCCAGTTGGGAGGTTATCTGAAAAATCTAAAGGGATTGTAATATGAGGGTAGCCTGATATTGCTGATAAGGCTCCATTGCCCCAGCTGTTCTCAAAAGCATCTCCAGTTTCATAATTAATTTTCCAAGCAGTATTTCTGGTTAGACCTACGAGAGCATCCAATTTATTATTAACCAATGCACTATCAATAGCTCTTTTAGCGTAGTCAAGAGTTTCTAAAGACTCTTGATATATAATTTCAGTTCTAATGTCTCCAATAGTTTTTCCTGGAGCAGAATCAACACTTTTAATAAAATATTCTTGCCCATAGAAGCTCATAACTTGCTCAGAATTTGATTTATTGAAATTTATAACTGATTCCATGTCCTGCATTTTTGATTTAGATTTTTTTAGGTAACTATTAAGCCCTATGTAAAACTCATGTTGAAGGACGAATAAAGCAGAGGACCAAAAGTTTTGAGGCACTGGAGCAAAACTTACTTCAATTACTTCAGCTCCAAGTAATTTTAGTTGTTGCTTAACTTTTTCAATCAATCTAAATGCTTCATCTGGTGCATTTTGATTTGGCGTAATTAAACCTATTCTTTTATTATTCAAATAATTTTTATCTAATCTTGTAAGAGCATCAAAATTATAATCGCTTGGTATTGAATGCGTATATTTATCTTTAGGGTCTTTTCCTGCAATTGCTTGAAGAACTATTGCTGCATCTAATACACTTTTAGCTAGCGGTCCAGCAGTATCTTGGGTAGAGGAAATAGGTATTATTCCATATCTACTAACTAGTCCAACGGTAGGTTTTATACCCACAACACCATTAATTGAAGCAGGACAGGTTATTGAGCCATTAGTTTCAGTACCTATTGATACAGGCACCAATCCTAGAGCAACTGCTACTGCACTGCCTGAGCTTGAACCACAAGGACTAAGCTCAAGGTTGTATGGATTTCTTGTTTGCCCGCCATAACTTGACCATCCACTTACAGAGTTCTCGCCTCTAAAATTTGCCCATTCTGATAAATTAGCTTTTCCTAGGATAAGGAAACCAGATTTTTTTAAATTTCTAACTAATTGAGCATCATTGCGTGGGAAGTTATCAATCAAAGAAATTGATCCTGCAGTATTTGCTAAACCCTTTGTATCAATATTGTCTTTGAGAAGTATTGGGATACCTTGCCAATCCTTATTCTTACCATAAACATAAGACTTATAAAGTTTGTCAGCACTATAAAGAGAAATTATTGAGTTTGTTTCTTTGTCTAACTCGTTAATTTTTTCTATATAAAATTTAAGGAAAACTTTTTTATTCTCACTATTCTCTATTGATTTTTGAAACTCTGAAATTGATAGATATTGAATTGACTCTGAACCAATCAGAAAAGTGGATAAAAATAAAAAAAAGATGGTTTTATATTTCATAAAACCATCTTAATAAATTTTTTTTATTTAACTAAGTTAAAGCGAGAAAAAACTATTACATTAGGGGGTAAACAATGAGAGTAATAACAGATCTTTTCTCGCTCATACTTAATTAAATTCCGGATAAGCTTCTATTCCTATTTCCTCAGCATCTAATCCCTTCTTCTGAATAGCTTCTGAAGCTGTTACTGGAGCTAAGAAATTAAGTAAGAATAAAAATACGTAAGTAAGAACAAATCCCCAGACGGCTATTGATACTACTCCTGCAGCTTGTCCTGTAAAGGTTGCAGCATCATTTGTTAATGGAACTACCATTACACCAAATAAGCCTGCAGTACCATGTGCAGATATAGCTCCAACTGGATCATCGACTTTAAAGAATTGTTCAAATGCAACTAAAGAGCCATAACAAAGCAAACCTCCTGTTGCACCAATCATTGTTGCTTCAAACACTGTTGGTGTATCTGGTCCTGCTGTAATAGCCACTAAACCACCAATAGCACCATTTAATGCGTAAATTAAGTTAGTTTTCTTGAAAAAGACTCTAGCTACTATAAGACAGGCTACAACCCCACCTGCGGCTGCTGCATTTGTATTCATGACAACATGTGAGAATCCATGCGCAGCTTCTGCTGTATGTGCAGACAACCAAGATCCACCATTAAATCCAAACCAACCTAGCCATAAAATAAAAGTACCCAGGGCTGCTATTGGCATATTCGCACCATAAAGCTTATTTGTTTTTGCTTTAGGAAAAATCCCAGCAATTTTACCAGTCACTTTTCCGTATTTGCCCATTCGAGGCCCAATGAAAATTGCTGCTGCAAGGGCACAAGCTGCACCAAGTAGGTGAACAGTACCTGAGCCGGCAAAGTCAATGTAGCCATATCCTCCGTCTTCAACCGCAGTTTTGAGGAATCCTCCGCCCCAATTCCAGTATCCCTGAACTGGATAAACGAATCCAGCCACAAAAGCTGCTAAAGCAAAAAATGGCCATTGATTCATTCGTTCTGCAACTGCACCAGATATGATCGATACGGCTGTAGCTACAAATACAACTTGAAAGAAGAAGTCAGATGCTCCCGCCGCATATACTGCACCATCTACATACTCTACCTCAGTAGATCCAGGTTCTGTGTGCATAAAATCAAAGGTAAATTCTGGCAATACACCATTTCCTCCAGAGGCATATAATGCTGAGTAACCACAAACCATAAACATCACAGAAGCAATTGAATATAATCCGATATTTTTGGTAACTATTTCCGCAGTGTTCTTCTTTCTGACAAGTCCTGCTTCGAGCATAGTAAATCCTGCTGCCATCCACATAACAAGTGCACCCATCATAACGAAGTAAAAGGTATTTAAACCAAACGCTAATTCATCCATAGTGATTATCTCCTATAAAATAATTTGATTAAAATGACGCACCAAGACTGAAGAAAAGACCGTCTTCATCTTCCATGCCTGAACCTGTTTCAGCTTCAAACTCACTATAACCAACAGATGCATCATATCCCCATAGAGGAAAAGCATAGGAAACTAGGAAGTTTGTGCCATAGCCGTTGTAATCACCATATGAGACACCTACATAATCATCAGAATAAGAAACTTCCATATAGTCTGCATCACCTGCTGTAGGCGAGTAGTATGAAAATCCTATACCTTCATATGATCCAGAAAAATAGAATTCTTCAAAATCTCCTCCAGCACTAGGATATGCGTAGCTGATGTAACCAACGTCGTAATCAAATCCACCATCAGTAGAACTGGAATATCCAGCATACGTATCAAGCTCAAGACCTGCACCACCAAATGCCACATTAGAGCCCCAAGTTCCAGCATAAAAACCGGATTCATCTGCATAATCAAATCCACCACTATAGCCAGGATCATCCATTGTCTGGGTCATCCCTCGCCAAATATAGTTAGTCGAATAAGTAAAGTTTGCAGATAAATCTGCAAATACCGTAAACGTAAGAAACATGACTAATGTCATCATTCCCTTTTTCATAAACATCTCCTTTTTAAAAAAATGCGTAATAAAAAAAAGGATCAAACCTTATACATAGAAAATTAAGCGCGTTCCTTCAGCAGTTTGCTTACTTCCGTCCCAAGTTGGATGAACGATTCGCTCCTTTTTTACCATGGAGATGGTCTAACTTTTAACCCATGTTATATGGGCTCCTTTTATCCCATGGAGTATGGGTTATAAACACAATTTATGAGTTAACATTATCCAAATTAATACTATATAATCAAAAAGTCAACAAAGAAAAATGAAAAACATTTAATTAATGTTATGAAAGGTAATCCTATTTTACAAGATCATGATTCTTGTGGTACTGGAGTTATATTCAATAAGAATAATACTTCTAGCCACTCGATAATTTCTAGAGCACTTATATCTTTATGCAACATGAAGCATAGAGGTGCTGTAAGTTATGATGGAATAACGCCTGATGGTTGTGGAATTCTTATCGATTTAGATCGAAATTATTTTCGAAAAAAGCTTCTTGAAGAACAGAACTTAATACTACCTAACTTTTTTTCTGTAGGCGTTTTTTTTATAAAAAATAATTTTGATTACCAAGATATTATTGTAAAAATTTGTGCTGATTTTGATATAAAAATTCTTGCCCAAAGAGAACTTAAAGTTAATAAAGATATCTTAGGAGAGCTTGCATTAAAATCATGCCCAAAGATTATGCAAATCTTTTTTGCACCAAAATCCAATAATTTTGAACCAGACTTGGAACCAACTTTTTTTAAAATTAAGAAGTATTTTGATAATAATTTTAATCCTGAAAAGGAATTATATTGTGTCAGTCTTTCATCTAATTCAATTATCTATAAAGGGTTAGTGCTTCCAGATTATTTCTCAAAATTTTATCCTGACCTCGAAGATTTATCTCACTCGGTTGCTTCTGCTACTTTTCATATAAGATTCTCTACCAATACCTCACCCAAGTGGCACTTAGCCCAGCCCTATAGGGTTTTAGCTCATAATGGCGAAATAAATACTATATCTGGTAATCGTAACTGGGCAACAGCTAGATTTAAAAATTTTGAATCGAAAGTTTTTGGAGATCTTAAAGATTGTTTTCCCTTAATCAATCAGAATGGGTCTGATTCTTCATCTTTAGACAATATTTTAGAGTTATTTACTTTGGGTGGCATAGATATTGGAAGAGCAGCACGAATGCTTATTCCTCCTTCTTGGCAAAACACAGATTTAATGGACCCAGATGAAAAAGCATTTCATGAATATAATTCAATGCACATGGAAGCATGGGATGGCCCTGCTCTAATTTGTTTTCAAAATAAAGATTTTGTTTCTTGTTTCTTAGATAGAAATGGCTTGAGACCAGCAAGAATTGAGTATTTTAACGATGACACGGTTTGCGTGTCCTCTGAAGTAGGGTCAAATGAGCAAAAAAATATAAGAAGGATAGCTACAGATAGGTTAGGACCCGGCGGTTTAATTGTATTTGACAGAAATTTATCTCAACTCATGATGAATGATGAAGTTGATAGAAAATTATCAAAATCAAAACCTTATAGAGCTTGGTTAAAGGAAAATTCTAAGCATTTAGAAGCCAATCTACATGAATATTCTGGCCCAAAAATAGAAGAAATTTCAAAAAAATACTTTGATCAATCCGCTAAATATTTTTTGCTTGGAACAGATGAGATTGAAATGTTGAAAGCTTATGCACTAGAGGGCAATGAGCCTACTGGTTCTATGGGAGATGATACACCTATAGCGCCAGTAAGCAGAAAAATTAGGTCTATCTATGACAATTGTAGACAGAAATTTGCACAAGTAACTAACCCACCTATTGACTCACTTAGAGAAAAGTCAGTAATGTCTCTAGAAACTTGCATCGGACCTGAATTAAACATTTTTGAAGAGACTAAAGAGCATGCTAATAGGATAGTAGTTAATTCACCAATTCTTTCGCATAAAAAATTTAACTTATTGCTCAAAAATAAAAAGTTTCCTGTTAAGAGATTCTCACTTGAATATTCTGAAGAAGAAGGTCTGAAAACTGCTATATATAGAGTTATAAGTGATATTGTGAAAGCTGTAAAATTAGGCACAAATCTCATAGTTATCGATGAAAAACAATCAAGCCCCAAGATCCCAGTTATTCCCGCTTTATTAATTACATCTGCAGTGCATAGCCAGTTAATTGCAGATGATTTAAGAACTAAATGTAATATTATTGTAAATACCGCATCAGCAAGAGATAATCATCAAGTTGCATGTCTTATTGCTTTTGGCGCTACATGTGTACATCCCTGGTTAGGGTTGCAAACTATTCTTAAATTATCTAATAAAATTCAAACCGAGCTGACGTCCAATGAGCTTTGTGCATCATATAGAAAATCTTTAAACAAAGGGCTGCTAAAAATAATGTCAAAAATGGGCATTTCTAATGTTTCAAGTTATAGAGGATCTGGGTTATTTGAAGTTATAGGTTTCTCTGATCAAGTTAATGAGATATGTTTCCCTGCAAATTACTCTTTAATTAAAGGCGACTGTTTTGAAGATTTACATCAGAATATTATGCTGATAATTCATTCAGGAGTTGATAATAGTTTAGTAGCAAAAGGCTTACATAAATTTAAACATGATGGGGAAGATCATGCATATAATCCTGATGTTGTCATGAACTTGCAAAATTCACTGAAAGTCGGTTCATATATAGGCTTTAAAGATTTTTCATCACATATTAACAATAGAAAACCTTTGGCAATAAGAGACTTCTTTAAATTAAATTCAAATAGAAAGCCTTTAGATATTGAAGAAGTTGAACCTATTGAAGATATTTTATCTAGATTTGATTCAGCTGGTATGAGTTTAGGTTCGATGTCACCAGTTGCTCACGAAACTTTAGCGGCTGCAATGAATGGTTTAGGTTGTAGATCCAATTCTGGAGAAGGAGGAGAAGATCCAAAGAGATATGGCACTAATATGGAGTCAAAAATTAAGCAAGTTGCATCTGGAAGATTCGGTGTAACGCCTCACTATCTTAGAAATGCAGAAGTTCTTCAGATCAAAATTGCACAAGGTGCTAAACCAGGAGAGGGCGGGCAATTGCCAGGCTCCAAAGTAGACTCATACATAGCCAAATTACGATATTCAAAACCAGGAATTACTTTAATTTCACCTCCTCCACATCATGATATCTACTCAATTGAAGACCTTGCTCAGCTTATTTATGACCTTAAGCAAGTCAATCCAGATGCTTTAGTATCAGTAAAGCTTGTTTCAGAACCAGGAGTAGGGATTGTTGCAGCTGGTGTGGTTAAAGCTAATGCAGATTTCATTACTATTTCTGGTCATGATGGTGGAACTGGTGCCAGTCCAATATCATCTATAAGGCACGCAGGTTCTCCTTGGGAAACAGGAATGCATGAAACTCAAAATACTTTGTTACAAAGCAATTTGCGTACTAATGTGAGGCTACAAACAGACGGCGGTTTGAAGACTGCTGAAGACGTACTTAAAGCAGCAGTATTTGGAGCAGATTCATTTGGTTTTGGCACAGCTCCAATGATAGCTATGGGTTGTAAATATTTAAGAATATGTCATTTAAATAATTGTGCTACTGGCGTTGCTACTCAACAACTAAGAATTATTGATGAACATTTTCTTGGTGAAGTTGAAAAAGTTCAAAAATTCTTTGAATTCACTGCTTGTGAAGTTAGGGAAAACCTTGCTTTATTAGGATTTAGAACCTTAGAGGAAGTTATTGGGCAGTCATCCTTATTAGAATTTAAAGAAGAGACCAGAGACCAATCAATCAAATTGGGATTAGAAGCACTAAAAGAGAGATATAGACCAAATAAGAGTCAGACAAATCTTATTTCAAAAAATAAAATTAATATTTCTTTAAATGATGAATCGCTTACAAACCTCATAAACAAAAAACTTAAGACAAACATTTTCAATGGCAAAGCAGGTTCCTTCAATTTTGAAATTAAGAATACTCATAGATCAATTGGTGCAAGGTTATCAGGAGATATTGCTGAAAAGTACGGTCGTACTGGATTTCCAGAAAAACTAACTTTAAATTTTAAAGGTGCTGCAGGTCAAAGCTTTGGTTGCTGGAACTCCAATGGTTTAGATTTAAGACTTGAGGGCCTAGCTAATGACTATGTTGGCAAAGGAATGAATGGGGGCAAGATTGTAATTAAAAAAAATAAATACTTACAAGAAGAAAGATCTGTTTTAGCTGGTAATACATGCTTATTTGGTGCTACCGGTGGAGAATTATATGTTAATGGTACAGTTGGAGAAAGATTTGCCGTTAGAAATTCTGGTGCAAAAGCAATTATTGAAGGTAGCGGAGACCATTGTTGTGAATATATGACAGGTGGTGAAGTTATTGTTTTAGGTCCAGTTGGAAATAATTTTGGGGCTGGCATGACAGGTGGTTTTGCCTATGTTTTTGATCAAGACAGAAGTTTTGTTGATAAATGCAATAAAGATCTTGTTGCCTTTAACAGAATTACTTCCCAAGAAATGGAAGCACATAGATCCTATCTTAAAGACAGAATTCATTTATTTATTAAAGAAACAAAAAGTGAAGTAGCTGGAGAAATTTTAGCTGATTTTGAAAAATTTCAAAGTCTCTTTTGGATAGTTACTCCTTTCGCAGAAAATCTTAGCAGAATTATCCAAAAAACACGTGAGGATGCTGCTTAATGTCAATAAATTTCGAGTTTATAGATATTAAAAGGATTGAACCTGATACCAAGCCTGTAAAAGCAAGAAAAATTGATTTTGGAGAAATATATGAGCCAACAACCCAGGAATCTGTAAAAGAACAATCTAGTAGATGCCTGGACTGTGGAAATCCATATTGTGAATGGAAATGTCCTTTACATAACTACATCCCTGATTGGTTAAAATTAGCGCAGGAAGGATCGATAGAAGAAGCAGCAGATTTGTGTCATGAAACTAATTCTTTTCCTGAAATATGTGGCAGAATTTGTCCACAAGAAAAGCTTTGTGAAGGTGCATGCACACTCAATACAGGTTATGAAGCAGTTACTATTGGTCAAATAGAAAAATATATTACCGATAAAGCATTAGCAGAAGGCTGGCAACCAAAAAAATATGTAGATAATTTTACTAATAAAAAAGTTTCTATTATTGGAGCAGGTCCTGCTGGCCTTGCTTGTGCAGAAAACCTTATTAGAAGAGGTGTTAAGTGTACTGTTTATGATAGGTATAGAGAAATTGGTGGACTTTTAACATACGGTATTCCGGAATTTAAATTAGAAAAAAATATTGTGTTAAAACGTCGAAAAATTCTTGAGGATTTAGGAGTTAAATTTATCTTAAACTTCGAAGTAGACCAATCAAAGATGAAAGAAATTGAAAAGAAAAGTGATGCAGTTTTTTTAGGTCTAGGCACTTATGAAGCAATCAAAGGAAATCTTTCAGGAGAGGGTAAAGAGGGAGTTATTGAAGCCTTACCGTATTTAATAAAAAATACAGAATATTTAATGTCAGAAGAAGATGCAGAAAGTCTAAATTTTAAAGATCAAAAAGTAGTAGTGCTTGGTGGCGGTGATACTGCGATGGATTGTGTTAGAACCGCTATTAGACAGCAAGCTGAAAGTGTTACCTGTGTTTACAGAAGAGATAAAGACAATATGCCAGGATCTATAAAAGAAATTAACCATGCTATAGAAGAAGGAGTAAATTTCATGTTCAACTCCCAACCGCTAGAAATTATTGGTAATGGAAAAATTCGTAAAATAAAAGTTGGTTCAACTGAATTAGGTGAGCCAGATAAATCAGGCAGAAGAAAGCCAATATTAATGAAAGGGTCAGAAAAGCTAATTGAAATGGACAAGTTAGTTATAGCATTTGGATACCAAGCAGACCCACAAGACTTTGTAATACAAAATAATATTGATATATCCGATCAAGGTTTAGTTTCTTTAAAGAGTAATGTTTATAAATACCAAACGTCTAACCCAAAATTTTTTGCAGGTGGAGATATGATAATTGGATCAAGCTTGGCAGTGCATGCAATAGCCCATGGTCGTGATGCTGCTAAAGAAATTATTAATTATTTAGGTTAAATTATTAAAGTATGGTTACTGACACAATCATAATTATCGTACAAATTATAGCTGCACTAGGTGTAGTTGTGTCGGTTATTTATTTAGGCATTCAAATCCACCAACAAAATGAAATCACAAAAGCCCAATTTGGTCACTCGCTTACGCAAAGACAATATGAAAGGTATTTTGCAACTGCAAAAGATTCTGAATTTGCTGATTTTCTAGCAAAAGATTGGGGAGGAAAACTCACACATGGAGAAGAATGGAGAGCATCTATGTTCATAGTCATGGCTTTGGTGGATATTTTTGATGTATATGAGAAATTCAAGAAGGGCTTCGTTGAAGAAAAACACCTAACAGTCAGAATGAATGCTTTGAAGTTAGGAACAATGAAAACTCCGTTAGCAAGAGGTGTATGGGATTTTTGGAAAGTAACGCGTGATACTGATTTTATTGAATGGTTTGAAGATGAAATGTTTAGTGGAGAGTCAAAAGAATGGAATAAGGATGGCGGCTATGTTCCAGATGGAATCAAATCAAGCATTCGCAGAGATTAATTTTAAGCGAACTGTGCTTTTGCTGTTGAAATAAGGTCCTGTTGCAAATTATCATTGTTGAGATGAAATCTATCGACCTCATTTTCCCAATCTAAACTTTTAAAGTCTTCAAGCCCCTTTTCATACCAATTTTCTTTTTTAAATTCTTTATTTTGCGAAGTTTTTAAATGTGTTCTAAGAAGCCAAGTTCTATTAGTGGGTTCATTAATAGAATCAAAGATATTTTCACATTCATCAAATTGGTTATTTAAAAAATATGCAAAAAATAGATTATTTGTTCGTCTGTCAGAGCTACTATCTGCGAATGGTACAGGATCAATTCCATATAATTTCTCCCACATTTTTACTCCCTCTGAAATTTTATTGTTTCTTAACAGTGCATCACCGTAAATAGACATCACATTAGGGTTATTTGGGTTAGCATTGAAAGAAATTGTGGCAAATTTTAGAGTCTGAGCATAATCATGCAAGGAAAGGTGTACCTCTCCCAAAAGTCTATTAGCATTCCAATCATTTTCATTCATTTCTTTTGCAAAATTTATTGCTTCAAACATCTCATTTACCCATTCATCTGTTTGGTCTACAAAACCCATACCTATAGCTTGGCCCATAGTGCATGCTTTCCAGGAGTAGGGCAGGGGGTTTGTTTTATCAGCTTCTATTGCTAAATTAAGCATTTTCAACGCTTCAGTATTAGATTCTTTGTTATATTTCTGATTTAAGGCTCTTCCCTTGAGCATATAGTCATATGAAGTCATATTTTTTGTAGGTTTCCTAAAGGCTCTTTTAAGACTTTTTATTTCAATATTTCCAACAGTTTGATTAATAATTTTTTTAACAATTTCATCCTGTACTTCGAAGATATCCTTCTTAACACGATCATATTTATTTGACCAAAGTACATTACCATCTTCAGATTCAGATAATTCCACAGATATCCTAAGCCTGTCTTCTACCGCTCTAATGCTTCCAGATACTAGATAATCAGCATTCCATTTGGAGGCAAATTCATTAATAGAAAGCGCATCTTTCCTACATTCGAAACATGCTTTTCTAGAAACAATTTCAACCTCTTTTATCATAGAAAACTCACTTATTAAGTCTTCTACAATACCGTCAACAAGAAATAAACCTTCTTCATCTTTATTAAGATTCTCAAATGGTAGCACCCCAATTTTGGGTATTAGGTTATCACTTCTGACGACACCCTTATTTGTTTCTATTTCGTCATCTTCAGATCTTAAGAAATATGCCAATAAAAGGAACACAGGCAAGAATGCTGGCACTCCAATAAATAAAGTTTGCATAAATAATTCTTGAGAGACCCCTAAAGTATCTTTAATAGAAACATTATTTACTACAACACTTGCTAATTGAATTAATGCAAATCCAGCAACTACATATGCAGTTGCGCTTTTCCATAAAACCTTGAAAATCTTCTTTATCATTATGGATCTATTCTAGATGAGGTGCCTAATCCAGCTCCATAAACTACTGCATTAAGCCATAGTCTATTTGTTCCTAAAGCAGCTCCTCTAAAGTTTGGTTCTCCTGAAAATAAAATTACCTGACCTCTGCCGACTCTTTCACGAGTCAAGTAAGCTGAATTTGCAATCCTTTGTGAAGCTTCTGGCCAAACTAACCCACTCATTTTTACATTAAGATCTGTATTAGGCGGCATATCAGACCAGTTAATTGTTCTATAGCTTGTAGCTTCTTTATTTTCAATTATCTGTCCAACTCGAACAGCTGCTTCAGAATTATTGCTAGTCATAAGAACAGGGTTATTACCATATAAAACCGGGAGTGTGTCTACCGTTCCAAATGTTAACCAATGCTCATTATCAGTCCTTCCGGCAACAATAGCACCAGATGGCATAAACAAAGACTGCCACTTATCCCTCATTTCTAACTGCGCTTTATTGAATTTATTTTTACTAGCTTCCCAAGGGTATTCAACTTCAAAATTTACCTTGTTTGCATTTACCTTTTGCATATCAATTTCTACACTCAAAGCTCCAAATTCACGCTGTAGATCCATGTTATAGGCTTCACTTTTATCGAATGTGCTTGAAATTTGTCTAACCGAACCAATTCCATTTTCACTAGCAAGACTTCTTGAACTTCCATTATGAGCAATTAAGGTGCCGCCTTGCTTAACCCAATCTCTTAAGCTATTCATTTCAGAGGTTGAAAGCCCTTGATAGCCGCTTGGCATAATGATTGTGTTGTAACGGGTTAAATCTCCATAACTAACAGAAGAGCCATTTACCATACTATGCCTAATGCCAAGGTGATGATCTAAAGACCACCAACTCACACCAACGTCATATGAGCTGAAGTTTTGCTGTGCCATTAATGCAATTTGAGGTCGTTCTAATAGCCTGAAATGTCTACCGCCCCAATCTGGAAGCTCCTCAGGCCCAAAACCTGAATCTATTGATACAACCGAAATACTTAAATCACTAGCTACAGAACCAACAACAGAGCTTAAATTTTCAAAATTTGGATTATCCATTTCAATAACAACGACGCTTCCTCGAGGCAGGTTTTGATCTGAAAGAATAGATTCTTTGTCTATAATTCTGACTTCAACACCAAGCTCCATAAGTCGAGCAGCAAAAGCTACAGAGCGATCATCCATCCCATTTACGGCCCACATGAGAGCATCTTTATTGATAGTATTGTCTACTTTTGACGGTTCCCACTGCGACAGATTTCCTTGAATATTCTCTTGAACTGTAACTGCTTCCAGGCCATACATCATTGTTAAGTTAAAAGCTGTCGTGTCATACATTACTGAAGAACCATTCTTTAAAGTTTGTCTTCTTTCTTCTTCAAGGACTGACTCAATTATTTCAGCATCAAATTCAAGTATTGCTGCTATTAAAGGTGCTTCTGGCTGCAGGTTTGGAATAATCATACTTCCAGCAGGTATTACGTAATTTTCTTGAGAATCACCACTTTGTTTTATAGCAGATTTAGTTTGTATCGGTTTGGTATTTAAATATATTTCAATATCTTGAGCTTGGAGTTTTTTAGCAAAAGTATTAAGTCTGCCTATATTTTCTGTAGGCAATACAACAAAGGTTTGATTAGCAAATTCACTATTTCTAGAGACATTATATTTTCTTCCATCCCAGAAATCTTGATACATAGCCTTCGTATGTTTTTCAAGAGTTTTGAGGTTAGCTAAGGTACTAACAAACTGATGATGGACTGATTCTTTGTATGACTGAATCGTTCCTTCAGGTCTTCGCACACCATCTTCAGACATTCTGGATTGCTCATATAAGATTCCTAAACTACCTCTAAATTGAATGTAAAAAGAGTAGCCAGGATAGAGGTCTTCATGCCATTCCCCAGTATAAAAACGCCAATTATTATCATCGAAAGCTCTTGCTTGATCATCAGCAAAAACATTACCCCATTTAATTAAATCTCTGTCAATATTTGTATTTATTGGCTCTCTAGGAGGTCCTGTCATAAACGTATCTTGGGCACCCATTTCATGACCATCAACTAGAATTTGTGGACGCCATTTGTTGATTAAAGGAACTCTTCCTTGAGTTTCAGGCTGAGTAAGATAAAACCAATCTCGATTAAGATCAAAGTAATAATGATTTGTTCTGGCATAAGGCCAGTCACCAGAATGCAAAAGAGACTGATCATCATAATTTGGTGATGTCCCTCTATATTGCTCAAGAGATTTTACAAACCTATCTCTGCCATCTGGGTTCATCATAGGGTCAACAATTACTATCATATTGTCTAGCATGTTGGTTACTGAAGTATCATTGCTTGCTATCAGATGATAAATAATCCCTAATGCAGCATCTGCACCAGATGTTTCGTTACCATGAATAGAATAGGCCATCCAGGCAGTAGCAGGTAACGATTCAATTAAGGATTTAGCTTCACGATCAGAAGTAGATCTAGCATCAGATAGTTTAGAAATGGATGCTTGAATATTATCTAAATTGGCTAAGTTAGTTGGAGAAGATATATATAATGCATATAAAGTACGACCTTCATGTGTTTTACCATATTCAACTACTTTTATTCTATCAGACTGATTAGAATAGGCTTTTATAGCATTTTCAATTTGAAGAGGACTAGCAACTCGAGTGCCATAGTCAAAATCTAGAAAATTATCAGGATGTTCGATAGAGGGATCGTAATTCCCATTCAAAATTTTAATATCGTATAAATCTTTAGATAATGAAGTAGGTTTCATTAAGTCCGCTGATAAATAATTAGAAGAGAGTAGGGTAAGTAACAAAATAAATCTGTAAATCATAAAAAATCCAATATTTGAGTAAGTAAATCCAATATTAATATAAAAATTAGTAAAAATTGTTCCAATTTTATAAAAAATTGAAAATAGGGCCCTAAAGTCCATTTTAAAGAAGATTTTATAAAAATAGAGATAGTAGTCGACTATCAATGAATAAATCACTTTATACGAAGAAATTGAAAGTATGTTTTTTTTAAAAATCAGAATAATTTTATTTTTTTTAAAAAAATTTCAAATTTTTATAGTTTTATATTTTTTCCCCACATTACTTTTTATTAACTTTTACAAATCGAAAATTCTATCTAAATTTTATGGGGGAGGTTACCAACTTTTTCCACACTTTTATCCACACCCATATAACTTCGCATAATATATATTATGTTAAATATATATATGATTAAAATGTATTATATAGAACCACTGTAAAGCTTATTCTGTAGGGTTATAAAGTAATTGTTAAATATTGTAGATAAATTTATTTAACATAATATTTTTGGTTTTAAGAAAACCATGGATGTTTGCCGTATTTATTCATTGGAACCCTCTCTTTGGTATCAATATAATCAGCAAAACCTTCTACGACGTTATTTATATAAATTTGTAACCTATATTTAATATATATATGCCACATAATTGTTCTTATTATTTTGTTTTTATATGGTAGCTTGGGATTTATTGTAATTTTTAACGATGACTGTGTTGAATTTCCCTCTACAAGCCATTTTACTCTAGCCACCTTACTCTTTACCCCTATATCTAACACATATCCGCTCTCATCCCATTTTACGAAATCCCTGCGATATTTGAGCCCATTTAAATATTTAACATAATCTATAGACCCTTTTCCTGGCCATTTTTCTACCTTATTCTCTTTACAAAATGGATGATAATTTTCTAGATTATTCGGTAATCTAATGGCATCTAGTATTTCAGATCTATTTTTTTTAAAAGTTTTTTTAGCTTCTACATACATTTTTCATAGTATCTCACACCATAATTTGAATTTGAATAAGCTTCAGAAACCTTTTTAAATCCCATTTTTTCATGGAATTTTATTGATTCCTCATTTATTGGAACGATATTTACTTCTGCACAAATTGGCAATTTATCTTTTATACAAATAGCATCTATTTTATTGTATATAAAAGTTCCTAAACCTTGATTTTTAAAGCTTTCAACGACTCCAATACGATCTATATAAAAGAATCTTTCAAACCTATTTTTAAAGAACTCATAATTTTTTGATTGGTATGATGAATTTTCTCTAAAACTTACTAGAAAAGCGCATATTTGCTCTTTGTTAGTAAGAAATACACTGTAATTTGATCTTTTTATTAGCTCAATTAGGTTATCTAATGACTCAAGAGGCCCTAAAAATGGGTTATAGCCTTCATTTATTTTAAATATTTCTTTTAAAATTCCCTTATCAGCTTTTTTTAGATCATGTATCTGAATATCATTCATTTTGGCAATTTAAGTGACATTTAAAGCTAACCTAGTAAAATAGGCAACCAATGGCAGGAAAAGATACTATTGAAATGCAAGGGACCGTTATGGAGGTCCTTCCTAACACTGTTTTTAGAGTGAAGCTTGAAAATGATCATGTCATTACAGCCCATATCTCAGGCAGAATGAGAAAAAACTACATTCGTATTCTTAATGGGGATAAGGTAACTGTTGAAATGTCGCCTTATGATTTATCTAAGGGCCGTATAACTTTTAGATCTAAGTAATCTTCTCTTTTCTGTTCACAGTTTTTAGGATGATTTTTCCACTTTTTACTGTCAATTGAACTGAACTCCCTCTTTTTATAGAGTCCTCAATAAGCATTGTAGATATTGGCTTTTTGATTAATTTATCGACCGCTCTTGATAGAGGTCTGGCACCCAATTTTGAGTCATATCCCTCGTCTAAAACTAATTTGATAACATCATCGTTAAACTCAATATCTATGCCCTTCTCATTGAGTTTAGCTTCAACTTCAATGATGAGTTTTTTTACTACTGATTCTAGGTTATTGTTTGAGAGACTATTGAAATTAATAATCCCATCAAGCCTATTTCTAAACTCTGGGGCAAACGCTTTTGAGACTGCTTTTTCAAATTTATCTTCCGAGCCTTGCTCTATGAAACCAACAGACTCTCCTTCAGCCTCTACTGCTCCTGTATTTGAGGTCATTACAATAATGGTATTTTTGAAATTTATATTTCTGCCATTACTGTCAGTTAAATTGCCGTAATCAAGGATTTGAAGGAGTATATTGAATATGTCTGGGTGAGCCTTTTCGATTTCATCTAAAAGTAAGACAGAATGGGGCTTCTTATTGATTTCTTCTGTTAAATACCCTCCCTGTTCATAACCAACATATCCTGGAGGTGATCCTATGAGTTTTGAGATACTATGTTTCTCCATGAACTCAGACATATCAAGTCTGACAAACTCAATTCCTAAGAAAAATGCTAATTGCTTTGTAAGTTCAGTTTTACCAACTCCAGTAGGACCGGTAAAAAGAAATGAGCAAATAGGCTTCTCATCATTACCAATACCTGCTTTAGAGGTCTTAACTGCTGATACAACATCATCTACAGCGTGATCTTGACCAAATATTACAGACTTTAGGTTGCCTTCTAAATTATTAAGATTTTCCTTGCTAGAAGCATTAAGTTGCATTGCAGGAATTTTTGTAATTTTAGAAATTAAGCTTTCAATGTCTGACTTTCTAATAATTTTGCCTTTGGACTTTGACAGTTTCTTTTGTGATCCAGCTTCATCGATTAGATCAATGGCTTTATCAGGTAATTTAGAGTCTTGTAAGTATTTATTAGAGAGCTCAACTGCTGATTTAAGAGCTTCTTTTGAGTAAGTTATGCCATGGTAATGCTCAAACTTATTCTTTAAGCCTTCAAGGATCTGTATTGCTTCTTCAGTTGTAGGTTCATCGATTTGTACTTTTTGGAATCTACGTGATAACGAATTATTGCGTTCAAAGATCTGTCGATATTCTTTGTATGTTGTTGCCCCAATACATTTAATATCTCCTCTAGCTAGTGCTGGCTTTAGTAGATTAGAAGCATCAAGTGCTCCTCCTGAAGCTGATCCTGCTCCTATTATCGTGTGAATTTCGTCTACAAATAATATTATTTTTTGTGTCTTCTTCAGATAATCCATCATAGATTTCATTTTCTTTTCAAAATCACCACGATACTTTGTTCCAGCGACGAGACTTCCGACATCTAAAGACATCACTTGGTAGTCTTTAAATATTTCTGGGGCTTTACCATCCGCTATTGATTTGGCAAGGCCCTCTGCAATAGCTGTTTTACCTACACCAGATTCACCAACTAGGATTGGATTATTCTTTCTTCTTCTGCCTAGAACTTGAAAAAGTCTGTTTAGAGTATCAGTTCTACCTATAAGTGGATCGATTTCACCATCTTTTGCGAGATTATTAAGGTTTGTTAAAAATTCAGGATGTGTTTCGCTCTCTTTGGGAGATTCCTCAACATTTTCTTCAGTTTCGACAGCAGTATTTTTACCATGTGAAATGTATTCGACGACATCTAATCTAGAGATATTTCTTCTGCTAAGCATATAAACTGCATAACTCTCTTTCTCTGAAAAAAGTGCAGCCAATAAATTTTCACCATTTACTTCAGTCTTTCCACTAGATTGTACGTGAAAGATTGCTCTTTGTAATACTCTTTGGAAGGCTAAGGTTGGCTGTATTTCTTTATTATCTGTAGCTTTGGGCACATTCTTTTTTATGTATTCTTTAATTTCTTTTTGAAGGCTATCTATGTCAATAGACAAATGATCAAATACTTTTCTCGATGAATCTTCTTGTGTTAAAACAAGTAAAAGATGTTCAATTGTTACAAATTCATCATTATTATCAGAGCACTCTTTGAATAATAAATTGAGAGTATTTTCTAAATCTTTTGAAAGCATATATCTAATATATCTAATCTTTTCCTAATTCTTCAATATCTGTTTTTAAAGGATGTTCATTTTCTTTGGCGAATTGATTAATTTGTTGTGATTTTGTTTCTGCTATTTCCTGTGAGAAAGCACCGCAGAACCCTCTTCCTTTTGAATGAACTTCAAGCATAATTTCAGTGGATTTGGCATGATCAAACCCAAAAAACTTTTGTATGACATATACAACAAACTCCATTGGTGTGAAGTCATCATTGAAAATAACTACTGTAAAAAGTGGAGGTTTATCGACTTTTAGTTCTGCTTCTTCAAGCTCTACTGTTCCAGTAGAAAACTCATCTTGTGCCATTTATCTAATCAAATTTTTTGATTAATAGTTTACCAAAATCGGAACAGCTTACTTCTGTTGCATCATCAATTAATCTTGCAAAGTCATAGGTAACTTTTTTCTTCTGGATTGTTTTCTCCATTGACTTAATGATTAAGTCAGCTGCTTCTACCCAACCCATATGCCTCAGCATCATCTCTGCTGAAAGAATTAGAGAGCCTGGATTGACTTTATCTTGGCCTGCATACTTTGGAGCTGTTCCATGAGTAGCTTCAAATACAGCTGTTGTATCACCCAAGTTCGCTCCTGGAGCTATACCAATTCCACCCACTTGTGCTGCAAGAGCATCTGAGATGTAGTCACCATTTAGATTTGGTGAAGCAAGAACATCATACTCAGCAGGTCTATGCAAAATTTGTTGTAAAAAAGCATCACAAATAACATCTTTAACAATTATATCTTTGCCATTATTAGGGTTCTTAAAAATATGCCAAGGCCCTCCATCTAATGGTTTTCCTCCAAATTCTTCTCTAGCAAGTTCATAGCCCCAATCTCTGAATGCACCCTCAGTAAATTTTTGGATATTTCCCTTATGAATTAAAGAAACTGAGTCTCTATTATTTTGGATTGCATATTCAAAAGATTTTCTTATTAATCTTTTACTGCCTTCTTCTGAAACAGGTTTAATACCAATTCCGCAATTATCAGTAAATCTAATCTTTTCAACGCCAAACTCTTTCCCCAAAATACCTATTAATCTTTTTGCTTCTTCGGTATTAGCTTCAAACTCTACCCCAGCATAAATATCTTCTGAGTTCTCTCTAAAGATAACCATATCAACAAGATCTGGTCTTTTCACTGGACTTGGCGTGCCAGCAAAATACTTAACAGGTCTTAAGCAAACATATAAATCAAGTTTTTGTCTGATAGCTACGTTCAACGATCTAATACCGCCACCAACTGGAGTTGTTAATGGGCCTTTGATTGAAACATTGAATTCTTTGCAAGCATCAAGAGTTTCTTGAGGCATCCATTCATCATTACCGTAAACATCAACTGCTTTTTCTCCACAATAGATCTCCATCCAACTTATTTTTTTCTTGCCACCGTATGCCGATGCTACAGCTGCGTTTACAACATCTATCATGACAGGTGTTATATCTACTCCAATGCCATCACCTTCTATAAAGGGAATAATCGGGTTATCAGGTACAATTAACTGATTATCTTTGTAAGTTATCTTTTCGCCTTGGGCTGGTTGTTTAATTTTTGATGATGTCATAGCTAAAAATTTGGCTTGATTATACTTACATTTACACTAAATATTAAGACTCATTGGACAATAAGTATGAAAAAACAAAAAAAAGTGATTGTTGGCATATCAGGGGGTGTTGATTCAGCCGTAACAGCATTGCTTCTCAAATCAGCAGGATACAACGTTCAAGGCATATTTATGAAGAATTGGACTAATAATGCTCCAAATATTGAATGTACCTCAGAAGAGGATTTCATAGATGCTGAGAAAGTATGCGATCAAATTGGTATACCTTTGCATCTTGCAAACTTTTCATCTGATTATTGGGATAGAGTTTTTAAAAAATTTCTTTCCGATCATCACAAAGGTTTAACCCCTAACCCTGATATCCTTTGCAATAAGGAAATAAAATTTGGTGCCTTTCTGGATTATTGTTTAGAAACTGGTGCTGACTATATTTCAACTGGACATTATGCAAGGCTTGATGCTAACCAAAATAGTATCAAATTGCTCAGAGGGGTCGACAGCTCAAAAGATCAGTCCTATTTTTTACATCAGGTTAAAGGTTCTGATCTAACTAGAGCTATTTTCCCTCTTGGAGAGCTCACAAAAGATCAAGTTAGATCAATCGCGCATGATAACAAATTAATTAACGCTGATAAGAAAGATTCTGTAGGAATTTGTTTTATTGGAAAAAATAATTACAACGATTTCATATCAAACTTTTTAGGCAGAAAACCTGGAGTAATCGTAGATGAAAACGGCATTAAATTAGGTGAACACGAAGGACTAATGTATTTTACCCTCGGTCAAAGGCAAGGAATTGGTATTGGGGGAGTGAAAGGTAGAGAGCAAAGTTCTTGGTATGTTGCACACAAAGATCAGTCAAATAATGAACTCACAGTAGTTCAGGGTGGAGATAATCCCCTTCTCTTTAGTGAGGGTTGCTATACCGAAGATGTTCATTGGATAAATACAGAACTTGTGAATGGTTCGGCATGTGAGGTCCAAATTCGTTATCAATCAAAACCGATCAAGGCAACAATTTACAAAACTTCCAAAGGCAATAAGATCAATTTTCATGAAACAGTATCAGCAGTTACTCCTGGGCAATCTGCGGTTATTTACCAAAATGAAGAGTGTTTAGGTGGAGCTGTAATTAAGGAAAGAATTTCAAAGAAATACTATAGTTGGGCGGAAGATAGAGAGTATAATTACGAAGTCTATGAATGACACTCTTAATAATCTATCCCCACTAGACGGTAGGTATCGGGAAAAAACCCAAAAATCACGCGCAAATTTTTCTGAATACGCACTTATTAAAGCAAGACTAATAGCAGAGATAGAATGGCTAAGCTATTTTTTAACTAATTTTAAACCCGAACTAAAAGACACTGAAACTAATTCAAAAATTGATGAGTTATTGAAAGCAATTCCAGATTCATTAATTGCAAGAGTTAAAGAGATTGAAGAAACTACAAACCATGATGTAAAAGCTGTTGAGCTAGCACTTGCAGAAGAATTTAAGCATTCAGAGAAAGTACAAAGCGTCATACATATATTCTTAACCTCAGAAGATATAAACAGCCTTAGTTATGCTCTGATGTTAAAACAAGCTCATGGCAGCCTATTGGGCTGGATAGAGCAAGTAATAGAGGAATTAGAACTTCTTGCTCAAAAAAACAAAGACTTAGCTATGATGTCGAGAACACATGGTCAACCAGCTTCCCCTACTACACTTGGAAAAGAGATTAATGTGTTTCTAACCAGAATCAAAAAAGAATATGCCAGTCTTTTAAAGTCAAAATTTTACGCTAAATGGGGCGGAGCAACAGCCAACTATAACCCTCATCTTTTAGCGTTTCCTGGTGAGGATTGGGTATCGCATTCTAAGGTTTTTTTAAAACACCTCGATATTGAGTTAACAGTTGTTGCAACTCAAATTGAACCACATGACTATATGGCTGAACTCTTCCAAAATATCCAAAGATTCAATACGATAATTTTGGATTTGAACAGAGATATTTGGACATATATTTCTTTAGATTATTTCTCTTTAAAAATGAGCAAAGATGAAGTGGGATCATCGACCATGCCTCACAAAGTCAATCCAATTGACTTTGAGAATGCAGAAGGCAACATTGGTCTAGCAAATGCTATTTTCTCCCATTTATCTGAAAAGCTTCCAGTTTCTAGGCTTCAAAGGGATTTATCAGACTCTACTGTATTGAGAAACATTGGCACAGCTTATGGATATGTAGAAATTGCAATCAATTCAACACTGAAAGGTCTTAATAAATTAGAAGCCGATAAAAAAGTTATATCTAACGATCTTGAAGAAAGATATGAGTTGCTAACAGAAGCATTACAAAGCTTTCTGCGGCTTGAAGGCAAGAAAGATGGTTACGATCAAGTAAAGCATCTTTCCAGAGGAAAAAAAATGGATAAGGAAATGTATTTAAAAGCAGTTGAAGAGCTTATAGAAAGCGACGAATACAAGAAAATACTAATTGGTTTAACTCCCAGCAAATATATAGGTTTAGCAGCAAAGCTAGCTGAAATTAAATAATGAAATTTAATTTTAAGATACCTGAAAATACACAGATTATTTTCACCGATGAAGCAAATAAATTTGTGCAAGACTTGCACAGTAAGTTTGGAACTAAAATTCAAGATTTATTAGCTAAACGAGCAGAAAGACAATCTGAATTTAATACCGGTAAACTGCCAAATTTTTTAGATGAAACCAAAGACATTCGATCTTCTGATTGGCATGTTAGGGACATTCCGAAAGATTTAAAAGATAGGCGGGTTGAGATTACAGGACCAGTTGAGAGAAAAATGGTTATAAATGCTCTGAATGCAGATGTGAAAGTTTTTATGGCTGACTTTG
The DNA here is from genome assembly GCA_004321845.1 of SAR86 cluster bacterium. Taxonomy (GTDB): domain Bacteria; phylum Pseudomonadota; class Gammaproteobacteria; order Magnimaribacterales; family TMED112; genus TMED112. The sequence continues at coordinate 2,423 of SHBL01000001.1, read as the reverse complement.
AAGATTCTCTGAGCCCTACATGGGAAAACGTAGCTAACGGCCAATTAAATCTCCATGACGCAGTTCGTAAGACTATTACCTTTGAAAACCCTGCAAATGATAAAAAATATCAGTTAAACGATGAAACAGCGGTATTGATGTGTAGAGTTAGAGGCTTACATTTGTTAGAAAAAGGCATAGAGATTAATGGCATTAATCCACCAGGCTGTCTATGTGACTTTGGCTATTATCTTTTTCATAATGCAAAGGAACTTATTAATAGAGGTTCAGGACCATATTTTTATATCCCCAAATTACAAAGTCATTTGGAAGCAAGGTATTGGAATGAGGTGATTAATTACGCTGAAGACCAACTAAATCTTCCTAGAGGAACTGTAAGGGTCACTTGTCTTATAGAGACATTGCCAGCAGTTTTTGAAATGGATGAAATACTATATGAACTTAAGGATCATATTGTTGGATTAAATTGCGGTAGGTGGGACTATATTTTCAGCTACATTAAGACTTTTCAAAATGATCGTTCAAGACTTCTTCCTGACAGATATCAAGTAGGCATGGATAAACCATTCCTTAATGCATATTCAAGGCTTTTAATTAAAACATGTCATAAGAGAGGAGCATTTGCTATGGGGGGCATGGCTGCCCTAATACCCTCAAAAGATTCTGATGAAAATGCAGTTGTAATCGAGAAAGTTCTAAGCGACAAAACCCTTGAAACTCAGAATGGCCATGATGGCACATGGATTGCTCACCCTGGGCTTGCTGATATTGCTAACAATGTTTTTTCAAATGCATTCGAGTTTGATAGAACTAACCAGTTGCATGTTCTTCGTGAGGACGATGTCATTAATCAAGATGATCTGATCGAACCATGTTCAGGCAGTTTTACTGAAGAATGCTTCAGAACCAATATTCGCGTATCGCTTAGATATATTGAAGCTTGGTTGCGAGGTGTTGGGTGTGTTCCAATTTATGGTCTAATGGAAGATGCTGCTACAGCTGAGATATCAAGAAGCTCTCTTTGGCAATGGGTTAAGCACAGTGTAAAGCTAGATACCGGTTTAGTGTCATCCAAGGAGTCGTTTGAAAAACTATTAGAGGAAGAATACAATATCGTCTTAGAAGAGGTTGGGCAAAACTCTTTGAATTCAGGTAAGTTTGTTGAAGCTAAAGTTTTATTAAAAGATTTAGTTTTGAGCGACGAATTAACTGATTTCCTCACACTGCCCGCATATAGGAGTATATAAATGAATTTAAGTGATCAAGTCACTGCTTTAAAGAAAGATTGGGCTGAGAACCCAAGATGGAAGCACGTGAAAAGACCGTATTCTGCAGAAGAAGTTGTCAAATTAAGAGGTTCTTTGCAACCTGAATGTACATTAGCAAGAAAAGGCGCTGAGAAACTTTGGAACTATCTGTTCACAGAAGACTACATAAATTGCCTAGGAGCACTTACGGGTGGACAAGCCGTTCAACAAGTAAAAGCTGGAGTAAAAGCAATTTATTTATCGGGGTGGCAAGTAGCTGCTGATAATAACTCAGCAGGCACAATGTACCCAGATCAATCTCTCTATCCTGTTGATTCAGTACCTAAAGTTATCACGAGAATTAATAATGCTTTTAGAAGAGCAGATCAAATAGAATGGATGAGCTCTAACGGAGATCCTAAAGTTGATTTTTTCGCTCCAATTATTGCAGATGCTGAAGCAGGTTTCGGTGGAAACCTTAATGCCTTTGAATTGATGAAAAGAATGATAGCAGCAGGAGCTGCAGGCGTTCACTTCGAAGACCAGTTAGCAAGCGTAAAGAAATGCGGTCATCTTGGTGGTAAAGTTTTAGTGCCTACTCAAGAAGCAATACAAAAACTAGTTGCAGCCAGGCTTGCAGCAGATGTTTCAGGAACTCCAACTATTCTTATTGCACGTACTGATGCTGATGCAGCAGATCTTGTAACTTCTGATGTGGATGAAAATGATAAGCCTTTCTTAACTGGCGAAAGAACATCAGAAGGCTTTTTTAGAAGCAAGGCAGGTCTTGATCAAGCAATTTCTAGAGGCTTAGCTTATGCACCCTATTCTGATCTTGTTTGGTGTGAAACGTCTAAACCAGATCTTGAACAAGCTAAAACTTTTGCAGAAGCAATTAAGAAAGACCACCCAGAAATTATGTTGGCATATAACTGCTCACCTTCTTTTAATTGGAAGAAGAATCTTGATGATGCAACTATTGCTAAGTTCCAAAAAGAGCTTGGAGCAATGGGCTATAAATTTCAATTTATAACTTTAGCTGGTATACATTCAATGTGGCACGGCATGTTTAACTTAGCTAATGAATATGTAGCAGACGGTATGACAGCTTATGTCAAACTTCAGGAAAAAGAATTTGAAGATGCAAAAAAAGGTTACACCTTTGTTTCTCATCAA